>NZ_CANMXD010000003.1:0-408424 GCF_947501725.1 uncultured Planococcus sp. | reverse complement strand
ATTGACACGTCCTTTGATTTGGTAGTTTCAGTATGTCGAAAACCGTTTAGTCGTGTCCACTTTTAAGTCTAATCTCAGGTTGGACTGTATCTTGCCCAGTTTGGACTGTATATCCAGTTAACTGGAAAAAACGTTGTTTCTACTCTAAAAATAAGAGGAAAGGGTGAAGAAAAGTGGCCAACACACATAAATTCCCTGATGACCGCGTTCATTATACGTGGGACAAGGATCCGGAGCCGGTGCTGACGATCGACAGCGGGGACCAAGTGGATTTCTCCACCCGGGAAGTGGCGGACGATCAATTCAACAAAGATTCCACGACCGACGACATCGCCACGCTCGACTGGGCGAAAGTCTACCCGCTCGCAGGACCGGTCGAGATCCGGGGGGCGGAACCGGGCGACACGCTGGAAGTGGAAATCCTCAATCTGCAGCCGGGAAGCTGGGGGTGGATGGCGATTTTGCCGGGACTGGGTTTGCTGCCGGAAGAATTTCCGGATGCTTACCTGAGGACTTTCGATTTAAGTGACGGCGAATTCATTCATTTCAGCGACAACATCAAAGTGCCGATCACCCCGTTCCTTGGCACGATGGGTGTCGGTCCGTCCAACGCAGAAGGGCAGGCCATCATGCCGCCTGGAACATTCGGTGGCAATATGGATACGCGGCAATTGACCGTCGGCACGAAGCTGTATTTGCCGGTGCAGGTGGCGGGTGCCATGTTCAGTTGCGGAGACGCCCACGCCGCACAAGGCGACGGCGAAGTTTGCGTGACCGCACTCGAATGCCCGATGCAGGCGTCGCTGAAATTCCGTCTCCTCAAAGGCAAGGCGATTCCAGCGCCGCAGTTCCAGACAGCCGGCGCACTGACACCGAAAGTCGACCATAAAGGCTTTTACGGGACGACCGGTGTCGGCCCAGACTTGATGGAAGCCGCCCGCGATTCCATCCGCGCGATGGTGGACCACATCTCAGAGAATTACGGGATTGAACCTAAAGATGCTTATCTGTTGTGCAGCCTGTGCGTTGATCTCAAAATCTCCGAAATCGTCGATGCGGGCCAGTATATCGTGAGTGCAGTTTTGCCGCTTGCCGTGTTCCAGGAAAACGAATAAATGAACAGACGCTGCCGAATCCGGCGGCGTTTTTCTATTCTTTAAAAAATCTTTACATAAGTTATCTAAATTATCTGTATTATGAGTAAATATAATGATAAAATAGTAGCAAGTTCAGAAGTAACTGAAATAATGCAATAAATTCCTTAAAAATCCCTGTCAAGGTGAGGTCCTCCAAATGGAAGATATTTATTTCTTGAAAGAGTATGGACACTTGTATGAAAAAATTGAAAGAGGTGAATGTCTGGAATTTGTTTTCGAGCATGCTTTGGGGACGGTGCAGCATTTATTCATCAAACGTGAAATTCCCATCAAGCTTGAAGGACAGCTATTTTATGATTTGGTGACGCCTTATGGCTATGGGGGACCGCGTATTGTCAATGGGCGGGACGAGGATCGACTGGCGCTGGCCGCTGCATTCGAGCAGGCTTTCGGTCAATACTGCCTCGAAAATGAGATAGTTTCCGAGTTTGTCCGTTTCCATCCGGTACTAAAGAATCATCTGGACTTCAGGCATTGTTATGACCAGGAGTTTAAGCGCAAGACCATCCAGACGATGCTTGCAGGGACAGACGATCCGATTGTAACGGAATACTCAGCCTCCTGCAGACGCGATATCCGGCATGCATTGAAAGCGGGTGTGGAATATCGCGTCGTTGCCGGTCCGAAAGATCTGAAGGATTTCAAGGAATTGTACACCTCCACGATGCAGCGCAATTGTGCAGAGCCAGTCTATTATTTTGATGACGAATATTTTCAGAACTGTATCGACTGGCTTGGCGACTATTTGGTGGTAGTGGAAGTAAGCTATCAAAGCAGCATTATCGGCATGAGCCTGAATTTTGCCTGCGGTGATTTTATACATGTCCATCTTACCGGAACGCGCCAGGAATTCCATCAGCTGGCACCTGCATATGTTCTGCAGTATGCGCTTGCGTTATGGGGCAAAGAGCAGAGTATGCAATTGATCCATCACGGAGGCGGCCGGACCGGGGAGCTGGATGACAAACTTTATCTGTTCAAGAAGAAATTTGGGCGCAATGCAGAACTCGATTATTATATCGGCAATAAAATCTGGAATCCGACAGTTTACGATTTGTTGTGCCAAACTGCCGGTACACCTGGCAACAGCCAGCAGTTTCCAAGCTATCGCAGCCAGGAATCCGCTGTGCCGATAAGTTGATCCACCAACAGAGTATATAAAAGGAACGTACCGTTAATTTTAAGAGATTACTGCCTGAGGAGGGGATATAATGGTGACTTCAATGCCGGATATTTACTTTTTACCGGAATGGGGAGAGTTTTTCGAAACAAAAGAACATGAAGGAAAAGTGCATTTCTTTGATGTGAAGCATGAGTGGGGGCAGGTGTTTTATCAATTTATCGTGCGTCCGATTCCCGTGCAGATGGAAGGGCCGACCTATTATGATATCATCACACCCTATGGCTTCAGCGGTCCGATTATCCTGGCATGCGAACCGGAGAGAAAGCAACAGCTGGTGGAGCATTTCGACGAGGAGTTTCAAAAATACTGTGCAGAGCATCGCATTGTTACGGAATACGTCCGCTTTAATCCCTGGCTGAAGAATCGCCAGGATTTCGAGCAGCTTTATGAGTTCCGCGACAATGGCTCTACCCTGTATATCGATTTGACGGTGGATGATTTTTTCATGGATCAATTCGCTTCCGTGACGAGAAGACAGGTGCGGAAGGCGTTGAAAAATAATGTGGAAATCGAAATCGATTACACAGGTGAACATGTGGCTGAATTCCACCGCCTCTATATGATGACGGCTGAAAAAAATGACATCGATCCCTATTATCTGTTTTCGGAGGAATCTTTGCGCAGCTCGTTCGACCGGTTCGAGGGCAAGCAATTCCTGATTTCCGCCAAACATGAAGGGCGCTATATTTCCTCTGCGCTGATGTTGCATCACGGCGACTATGTCCATTACCATTTAGCCGCAAACGACCCTGCATTATATTCCTTCGCCGGCAATAGCCTGATCATTTATGAAGCGTGCAAGTGGGCAGTGGCACACGGCAAGAAGGAATTGCATCTGGGTGGAGCGGGCAACGATGAAAACCTTTACCGGTTCAAACGGAATTTCACGAGAACGGAGCCGTTGCCGCTATTGATGGGCAAGAGAATCCACAACCAGCCGGCCTATGACCAATTGGTTGAAGTAAAGCGCCAAAAGGAAGGCATCCGATTCCCTGGATATTTTCCATTGTACCGGGGGTAGGTCCTTTTGCGCGGCGAGGTGCGGTCTTGGACGTTTGGGGTGCGGTTAACCCCGAGCGAGGTGCGGTCTTGGACGTTTGGGGTGCGGTTAACCCCGAGCGAGGTGCGGTCTTGACCAATTGAGGTGCGGTTAACAACAATTAAGGTGCGGTCGGCCATTTTCAGCTTGGATTCGGCCGCTTGAAGGAGACGGAAAATGAAAGAAATCGGCGGATATTTTGGCATGGAGGAACTGGTGAACCAGGAGTTTTACAGCGGATTGGTGGCGCTCAACAGCGGCAGCAACGCCTTGTTGTATCTATTGAAAGCGCGTAAGATCACGAAATTGCATATTCCCTATTATTTATGCGACTCGGTCAGCAACCTGTTGCAGAAGTATAATTATGAATTTGAATATTATCATGTCGACCAGGAGTTCCAGCCGATTTTCGACAAAGAGCTGGAGCCGGGCGAGTACCTATATATCGTTAATTTGTATGGGCAGTTTACCCAAGAGAAGACACTGGCGCTGAAGAAGCATTACGGCCAGCTGATTTTGGATCACAGCCAGGCTTTTTTCCAGAAGCCGTTGGAAGGCATCGATACCATCTATTCCTGCCGCAAATATTTTGGCGTGCCGGATGGCGCGTATTTGGCGACGGATGCGGTGCTCCATGAAGAACTCGAGCAGGACATTTCAAAAGATCGGATGGCGCATATCCTCGGGCGCTTCGAAGGGACTGCCAGCGAATACTATGCGGATTTCCGCTCAAGCAATGATCTGCTTGCTGAAGCGCCGCTCCGGAAGATGTCAAAACTGACGCGCAATCTGATGGGTGCAATCGATGCGGAACGGGCCTGCCGGATAAGGAATGAAAACTATGCCTATCTGGAAAAACAACTGGGTTTAGACAACCCCTTGAATCTGACGATGCCGGAAGGGGCTTTCGCTTATCCGTTATTGGTGGAAGATGGAATTTCGGTCCGAAACAGATTGGCCGAGCAGAAAATCTACATTCCGCTGCTGTGGCCGAATGTCATCGAAGATTGCCCGGAAGAAAGCATCGAATACCAGTATGCCGCAAACATCCTGCCCTTGCCTTGCGACCAGCGCTATGGAATAGAGGACATGGCCTACTTGGTGGAGATGGTGAAAAAGCAGTGGATCTGACACAATGACCTGAACGAAAAAGCGCTGGAAAACCAATAGGTTTCCAGCGCTTTTTTTCGGGGGAATATCCGGCATCATTTATTCGAATAAAAAGGATTTTGAAATCCTCATGGCGAATCACTCTTGAAGTAAAAAAAAGGGAGTGTTTTCAATGGCAGAAGAAAACAAGATTCAGCCCGGTTCCATCATTTCCTCAGATTTGACTGTCCATCATGCAGAGGGCGTCCGCGATTTCTACAAAGCGGTCGTCGGCTGGCAGCACAGCGATTTTCCGATGGGCGAATATGCCGACTACATCATGAACACACCTGATGGCAACCCGGCAGCCGGCATTTGCCATCAGGCCGGAGTCAACGAAGGCTTGCCGCCGCTGTGGATCGTCTATTTCGCCGTCGCTGATTTGAAGCAAAGCATCGAAATGTGCCAGGATCGCGGCGGCATCGTCCACCGCCGACCGGAAGGCACCATCACGTCCGGCAGCTATGCCATCATCGAATATCCGGCCGGCGCTTTCTGTGGCTTGAGCCAAATCTGAGATAGATGGACAAAACAAAAAGCGGAAAGCGCAGGCCTGCGCTTTCCAATCTTTTGGGCATCCAGCGGTTTTTGGGCTTTAGCTTGTATTTAGCTTGGTTTGGACAGTATTTCAGCTGGTTGGACAGTATTCATAGGAGTTTGGACAGTATTATCACGGTTTTGGACTGTATATCCATTTAACTGGAAAAACGTCCGGTAAATAGACTGTTTTGCTGAAATGAGCGCCGTTTCACTGTAAACGAACTCCCCGGATTAACGAAAGTTGATCGACGGCCCCTTTTAACGACTTCAAAAGCGGAAAGCGCATGTCTGCGCTTTCCAATCTTTTGGCCATCCTCATTTTTTTATGAACTCTCTCCCAAAAACACCGGCAGCTCGGGATTTCATCGCTATCTATCTCATCATTGACAAGAGTCTTTCTTCCGAATGTGAACGTTCATTATCTTTATTTAAATTTCGTATTACAAAGTACTTATAATTTTTCCGGTTTATGGTATGATGCAGAATAGATCAGCTATGCGGAAACGATATGAATATATTAATTCACTCGACAATTTTTGAGGGTTGTCCGGTCGATTCTGTACGAAATGTCTGTTATCAGCCGATCAGGATCTAACAACATTCATCAATTGGAGGTTTTATTATTTACACAATAGGATTTGTTATCAGCCATAAAAACAATGAAAAAAGAAGAGCGCTTCTGCCGAAGGACATGCCGAATATCAAGAACATCTCGCAGTTGTTCTTTGAAGTCGGCTACGGCGAGGCCCTTGGGTTTTCCGATGCGGAATATGAGGTTTCCGGCGCTCAATTCGTCTCGCGCGAAAAAGTATTGCAATGTGACGCCATTGTCGATGTAAAATTGGGCAACGCGGATTATTTCGATCAATTGACGCCTGGGAAACTCTTGATTGGTTGGGCTCATGCAGTTCAGGACATCGCGTTCACAGACTCGGTACTTGCAGGAGATCACACTGTGGTTGCCTGGGAGGAAATGTTTGAAGATGGCCGTTACATTTTCTACCGCAACCGTGAAGTTGCTGGAGAAGCGGCGATTCTGCAAGCTTACCAATATTGCGGCAAAATGCCGTACGAAACGAAAGTGGCGGTTCTTGGAAATGGCCACACGACCAAGGGCGTACTGCGCATCCTTCACGGCTTAGGTGCTGATGTCGATGTCTACGGCCGCAAGCTGGAATCCCTGTTCATCAAAAATATGGGCAATTATGACGTTCTCGTCAACTGCGTCATGTGGGACACGACCCGTACGGACCGCATCATCTACAAGGAAGATTTGAAACGCCTGAAAAAAGGCGCGATGATTGTCGATGTCAGCTGCGACCCGAACATGGAGATCGAAACTTCCCGTCCGTCGACCATCGATGATCCCGTCTATACAGTGGATGGCATCATCCATTACACGGTGGACAACACGCCAGCGATGTTCCCGCACACGGTCACGAAAGTGCTGAGCGAAGGATTCTCGCCGATGGTCGATAATTTTGTCGAAGGCAATTGGACCGACATGATCCGCGATTCTGTAGTCATTGAAAACGGGCACATCATCGATCACCACATCAAGGAATTCAGAGAAGCCAGAAACCTATTGGTGAAATAATCAACTAAAGAGCCTCCTCCGACGAAATCATTGATTTCATTGGGGGAGGCTCTTTTTAGTGGATGCTTACTGCTTAATCAGTTCCATCGCCAAATAGACTTTAAACTTATCGAACAGGTAAGCTTGCCCTTTTGTATTGGGGTGCATTTCGTTCTGCATCAAATGGGTCTGAGCGATGTTCTTGGCGTGGACATCTCCAGCCATCACTTTATAAAAGTCGAAAAGATGAACATTATCTGCAGCTGCCAATTTGCGGGTTTCCTGAATATACTTCATCATTTCTCTATTTTTAATGTAGGAAAGTGTCGGATTCGGTGTCCGGATCAGCACCTCCGTTTCGCCGGAAGCGGTAATTTCTTCGACGATTCCTTGATAGTCTTTCGCATACTCCTCGACAGGAATCTTCCAGCCGCCAAGCGCGTCATTCAATCCGGCGGAAATCACCACCAAATCAGGGGAGTGGTTCAGGACGTCGCTGGCCACCCGGTCCTTCATATGAGAAATGGTGTTGGCGTTCATGCCGGAATTGATGACCGTCACCTGGTCCGGGTATTTATTGTCGAACCAGTCACTCAGCAAGGACACGTGATTGGGATTGCCATCTGGCAACGAATCGGGGGACGTAACATAGTCGCCAAGAAAGACAATGGTTACCGGAGTGCCCGCTGCGAGTTTTTCAGAAAAGTTGGCAGGTGCAGGTTCATCGGCAGCTTCTGCCCGGGAGCTCTCGGTTCCAGGCAGCAAGGCCGTTTCTTCCGATAGTTCAATCGTTTCAAAGTTCTTTTCGCCCATGATGATAATCAGGATAAGTGCTACAAATAATATGTAGATCAGTTTCTTCAGCATCATACTACCTACCTTTCATTTTAAAAGTAATTACATTTTACCACAAAGAAAAGCTAATTTATCTAAAATTTCAGAATTTTAATGAGTATTCAGACTCAAATTTAAAATGGAGCTAGTTATCCGGTTTCACCGTGGTAACATAGGGGAATAATATAATGATTGTATAACGGCCAATGGAAATAGAGGGGGCGCCCGAAATGAAGAGAATAGGAGAGAAATTGAAGAGTCTGAGGGAAGAAAAACACTTGAGTGTAGATGAGTTGGCCTTGGAATTAGGCTTTGCGAAAACGGTGATTTGGGGTTACGAAAGCGGCAAAAAGCAAGTAAGCATTTCTCATTTGGAGTTGCTGGCCGATTATTATAAAGTATCTATAGACTTTTTGCTGGAGCGTGATCAGATCTCCAACAAACTCGATCTTCAGCAAGTTGCCGATTTGTCGTCCATCAATCTGGTGGTGGATGACCAGCTGGTAAACCAAGAGGAATTGGCAGAATTGACATCCTATCTGCAGGTCAAACGCCGCCTGAAAGAAGAGGAAGAAGAACAGCTAAAGAAGCGGACCGCTAAATAAGAGCAGGCCCACCGGCACGTTTTCATTTCCAGCTGAACGGTGAACTGAATAAACGAGCAGCGGGCAGCCCAGTAAACCACTGGGCTGCCTGTTTTTTATGACGTTTCAGAAACGAAGCTCCATCTTGGCTGCTGGACCTAACACCCGAACTCTGTTTAAAAGACCCTGTTTAAGGGAAATCTTTGACTTTATGGAAGTCAATTGTTGGAGGGGATCGGCATGTCGGCAGCAATCGTGACGATTTTGTTGTGCATCGGATATTTAGTGTTCACGATTGATAAAAAGCAAGAAAATTTTCCTGTACCGGTGGTCCTTGTCCTGATCGGCATCGGGTTGTCGTTCATTCCTTATTTCAATAATGTTGAAGTGACGGAGACATTGATCTACGATGTCTTCCTGCCCGGCTTATTGTTTGTTTCTGCGTATCAATTTTCGACGGATGCTTTGCGCAGGAATTCCGCCATCATTGGCTTGCTGAGTACGGTGGGGCTAGGACTTGCGGTTGTGCTTGTCGGACTGGCCATCTATTGGATCGGCGGCTGGTTCTTTTCTGTTTCCCTGGCAGGGGCGCTGGTGATTGCGGCGATTTTGGCGCCGACCGATCCGGCTTCGGTCGTCTCGATTTTAGAGAAGTCGTCACCTGACAAGAGCATTGCTGATATCGTTGATGGGGAATCCATGATCAATGACGGAACCAGCATCGTCCTGTTCACTGTTTTGGCAGGCATGTACCTTGATTCGCATTCACTTGATGTACTTTCCATTTTAGGGGAGTTCGTCTATGTCTCGGCAGGTGGAATAATTCTGGGGCTTGCGGTCGGCTGGCTATTGAGCAAGGCTGTCCATGTCACCCATCACCGGGATTACCAGGTTATGCTCAGCATCGCCCTGGCATACGGTGCCTTTCAGCTGGCTGAAAGCTTCGGCTTTTCCGGTGTTCTGGCGACCGTATCGGCGGGAGTTATGCTATCCTGGGAATTTTCCCATACCAATAAAGAAGACCATTACCGTGAGTCGCTGTCCGGATTCTGGAACGTCGTTGAACCATCGCTGCTGGCATTGCTGTTTTTGCTGATCGGCATTGAAGCAACGGAATATCTGGCATGGGGGAATTGGAGTCTGGCACTCGCCGTTTTATTCGCCAGCATCGCCATCCGGTTCCTCATTGTCGGCGGCACGTTTAAATTGGTGGCTAGCGGAAGGCAGTCTGAAGACGTTTGGAAAAAGTCGCTGCTCATCGCCTGGTCCGGTATCCGCGGGTCGATGTCCGTGTTCCTGTTGCTGCAGCTGGGAGCGATGGCGCAGGAAGGAGCGGCTGATGAACTGATTTCGCTGAGCTTTTCCGTGGTCATCTTGTCGCTCATCATTCAAAGTCTCGGAATCCATCCTTTGTCGAAACTGCTGGACAGCAAATAAAACAGCCCTTGCCTTGAAGTCACACTTCAGGCAAGGGCTGATGGTCTATACTTTCAAGTATAGTTGTTCGATCATTTCAGGGAGCAGGGGCTTCTGGAAATAATACCCTTGGGCCTGGTTGCAATCTTTGGTTTTCAGGAATGCCAGCTGTTCGCTGGTTTCTACACCTTCCGCGATGACATTCAACTTCAGATTGTGGGCCATTTGAATGATGGTGTCGACCAATGCCGCATCTTTCGGGTCGTTATGGATATTGCGTGTGAAATGCTGATCGATTTTCAGCGTATCGACGGGAAAAAGTTTCAGGTAGCTCAGTGAAGAATAGCCGGTGCCGAAATCATCGATGGATAGATGGATGCCCATGGCCTTCAATTCCTGCATTTTTAAAATGGCGTACTTGGCGCCTTGGATAATGCTTTCAGTCAACTCCAATTCGAGAAATTCAGGAGCCAAACCTGCATCGTCCAAAGCAGAGGTCACCACTTCAGCAATATTGCCGTGTGAAAATTGCTTGGCTGAAATGTTGACGGCGACCCGAAACGGATCCAAACCAGCGTCCTGCCAGTCTTTGTTCTGCTGACAGGCAGTCCGGAGAACAAATTCGCCGATATAAAGAATCATGCCATTCTCTTCTGCGATGGGAATGAATTCAGCAGGTGAGATCTGCCCGAATGTGGGGTGATACCACCGGACCAGCGCTTCAACCCCAATGATTTTTTCGGTTTTGATATCGATCTGCGGCTGGTAATGAATCGTAAATTCACCAAGCTCTAAGCCTTTGCGAATGCTCATGGCGATTTTTGACTTTCTGGAAATCAAGTCGTTCATTTCGGAAGTGAAAAATTGGAAATTGTTTTTGCCTTCTTCTTTAACCCGGTACATAGCGATGTCGGCATTTTTTACCAGCGCTTCAGGGTCTTTGCCGTCTGCCGGGAAAAGACTCGCACCGATTGATGGGGTAGTGAAAACAGTTTCGTTATTTAATAGGAAAGGTTCGTTTAAGACTTTCAGTATTTTCTGTGCGGTAGCTTGCGCCTTTGTGTAGTCAGCGTTCGGCAGCAGTGCAATGAATTCATCGCCGCCAAGACGGGCTAAGGTATCCGTTTTGTCAAGGCAGGAATTGATGCGTTGCGCCACTTCCAACAACAGCTGATCACCGGTTTGGTGGCCATATGTATCATTGACCAGCTTGAACTGGTCAAGGTCCAGATAAAGGACTGTCAGAACAGCAGCGTTTTCTGATGCCTGAGCAATTGAAGATTCAAGCCGGTCGTTGAACAAGCGCCGGTTTGGAAGCCCTGTCAGCGAATCGAGGTAAACGAGGTTGCTGATTTTTTCTTCAGTTGCTTTACGGTCAGTAATGTCACGGATGATGAGGCTGTAATAATCGCCTTTAGCTGTATGCCATGTTCCTGTCGAAAGTTCAACCGGAAACGGATTGCCATTCTTTTTCAAGCCGGTCAGCTCAATGGTTTTGCCGACTGTATCAATGTGTTCGTGTTGCCGTGCGTCTTGATGGGATTTTGGGAAGATCAGGCGCACATCCTGTTGGATAATGTCTTCTTTGGTATAGCCGAAAAGATGATGTGCGCCATTATTCCATTGCATAACAATCCCTTTGGCATCGGTGACCACGATGCCGTCTTTAGCGGATTCGATGACCGACAGAAACTGGCGGCCGTATTCATCGGACAGGGATTTCACTTTCGTTTCGCTGCGGATGCTGAGGATGGCAATCATCAGCATCAGGACCATGCCGATGCCGACATTATAAGCGATATAATTATTGTTCATCGAATTGGCAGCCACTGGCATATGGTGGGCGGCAGGTTCAAAACGCGCAGCAGCCATGCCGATGTAATGCATACCGGCTACGCCAGTGGCAATCAATGCCGCACTGACGATCTTTAATCCAAAGAAACCATGGCGGTTCCGTGAATAAAACAGCAGGAACATGGCCAAAAGCGAAGAAGCCAAAGCGACAACCACGGATAAGGTCCACAACAAGGGATCGTATTGTACAGTGGCCTGCAGCTGCATGGCCGCCATCCCGATATAATGCATGGCGATAATGCCTGTCGTAATGAGCACGGCACCAGCCAGAACTTCGGTTTTTAGGACCTGTGGCTTGCTGGTGATGGCGAAAGCAATTCCGCTCGCGAATAAGGCAGGCAGTATCGAAGCGATGACAAGCGGGGTATTATAACTTACTTCCATAGATAAATGAGAAGCGAGCATGCCGATAAAATGCATTGACCAAATACCGAGCCCCATGATAAGGGCGCCGAGCATAATCCACTTGGCCCGTGCGATTCCGACTGTGGTAAACAGCATGCCGCTGATGTTTAAAGCAATGTAAGCTGAAATGAAAACCACTGCAATAGAAAGGAAGATTAAAGCGGGATCATAGGATAATGGTATGGCATTCATCTGGTTCACACTTCCTTTCGATTATCTATTGAAAATAGGGAATTATACATGATAATTAGAAAATATTTAATATAATTACGGACCATTGGTACATATATTCTAGCATCTTAATAGAAGTTTGTTTGTAATTTTAAATTTCTGATAATAAAACTGAATCCAGCCCTTTGTCCTTCTATTTCATTGCTAACATCCGGTAATTTTTGAATATGAAAGAGAAATTTTTTCAAATATTAGCTTTACCCTGGAAAAATGTTATTATTAAACAATACGTGATCAGAAAATATGAATGAGAAGGTGAAGAGATGCAAGTCAAAAAAGCAATCATTCCGGCTGCAGGACTTGGTACAAGGTTTCTGCCTGCCACCAAAGCCATGCCAAAAGAAATGCTGCCGATTGTCGATAAGCCAACGATCCAATACATAGTGGAGGAAGCAATCGCCTCTGGAATTGAAGACATCATCATCGTTACCGGAAAAGGCAAACGTGCCATCGAAGATCATTTCGATCATGCCTTTGAACTCGAAGAAACCCTGATGAGAAAAGGGAAAATCGATATGCTGGATTCTGTCCTGGAAACCTCCAATGTAGAGATCCACTATATCCGCCAAAAAGAGCCGCTGGGCCTCGGCCATGCGATTTGGTCTGCACGTCGATTTATCGGCAACGAACCGTTCGCGGTCCTGCTCGGTGATGACATCGTGGAAAATGACGAACCGTGCCTGGCTCAATTGATGAAGCAAAACGAGTTGACCGGCAAAAGTGTCATCGGTGTCCAGCAAGTACCTGAAGATGAAACCCATCGCTACGGCATCATCAATCCGGTTTCCATCGACGGCAAATTGATCAAAGTCGATAACTTTGTCGAAAAGCCGGAAGCCGGAACAGCGCCGTCAAATTACGCCATTATGGGCCGCTACATCCTGACGCCTGAAATTTTCGAGTTTTTGGGTCAACACCAGCTTGGCGCCGGCGGAGAAATCCAATTGACGGATGCCATCCAAATGCTGAATGAAGTTCAGTCCGTTTACGCCTATGAATTCGAAGGCCGCCGCTTTGATGTCGGTGAGAAATATGGATTTATTGAAACGACTATTGAATTTGCGTTGAAGCGTCCTGAACTGAGAGATCAATTATTGGAGTTGTTCGAAAGGAAACTGCAGGAATCTTATACGAAAGAAAAATAGTTCTTCACCGTCAAAACCCGTTTTCAGCTGTGTATCCTGCAGTCGAATACGGGTTTTTTTATAAGTGAAATTACAAAGGGAGACTAAAATGATAGGCCAAAAAAACTAGATGTGATATAATTTCTGAAAAATGGAATAACTCTAGCGAGATAGTCTATTCAAAACAGGGGGAATTATAAATGGTCAATGTCCCGGATATTTATTTTTTACCGGAGTGGGCAAAGTTTTTCGAAAGCAAAGAACAAAATGGAAAATCGGCTTTATTCGAGTTTGAAAACGATTTGGGCCATGTGTTTTATCAGTTTATTTTAAGGGAAATTCCATTGGAGACTGGAGAAGCCTATCACGATATCATTACGCCTTATGGATTCAGCGGACCGGTCATCTTAAACTGTCAGGAAGGGAAACGCCAGGAGCTCGTTGCGCAATACGAAGAAGCGTTCCAGCAGTATTGCGAGGAACATAATATCGTCGCCGAATACGTAAGATTCAGTCCATGGATCGGAAACATCAAGGACTTTGAGCATCTCTATAATTTTCGTCATACCAGCGATATGATCTATATTGATTTGACAGTCAAAGATTTCTTTATGGATGAGTTTTCGCCGAAAACAAGAACTCAAGTAAGGAAAGCGCAGAAAAATGATGTCGAAATCGAATTTGATTTTACAGGGGAAACTGTCGGTGAATTTCATCGTCTGTATGACATCACCGCCAAAAGAAATGGGATCAGCAATGAATATTATTTGTTTTCCGAAGAGATTTTTCGAGATTCCTTTAAGGTTTTTAAAGGCAATCAATTTCTGCTGAATGCAAAGTACGAAGGAAAGTACATATCTTCTTCTCTTATTCTCCATTACGGAAATTATATGCATTCTCATTTGACTGGAAATGATCCTGACTACTTTCAGTTGGCGGGAAACAGTCTGATTCAATATGAGGCATGCCGATGGGGAATTGAACATGACAAAAAAGAATTTCAATTAGGCGGCACTGCTCCCTATGAAAATCTGCATCGATTCAAAAAAGGATTTACAAAAACCAAAGCGCTGGATTTAGTGAGTGGCCAGAAAATACGTCTTCAAGAAGCATATGACCGACTCGTGGAGTTGAAAAGACAAGGCGAAGGCATAGAAGTAACGGGTTATTTCCCGTTGTATCGCGGATAAAAGAACCGGCTGACACGATCAGCCGGTTTTTTTCCCGGAATCAAGCAACAGAATCTAGGTCTTTAAATGTGTGTAATAAACGTAATATAATCCAAATAATCTAAAAAATCTGTTTTTTATGGTGGATAATTTGTAGGAGTATGATAAACTATCTAAATAAAGAACGAAAACTGTAAACAGATGGAAATTAGCGTGTAATAAGTCTACCTTTGCTTTTAGAAAAGCTTCGGTACAAGGAGGCGTCTTCAGAGTGGATGATATTTATTTTGAACAGAATTATGGCCGGCTGTATGAACAAATCGAAGAGGGTACGTGCGAGGTGTTTAAATTCGAACATCCCTTGGGAAAAGTAAGCCATTTGTTCATCAAGCGGCTTATTCCAGTATGCATCAACGAAGAACCCTATTATGATATAAGCACACCTTATGGTTATGGGGGACCTTGCATCACTGATTGTGAAGAAGTACATAAATGTCAGGTGGTTCAAGCTTTTCACGATGCTTTCGAAGAATACTGCCAAAAAGAGAATATTGTCTGTGAGTTTGTCCGGTTCCACCCCTTATTCACCAATGCCCAGGATTTCAGCAGCTGCTATGACTTGACGTTCCGCCGGCATACGACGGGCACCAATTTGAAGGATTACGACAACCCGGTGAAATCCGAATTCTCCAAGTCGAAGCAAAAAAGCATCCGTAAAGCGTTGGAGGCCGGTGTAGAGTACCGTGTTGCCGTAAACCCTCCCGATCTGGAGGAATTCAAGAAAATCTACTATTCGACCATGAAAAGAAAAAATGCAGCTACCGTGTATTATTTTAACGATGAATATTTCAAGAATCTTCTCAATTACTTTGGTGAACAGATCGTGCTGACGGAAGTGCTTTATGAAGACAAGGTCATTGCAATGGGGCTTAACTTGGTCTCCGGTAAAACAGTTCATATCCATTTGTCGGGTACGGTGGAAGAGTACCACCATTTATCAGCGGCTTTCGTGATGCGTTATGCGCTGGTGATGTGGGGGAAAGAACAGGGAATCGAGTTGATCCACGAAGGTGGAGGCGTGACAGGGGAAGTCGACGACCCTCTGTATCTTTTCAAAAAACAATTCGGCAAAAATACAAAGTTTACTTTCCATGTCAGCTATAAAATCTGGAACCGGGAAATTTACGACTTGCTGTGCAAAACGGTAGGATCGAAAATAGAAACCGGAGTATTCCCGGCCTATCGTTCGAAAACTGCAGACCGCGAACAGGTCGGCATCAATATCCGCTGATTTATATGGAACAAAGTCTGCAGTTTTTTGCAGGCTTTTTTATTCGGCAAAAAGTCAGCTTCCGATTTCAGTGACAGATGCTATAATATGGATAAACACCGATTTTAACAGTAAAGGATTTGTCATATGACTTCATATAAACTTATTTCATGGATTACGGCCATTTCCTGGATGGCCGTTATTTTTTATCTTTCCCATCAACCCGGTTCTGCTTCAAGCGATCTAAGTTCGGGCGTCGTAGCTGCACTGCTGAGCTTCATTGATCAAGTGGCGCCGAATTTAGAGTTTGATATTGAAAGTTTTCATACTTTTGTTCGGAAAAATGCGCATTTCATCGCCTATTTCCTATTGAGCCTGCTAAGTTTGAACGCCTGGAGAAGCAGTGGTTTCTACGGGATGAAGCAACTGGTTTTCGGATTTGGCATGTGTGTCCTCTTTGCAGTAACTGATGAAATTCATCAATTATTTATCGAAGGACGGAGCGGTGAAGCGAAAGATGTGTTGATTGACAGTGCCGGGGCTGGTTTGGGTTCCATAGTCTATGCCATCGGCGATAGGTTGTGGCGGCTGCGGAAGAAAAAGAGCAATAACGGGAAGAATAAAGCGAAAACCTGATAAATCCTTCTGCCACTTTTGAATCGATTGGCAGGGATGCTTTCAATTTACTGGTACAAATGAAGCTAGTAAATACCAAAAATTTAGCGTAAGATAGTATAAATAAGTAAGAATAATGGACCTTGTAAGGAGTAGAACGTAAATGACAGCAACTGGGTTATGCAAAAAGAGGTGGATCGTATGTGGGCGTTGATCACCGGCGGCTTTATATTTGTGATGGCCGTTATTTTTTCTTTGGGAAAAGCTAGCTCAAAGAGGGAAGATGCCACACAAAACCATCGTGAAGAGTTGTTGGCGCGCAGTAAAGGCGGCGACACAGAAACGGCAATGATGGAAGAAACGGATACAGAACCGATTGAACAGCCAGAAAATAAGAAAGAAAGTAAAACACCGCACCCTTCAGAGCAACTTTGAAGGTGTGGTGTTTTTTAGTTCTTATTACCCTTTTAATATCTGTTTATTGAATTTTCAGATACCGAACTGTTATTTTCAGCCTATATTATGTATGATAGGAAGTAAGGGCATTATGCACCAAAGGAGGTGATTGGCATGAAAGTAAAAACATTTGGATTTGTCCTGCTGGTGCTTTTAGGCATTGTCGGATTCGGTTATTTCTTTTTGATGATTGAAAAGTTGACGCAGAATGAAGAAGCGGAGAATGGGCAAGAAAGCTACAGCGCCAATCTGGATGAAGCATCAGACAAAACGGAGGAACTTCAGGCCGCTATTGATGAAACACCCGCCGGAGGAACGTTGGAAATCAAGCCAGGCGTCTACAAACTCAGCAAAAACCCTGACCTTAAAGCAGTAACGGGATATGGCGACAGCTATTTTGCCTTGAAGATTTCAAAGCCGATCACGATTTTGATGGAAGAGGTTATCTTCCAGACGGATACGGATGATGAGTATGGCGTGTTTTGGGTCAATGAAACGGAAGACGTCCATTTAAAAGGCGGCGCTCTGATGGGGGAACGTTTGCCGGAAGACGGCTCGTTGACATCCCATATCGCCATTCTGTTTCTCTATACTGACAATAGCTCCATTGAAGACACCTATATGAAAAATTTTTCCCAAGGTGTCCACCTTAATCATTCGGATCATAATGTTGTCAGAAAAGTAACTTCAGAGTTTAATTATGGATCCGGAATCATCAGTTTTGATTCCGACCAAAACCTCATTGATTCCTGTGTGGTGCGAAATTCCGGTGACGGCCATTTATCTTTGTATGGAGGTGGCGAAGATAATCATGTGGTGAATTGCATGGTTACTGAAGACCGCCCGGGTTATACCGATCAGCAGGGAATCACGGTGGAAAGTGAAATCGGCAGTTTGATCGAAAAAAATACGGTCAGCGGATTCTACTATGGCATCGATGTCAAAAATGCTTCAGAATCGAATATCATCGAGTCGAATATCGTTTTCGACAATGAATACAACATCGCTGTGCGCGGAGGCGATGGCGGCGAAAATCTTCAGCTGCCAAGCTACGATACGCAGATCCTAAATAATATGGCTGTGGACCCACGGGACAAATCTTCCTATGGAATTTATGTCGGAGCAGGAGATGGCCATGTCGTCATCGGCAATACCTTGAACATCGGCAACCTGGTCATTCCGGAAGATGATATGGAAATTTACGCAGATCAAAATCATTATGTGCCCGAAGAAGACTGAACACGTTTCCTGCTAGAGCCGGCAACGGCCTCGCGGAAACGTGTTTTTTGTTTGGGTTTTATTGCTTAGAAAGCGTGAGGTGCGGACTTTCCAGTTTGAGGTGCGGTTAACCCGCTTTGAGGTGCGGTCGCTCCCTTTTATCGAAATAAACCCTCATGTAAATTTTTCGCTAATGGTACAATTGGTTATATTAGGATTTTCTAGAAGGAAAAAAGGGGGAAGAGGATTCATGGCAATTTTAGTTTGCGGCGGCGCGGGGTATATCGGCAGCCATACGGTGAAGGAATTGGTGAATACATACGAAGTAGTGGTTTTGGACAATTTGACGACAGGCTTCGAGCATCTGGTTGATGAGCGGGCGACTTTCGTCAAAGGAGATCTGGGCGACCGAGCGGTTCTGGATGAACTCTTCACGACATACAGCATTGACGCTGTGTTCCATTTTGCTGCCAATAGCCTGGTCGGCGAGTCAGTGGAAAATCCTTTGAAATATTACCGCAATAACGTCAACGCTACAATGGTGCTGCTCGAGAAAATGGTTGAGCATGGCGTCAAACGCTTCATCTTTTCATCGACAGCCGCGACCTATGGCATTCCCGATACAGAGATGATCACGGAAGAAACGGCAACCAACCCGATCAATCCTTATGGGCGGTCGAAACTGATGGTCGAGCAGATTTTAGCAGATATCGCGCATGTCCATGATTTCCGGTATGTCGTGCTGCGTTATTTCAATGCTGCGGGTGCACATGAGTCAGGTGAAATCGGTGAAAGCCATGACCCGGAATCCCATCTGATCCCTATCGTGCTGCAGCATCTTCTTGGCCAGCGCGATAAAATTTCCGTATTCGGTACAGATTACGACACAGCTGACGGAACGTGTGTCCGGGATTATATCCACGTCACGGATTTGGCCCGGGCGCACATCCTTTCCTATGAAGGGATGGCGGATGGGAAAGTTGCCAATGAAACCTATAACCTCGGCAATGGAGCCGGTTATTCAGTCAATGAAATCATCAGTTCCTGCCAGCAGATTTCAGGAAAACAGGCAAACATCGAATATGCACCGCGGCGTGCCGGAGACCCGGCTACGTTGATTGCATCATCCGCTAAAATCAAAGCTGCATTAGGCTGGACGCCGGCATATGATTTAGAGGCCATCATTTCCAGTGCCTGGGCGTGGCATTCGAAATAGAAAAATCACATGAAATCCCCTTGAGCCACTTCACTGCTCAAGGGGGTTTTTCAATTCTGCCAAAAGCAGATTCCAGCAGAGAAGAGCGCTGCCTTTTCATTAGGGAATTACTGGAAGTGTAAAAATACTATTAAATAATTGTAAAGTTTATATTATTTTTTAAATAATACGAATTATCTATATTTATCGAATTGTTTTGTGTTAAGATGAAAAAAAGATGGTGATAATGGGCATAAAGTATCGGTTATGATGCTATTCATCATTTTTCCCTTTTGGCATTTTGCCTTCCCCTTTATTCGGCCTCAGTGATGTGTATTGCTTAAAACTTAAAGGAGTGAGAATTATGACAACGAAACCGCTGGTCAGTATAGTTTGCACAAGCTACAATCACGGAGATTACCTTGCCGAAGCAATCGAAAGTTTCCTCATGCAAAAGACGGATTTTGACGTTGAAATCCTGATTTATGATGACGCCTCAACCGATCATAGCCCTCAAGTGATTAAATACTATGAAAACAAGTATCCCTCTTTGATCAAACCGATCTACCAAACCCAGAACCAATATTCAAAAGGAGTCCGTGTTGAATTATTCAACCACAACCGGGCAAAAGGAAAATACATTGCCGTCTGCGAAGGCGATGATTACTGGACAGATCCCTACAAATTGCAAAAGCAGATTGATTACATGGAAGAGCATCCGGTATGCAGCATGACTGTCCATGCAGCTGATCGTGTTTTGTCTGATAAGAAGAAAATTCTTTCCACTGTACGGCCGGAAAAGGGAAATGCCATTTTTTCCGTTGAACGCGTGATTGAAGGAGGCGGCGACCTGGTTGCCACGAATTCCATGGTCTATTCAAAAGAAAAAGTTTCGGAACTGGCTCCTTTCTACTTGAATGCAGTAGTAGGTGATTACCCGTTGGTCATTTTGGCCGCGCTTCATGGAACGGTGGATTATCTGGATGCCAATATGTCAGCTTACCGGGTGGGGGTCAAGGGATCCTGGACAGAACGTGAACTGGCTACCAGTATGAAGCGGATCAATCATTATTATGATATGGAAAGAATGCTGGACGAAATCAATAAGTATACCCACTTCAACTACAATGATTCCCTCATGAAAGCAAAGCGGGGTTACCAGTTTTCCCTCCTATTGGAACAGGGGAATTTTAAGGCCGCAAAACGCGGAGAATTCCGGAAAATCTACCTGGATTTAGGTGCAAAAAAACGCATGCTGCTGCTGTTGAAACGCTTTTTCCCCAATGTGGCAGACAGCATCCGCAAAGCGAAATGGAAATTAATCCAGTAAATGCAGTTGCAAATGTGACAGGACTGGGGGATAGGAGACCATCAAATGGAACCACAACCTTCATTGAAAAAGAAGACGATCGGCGGTCTGGCATGGAGCTTCGGTGACCTGGTGGGCAATCAAGGTATCCAGTTCCTTATCCAGATCATTTTGGCGCGTATGCTGCTGCCCGAACATTTCGGACTGATCGGCATGATCCTGGTATTTATAGCGCTGTCCAATTCACTGGTCGACAGCGGCTTTACGCAGGCGTTGATCCGTGAACGCAATGCCAGCCAGGTGGATTATTCAACGGTCTTTTATTTTAATCTGCTTATTTCTGTGATGATCTATGGAATCCTTTACGTTACAGCTCCCATCATCAGCAGCTTTTTCGGCGAACCGCAGCTGGTCTCCCTGGTGCGGGTATTGTCCATCGGGATTGTCATCAACTCATTCGCGATCATTCCGAAGGCGATGTTTGCGAAAGAAGTGAATTTCAAAGCGCAGGCAGCGATAAATTTGAGCGCCAGTATCATATCCGGTGTCATCGCAATCGGACTGGCGATGGCAGGATACGGTGTTTGGAGTCTGGTGCTGCGTCAATTGTCGCTGAACGCCATCCAGTCTTTGCTTTTTGCTTTAACGAAAAAATGGATTCCTTCCTTGGTTTTCAGTATCGCTTCGTTCAAGCGGTTATTCGGTTTTGGCTGGAAGCTTCTTGTATCAGGGTTGATCGATACCTTTTATACGAATGTCTATTTCCTGATTATCGGCAGGCAGTATTCTGCTATACAACTGGGTTTTTATACAAATGCTTCACGTTTCAGCGAAATCGTCTCGCAAAATTTAGCGGCAACCATACTGCGGGTGACCTACCCGGTGCTGAGCAGCATACAGGATGAACACGAACGGTTAAAACAGTCATATAAAAATATCACCAAACTTGCGGCTTTTCTCATTTTTCCTATGATGGTGGGAATGGCCGCTGTCGGGGACCCTCTTGTATTATTGGTGTTCGGTGAAAAATGGCTGCCGATGGTCCCTTATTTTCAATTGCTGTCCATTGCCGGGATGCTGTATCCGATATTGGCGCTCGATTTGAGCATTCTTCAGGTAAAAGGCCGGTCCGACTTGTATCTGCAGTTGGAAATCATCAACAAAATCTCCTTGACGATTCTATTGGTTCTGGCGGTCTGGCTGGAATTAGGGGTGATCGGGTTGATTGCAGCCGCCATTTTAAATACCTATCTGGAATTCTTCGTCAACAGCCATTTCTCGAAACGGGAAGTGGCTTATCCGGCCAGAGAAAAAGTGAAGGACCTGCTGCCGGTTTACTTGCTATCCTTTGTCATGGGTGCTGGGGTGTGGGTGCTTGGTGCGCTGCTGGAGACAGGCATACTGATTCAATTTTTGCTGCAGGTTGCTGCTGGCATCGCATTTTATATCGCTGCTTGCCGAATTGCAAACATTGCCGAACTGAAGACAGTTTATAGATTGATATTGCCTATCATCAGAAAAAAAGGCTGAAGAGAAAGCTTACCTATTTGAAAGGCTACTCACTTTTAAAAATAAATAAACGGAAAGCAGCGACTCCTGCTTTTCCGTTTATTTGAGATTTATATAATTTCTTTTACTTGTAGGCTGGAAAAAAATCAGTGGTTGGAAGCAGCCTTACTCATTTTTGCTGAATATGATCTGAAGAATTGGATAAATAAAAACGGAAGAAGCAGTCAAATCTGCGCTTCTTCCGTTTCATGCATCACAGGCTTGTCATGTTGATACTTTTTCCAACGATTTTTGGCGATAAGCTGGAAAAGCTTCAGTGTTGTTGCTCACTCCGGCTTTCTCACATAAAGCGTCATAGATGGGACTATTCCAAATTTTAAAGCCAAAATAATACGCGAATTCGGTATTTTTGCCGAATTGCTTCTTAAATAAAAACAGGCTGTCCTCCGGATCCCGTGTACGGCCGCCACCATCATGGATCAACGCCATACCGTTATCTTTCCCCCATACAGCAAGTGCATATTGAAGGACATAGGCAGGGGATAAGTGATGATACTCCTTTAACGTTCCTGAGAGATGGGTGTGGATCAAATCGTTATAGAAAAAGCTCAACCCCATCCCGATGATTTTCTCTTCATACACCACTTCCGTCAGAATGATGTTTTCGCCGAACCGGCAGAGGCAATCGGAAAAATAGTCATCGTCAAAATAATAGATATTGGCAGCCTTGTTGCGGTCCATCGTCGAGTGATAGATGGCTTTGAAATCCTTCAGGTCCGGCGGGTTGATGGTGATGGAAAAAGAAACTCCGCTCTTCAGTGCTTTTCGGACATTTCTTCTGCTGGATTTGGAAAACTCGCTTTGTACAGGATCTTCAAAGGCCTCCAGATTGGTTCCGGTCGTATTGCGGCGATGGACAACTTCATAACAGGATCGAAAATCGGCAGCATTTTCAAAAACTGGGTGGAAGCGGACAGATTCGCTGACAATCCGGTTTTCCTGGCAATAGCCCCGGAAAGCCTCCTGGAAAAGCATCGCCAACTCTTCATTTTTCCCTTCGGCAACATCTGTCATTAATGGGCCCCCATAGCCATAAGGTGTCACCAAGTCAAAATAGGTTCCATCATCCAGTTTAATGGGAATCTCTTTTTTGATGAATTGGTGATATACCTTCCCAAGGGGGTGGGAAAACTCAAAAACTTCGCAGGTTCCATTTTCGATTTTCTCGTAAAGTTGACCATATTCTATTTCGAAAAATAAATCCCTCAAGCTAAAACCTCGTTTCTTATTGAATAGTATAGAACGGTATGTAATATGACTAAATTTTCAATTAAATTAACGTCAATTCGATTATAGCGAAAAAAAAAGGAAAATGCTAGGGATATTTCGTTTTCATTATCCGATAGACAGCAAAAATAATATATTTATAGGATAGAATAACTTCGATATTGGGTAATATTATAAAAAAAATAGTATTCGGAAATATGTGCATTTTTAGAAATCTTGCCTTATACTAAGGGTACGAGGCCGCGGTTTAAAAGTCGAGCCTCTCTATCTTTAAGGTTGTTTAAAGGGGAGAACGGAAAAGATGATCAATAAAACCACTCGCTGGATCTTGTCCCTGGTCGGAATCTATGGCTTAATCCTTGTCTTTTTAATGGGAGAAGATTTTTTATTTGCTGAAGAACAGATAGATGCCAAAACACAATTTGGGGCAGAAGGTGATGGAGTGACGGATGATACGAAAGCTATCCAGAAAGCGATTGACGAAACTCCAATCGGTGGAAAGCTGCATATTCCGGCGGGTATTTACAAATTGAGCAAAAATCCGGATTTTAAAGCGACTACCGGATACGGTGAGAGCTATTTTGCTTTAAAAATAACAAAACCTATTACCCTCAACATGGACCAAGCGATTTTTCGTACAGACTCTGACGGTGAATATGGTGTGTTCTGGGTTAAAGACACAGCGGATGTCCATCTGAAAGGTGGTTTCCTGATTGGGGATAAATTGCCGGAAAGTGGGTCGCTGGTTTCCAATATCGCTATTTTGCTTCAGGACAGCCAGAAAAGTTCGATTGAAAATGTCTATACTAAAAACCATTCGCAGGGAATTCATCTTCACCATGCCAATGACAACCTTATCCGAAATGTGACGAGTGAATCCAATTATGGTTCCGGTATCATCAACTTTGCCTCGGATTATAATACGATTGAATCCTGTGTGGTGAGAAATTCAGGAGATGGACATCTCTCTTTATTTGGCGGCGGCAAACAAAATCTGGTCAAAGGCTGTTTAGTAATGGAAGATCGCAAAGGCTTTAGCGATCAGCAGGGAATCACCGTGGAAAGCGAAAAGGACAGCATCATCGAAAAGAATACGGTGAGCGGCTTTTATTACGGAATTGATATCAAAAATGGAGCCGATTCCAATATCATCAAGGGCAACCTGACCTATAACAATGAATACAATATTGCAGTACGGCCAGGAGATGGAGGCGAGAACCTGATGACGCCGAGCCATAATATCAGCATCCTCAATAATTTAGCCATCAATCCACGTGAAAGCTCAGAACGGGGGATTTATATCAATGTTGGAAACGGCCATACTGTCAAAGGCAATACGATTGAAGATAATAACTTGATCCTGCGCGATGAAGAATTAAGAGTGAAGTATCAGAAAGAGAACTTTTTTACAGCAGATGAGTAAAATGAATATAATTACATTATTGTAAATTTATTGTTTATTTATCTGAATAATCCATTTTTTCAATTTCGGTGTGTTAAGATATGAGAAAAGCCGGAAATCGGCAGTATTTATTTCAGCTGAACCAGTCAGGGTGTATTTGAGGCCGCACATTATAGCTGATGACAAAAACTTACTTAATTGAAGAGGAGTCTGTAATTTATGGCAAAAGAGATAATGGTGAGTATCGAGTGTACCAGTTATAATCATGAAGATTTTATAGCCGAAGCCTTGGATAGCATGTTGATGCAGCGCACAGATTTCGCTTATGAAATCCTCATTCATGACGATGCATCCACAGATCGGACAGCTGAAATCATTCGAAGCTATGAACAAAAGTATCCGGAGATCATTAAACCGATCTATCAGACAGAAAATCAATATTCTAAAGATGTCTTGGTAGAGCTTTTTAATCTTGAACGGGCCAAAGGCAAATACATGGCCGTTTGTGAAGGTGATGATTACTGGACGGATCCGTACAAACTTCAAAAACAGGTGGACTACATGGAAGCGCACCCGGAATGCAGCATGTGTGTCCATGCTGCGGAACGGGTATCCGCGGTGACCCAAAAAACTGTTTCCACTATTCGTCCGAGCCACAAGGACAAAATTTACAGCGTAGAAGAAGTGATTGAAGGTGGAGGGGAATTATTCGCCACCAATTCAATAGTGTATTCGCTTGAAAAGATTCCGAAGATGCCGGAGTATTACCTGAATGCAACAATCGGCGATTATCCGCTCGTGATTTGCGGGGCGTTAAATGGGACGCTTTTCTACATGGATCAGAATATGGCTGCCTATCGTGTAGATGTGAAGGGTTCTTGGACCGACGTGCAGGTCTCTGATGTCGCCAAGAAACAAAAGCATTTGCAGGAAGTTGCAGCGATGCTGGATGAAATAAATGCCTATACTAATTTTAAATACGATCATGTCATCAGTCGGACGAAAAAGCGCGATCGTTTCTATGTTCTGCTCAAGCAGCTGAAGATAAAAGAAACATTAAAACGAGGCTACCGGCAGTTCTATATGAGACCTGAATTCTTCAGAAGGGTCCTTAAAAGAATCACAATCTGAAAAAACAGTTCAATAATAAAAAAGAAAAAGCAGTTTCCAAAGGTCAGCAACTAGGGCTTTCGGGAACTGCTTTTTTTGTTTGAATGCTGATTTTTCAGCAGCAGTATGAAGAAAATCCATAAAAAACAGCAGAATCACTCCAATCCAGCCGTTTTTTTGTCTATCCAGTAAATTAGCGAAATATACCTAGAAAGACTTCTGCAAAATAGAATTAATAAAATTTATGGAAAATAAGAAGTATCTGCCAATTATATAAGTAATCTTGTGTGGAATTCTCAGAGATTCACTTCATAATTAGTGTTTCAGCAAAAGATAGTGGAATAATTTGCATAATAAAAATAAAAAAATAATCTAAATTATCTGTTATTAATGACTTATAGTATGTTAGAATGAAAATTAAGAAGTATAAATAAGCACAAAGTAGTGTATCTGAAACGGAGGTTCGTTTATTTTGTTTTTAAGAGATTTTATTTACCTAGTATTTATCGATGGATGACGATAGAATTGAACTTTCTGAACATTCAGAGCTATAAAATAGTATTGGGGAAGTTTTCTTCGTTAGGAGCCGGCAGATGAAACAGGAAAATTCATTGAAGAAAAAAACAATCAGTGGTCTGCTGTGGAGTTTCGGGGACATGATGGGCAATCAGGGGATTCAGTTCATTATCCAGATTATCTTAGCGCGGCTATTGCTGCCTGAAGATTTCGGGATAATCGGAATGATTCTGGTGTTTGTCGCTCTTTCGAATTCGCTGGTCGACAGTGGTTTCACGCAAGCGCTGATCCGGGACCAAAAAGCTGATCAAACTGATTATTCAACCGTTTTCTATTTTAACTTGATTGTGTCCATTTTCATTTATGGTGTGCTGTTCTTATCTGCGCCATGGATCAGCAACTTCTTTGAAGAAAGTCAATTGACGGCGATTGTCAGGGTATTGGCATTAGGTGTTATCATCAATGCGTTTTCAATCATCCCGAGGGCGATGTTCACTAAGGAAGTGGATTTTAAAGTCCAGGCGAAAGTCAATATGGCAGCAAGTGTGCTGTCAGGACTGGTCGCAGTTGCGATGGCTCTTTTCGGCTTTGGTGTGTGGAGCCTGGTTGTCCGTATGCTTGCGCTGAATCTGGTTCAGGCGCTGCTGCTGACTTTCTACAGAAGATGGCTGCCTTCCTTGGTTTTTAGTACGGCATCATTCAAGCGCTTGTTCGGCTTTGGCTGGAAGCTGCTCGTTTCAGGATTGATTGATACGGCCTATAACAATATCTATTACCTGATCATCGGCAAGCAATATTCGGCGACCTCTCTGGGTTATTACACAAATGCCGCGAAATTCAGCGATGTGGCGACACAGACATTGACGGCAACAATCCAGCGGGTGACCTATCCGGTGTTGAGCGGAATTCAGGACCAGGAAGAACGGCTGAAAAAAAGCTTTAAAAAAGTCATCAGGCTTTCAGGCTTCTTGATCTTTCCAATCATGGTCGGTGTAGCGGCAGTTGCAGAACCGCTGATTTATCTGATTTTCGGCGAGAGATGGATGACCATGGTGCCTTATTTCCAGCTCTTGTGCATCGCGGGCATGCTGTATCCGATCCATGCATTGAATTTGAATATCCTTCAGGTGAAAGGGCGTTCGGATCTGTTTCTTTATTTGGAAATCATCAAGACCATCGTACCCACAGTGCTGATTTTTCTTGTCATCTGGATGGACTGGGGCATCGAAGCTTTAGTGGCTACGGTGGTGCTGGACTCGTATATTTCCCTGTTCATCAATATCTACTTTTCAGGACGCGAGATTTCATACAGCGTCAAAGAACAGATTCGAGATCTACTGCCGATCTATGCGATTTCCTTCGGGATGGGCGCGGTGGTATACGGCATTGGCCAACTGATGCCTTTTTCGGAACTTTTGACGCTGATTCTGCAGATAGGCTTGGGTGTCGTGCTTTATATCCTCATTTGCAGAATGCTTAAAATTAAGGAATTCGATACCGTCTACGATCTACTGGTACCGGTTTTAAAAAAGATAAGACCCGCTAAGACGGGATGATTTGCGGAAAATGGATCCATACTTTGGGAGGGAATGTAATGGCTAAAGCTTTTGAACAACCGATTTATGTCACACGTCCGCTATTGCCGGACATCACTGGTGTCACGGAACGTATGAAAAAAGTGTGGGACAGCAAGCAATTGACGAATTTCGGCGCGCAGCATGATGAATTGAGCCAACACCTGAAAGAATACTTGGAAACCGACCATATATCCATTTTTTCCAATGGGACCATGGCTTTGCTGTTGGGCTTGAAAGCTTTAAAGCTGACGGGCGAAGTCATCACGACGCCATTCACATTCCCTGCTACGGTGCAGGCGCTTGATTGGAATAATCTGACGCCGGTGTTTTGCGATATCGATCCAGTGAATTTCAATATCGATGCCGATAAAATCGAAGCATTGATCACCGAAAAAACAACTGCCATCCTCGGTGTCCATGTATTCGGCAACCCATGCGATGTGGAAAAGATACAGGCGATCGCCGATAAGCATGGGTTGAAAGTGATTTATGACGGGGCGCATGCCTTTGGATCCAAGATAAACGGCGTGCCCGTCAGCAGTTTCGGCGATATGACGATGTTCAGTTTTCATGCGACAAAGCTGTTCAATACGATTGAAGGCGGGGCATTGGCCTACAGCGATCCCGCGCTCGATAGACAACTGGACCTGTTGCGGAATTTCGGGATTGCCAATGCTGAGGAAGTGGTACTGTCTGGCTTGAATGCCAAGATGAATGAAGTCCAGGCGGGCGTCGGAATCGAAGTGCTGAAGGTGATAGGGGAAGAACGCAGGAAGCGCCATGCAATCAAAAAAACCTACGAAGAAAACCTAGCGGATATAGATGGCGTCCGGGTTTTGACGACACTTGAGGATGAATCCAGCAGCTATCAGTATTTTGTGATTGAAATCAATGAAGAGGAATTCGGCCAGTCGCGGGACCTCGTCCATCAGGAGCTCCAGAAATACAATGTATTTGCGAGAAAGTATTTCTATCCTTTATGCAGCGATTTTGAATGGTACAGTGAATTGCCGTCAGCGCAGGGAGAAAACCTGCCGCATGCGAAACAGGCTGTTCAGCAAGTATTGGCGATGCCTTATTACGGAGACCTGCCGATCGAATCCGTCAAAGCCATCTGCGGAATCATTCGGGAACTGCATGTAAATCAGAAAAGCCTATCTCAACTATAAGAAATGAGGGATTTATGATGAAAGGGATTATTTTAGCTGGTGGAACGGGGACACGCCTTTACCCGTTGACCAAATCGATTTCAAAGCAAATGCTGCCTGTATACGATAAACCGATGATCTACTATCCGCTGTCAGTCCTGATGCTTGCCGGAATCAAGGAAATTCTCATCATTTCAACACCAAGAGATATTTCCGGATTTTTGAGCCTGCTGGGAAATGGCCAAAAGCTGGGCATCAAACTGGAATATGCCATCCAGGAAGAACCTAATGGATTGGCCGAAGCCTTTACGATCGGCGAAAGCTTTATTGGGGATTCACCTGTTGCGCTGGTGCTGGGCGATAATGTCTTTTATGGATCGGATTTCGGTAGCCGGCTGCAGGAATCAGCCGAGCTGACAAAAGGGAGTATCATTTTCGGCTGTCATGTTGCAGATCCGAGAGCTTATGGTGTTGTGGAAGTGGATGAAGAAATGAACATTCTTTCTATTGAAGAAAAGCCGGAGCAGCCGAAGTCGTCCTATGCGATTCCAGGCCTTTATTTCTTCGACAATCAAGTGGTTGAAATTGCTAAAGGCGTGGCCCCTTCAAAGCGTGGAGAAAAAGAGATTACTTCCATTGTTGAGGAATACAAGAATAGAGGGGAATTGCAGGTCAATATCATGGGACGTGGGTTGGCGTGGCTGGATACGGGGACGCATGAAGCTTTGCTGGAAGCCTCGAATTTCGTGGAAGCTATCCAAAAAAGACAGGGCCTGTATGTTGCCTGCCTTGAGGAAATCGCCTACCGGAGAGGTTATATCAGCCAAGCGCAGTTGATTGAATTGGCGCAGTCTTTGAAAAAGACCGATTACGGCAAGTACCTGCTTGACATCGCTTCCGAGAAATCATTATTGACCAATAACTCATAAAAGGGGCACCCTATGAAAAAACTACTTGTAACCGGCGGAGCGGGATTTATTGGAGGGAATTTTGTCCAGTATATGACCGACAAATATCCGCATTATCATATTTATAATCTGGATCTGCTGACTTATGCAGGGGATCTGACGAAGCATCAAAAGATCGAATCCAATGAGAATTACAGCTTTGTCCATATCGATATCGCTGACCGCGAGGCGGTCAATGAATTGTTTGAGCAGGTGAATTTCGATTATGTCGTCCATTTTGCAGCGGAAAGCCATGTCGACCGGTCGATTACGGATCCGGAGATTTTTATCCGGACCAATGTTCTGGGGACACAAGTGTTGCTGGATGCCGCTAAAGGAGCGAACATCAAGAAATTTGTCCATGTCTCAACCGACGAAGTATATGGTGAACTGGATTTTGACCCGGCAAGCTTCTTTACGGAAGAAACGCCGCTGCAGCCGAACAGCCCCTACAGCGCCAGTAAAGCATCCTCGGATCTGTTGGTCAGGGCCTATTACGAAACATACGGCTTGCCAGTCAATATCACGCGTTGCTCCAATAATTATGGTCCTTACCATTTCCCGGAGAAGCTGATCCCGTTGACGATTTCGCGCGTCTTGAATGACCAGAAGGTGCCGGTTTACGGGGACGGTAAAAACGTCCGCGACTGGCTGCATGTCCTGGATCATTGTTCGGCAATCGATCTGGTTATGCACAGCGGTGAAATCGGCGGCGTCTACAATATCGGCGGCCATAACGAACGGACCAATCTCCAAGTGGTGCGCACCATCATCGAGGCTTTAGGAAAATCAGAAGATTTGATCGAGTTTGTTGAAGATCGCCTTGGCCATGACAAGCGGTACGCCATTGATCCGTCGAAAATCGAGAGGCTGGGCTGGCGTCCGGTCTATGATTTTGAAACCGGCATCGCTCAAACAGTCGACTGGTTTCTGGAAAACAAGGAATGGTGGGAGCAAATCATCAGCGGCGAATATCAGCAGTATTTTGACAGGCAATATGCGCGGAAATAAGAAGCCGCGTCCTGTCTGGTACGCGAATGGGCAAGGGGGAATTGGGTGATGGCAAATCAGCAGACAATCAGTGGATATATAAAGGATTCATATCCTAGCAACCAAGCAGTGAAAATATTGGAATACAATGCTGAAACCAGCAGTCTGAAAAAGCAGCTGGCAGCTTCGGGCTACACTAATTTTCTTGGAATCTGTACAGATGAGCCAAAACAGGGCAAGGATGCCGATCTGTACTACGCAAATGAAAAGACATTGACCTATAAAAACAATGCAGAAGTGCTGGTCATCAATAAAGCCGACTTTCTGGATTTGAAAAATGCTTTCCATTCTTCAGCGGATTTGATTCTTTTCATCCCGTCCAGAATCATTGATCGCGCCAGCTTCCTCCCGCTTTGGGCATATAAACTGGCCAGAAAGAAAAAATGGAATTTCCATTTTGAAACGTTTTCCGACACTTCCGGGAAAGCCCGGACTGGCATCGTCTTCAAGCGGGATCACCAAAAAGAAAAGGCGGCGCGCCAATACCTGTCGCCCGAGCTTGGCCTCGAAAAATTTTTCGGGCTTCTCAACGAACGGAAACTCGATTATGTGATTCTGCGCTGGTTTGATGAACTGCCTTTTCTTGATCTGGACGAAGACGTGGATCTGTTGATTTCAGACGAACATATTGAAAAGGTGCGGGATCTATTGAATGAAAAGGTCGGCATCTTGCCGTTTGATATTTATAGTGCAGGCGGTCTGCCAGGCAGCAACTTTAAGAATATCGCCTATTATCCACCGTATATTGCTGAAACGATATTGGACCAACGGGAATTGTGGAACAGCAAGTACTTCATACCGTCTAAACGCCATTACTTTCTTAGCCTGATGTACCACGCGGTTTACCACAAAGGTGAGAAATCCGGAATTCCGGCAAAAACAGGAGGCATCGTCAAGAAGATTCCGCAAGACCATGATTACCCCGGGATCCTTCAAAAGCTGGCTGGTGAAACCGGTACTTCACTCGAAGAAATCAGCCTGGAATCCTTCCATCACGTCCTGGAAGATGAAGGGTGGGCGCCTTCTACAGACACTATTCGGAAACTGATCGGCGTCAGCGGATATTGGTTGGAGTCCATCATCAAATCGAGTGAACACAATTTCGAAAAAGACGGAGAATTGATGGTGTTTGTGGTTCGGGAATGGGCAGAGGAACGCCAGCTGACGGGGAAAATCACGGACTGGTTCGAACGGAATGGCTTATGCCTTATCCAGGCGGTCCGTCTTGATGAGGAGCAGAAAAGAAACGCCGCCCAAAGCATGCGGGGCGGGAATTGGGGTCAAGGTCCATGGCCGGTGAGTGGCGGAAAACCGTCCACTTTGCTGGTCATGTATGATTATCACCCGAAACCGCTGAACGCAAAAATGAAGAAAAAATACCCGCATGTCTCGAATGAGCATTATTTATTGAAAGAGCAGCTGCGGTCAGAAATTAATTTCAGCTTGTCGAAAGAAGAACGAGCTAATCCGCTGCACAGTGCCGATGACGAAATCGAGGCTTTGGATTACATTGCCGCTGTCGCTCCGGATCTCCTGCAGGAAGTTCGAAGCATCGTCACTGAATGGGACAATGCTTACCGGACGCGTGAGAAAGTCATTGCGGATGTATCTGAGAAAAAGCGGCGGGCCAAAGTTGAAATCATTGAATACAAAGGGCAAAAGGCGGTGAAAAAAACCTATAAGGCAGGAAAACAGCGGTTTTTGGAACGTGAGAAGTTCGTCTACGGTGAATTGAGCAAGGAATGTGAGTTCATTCCCAAACTGATCGACAGCGGTGAAAATTACATCATTGTTCCTTACCTCAAGACCAATAGAGTGACGGAAAGCTGGCACATCAAAAAGCAGATTCTGAAACGGAAGCATAAACAGGAGATTTTCAGCATCAATGAATTCTTCTATAACAAAGGGTATGCGCTGATCGATTTCCATCCGGGAAATATCCTGCTGACATCTGAAGGACTGAAAGTCATTGATTTCGAGTTCCTGTATCAATACAAGGAGCGGCCGCCGAATGTCCGTGATTCGTTTGATTTAAATGGATTTCCGGAAGACTTTACAGAAGACAGGCCGTACGGAATATTCCCCAAGCAGCGACGGAATATGTGGAAAAAGATTCTATATTAAACGCGATTAGAGGAATGGCCTATGGCATCTTTGAAAAATCAAGCAGTGAGCAGCGTGAAACTCACTTCAATATCAATGCTCGTTACCAGCATCCTGCAGATCGGCCAATTGCTGATTTTGGGCAGGGTTCTGGGACCAGCAGTTTTTGGGCTGATCGCCATGGTACAGATCGTCATCCAGTTTTCGCAGCTGTTCCTGGAAATGGGCATCACGGACGCCATCATCCAAAAAGAGAAAATCACCAAACTCGAGCTCTCCAGCCTGTATTGGTTTTCTATTTTCGTGGGAATGGTGTTGTTTCTTATTCTTTTAGGGGCGGCTCCTGTGATTGCGATGTTGTTTGATGAAGCCAGTCTGACACCGATGATTCAAGTGGTCGGCATCAGCTTTCTGATCCTGCCGTTCGGGCTGCAGTTTCAGACACTCGCCACGAAAAAGTTGGAATTCGCCCAAATCACTAAAAATGAAATTCTGGCGACGACAATCGGTGTGTTGTTGACCATTTACCTGGCAGCCTTCACTGATCTCGGTGCCTGGTCGCTGGTATATGGACATATCGTCATGTCGCTGTTCAGAAGTGTTCCCTGGGTAATCGGCGGCTATCGGAATCCGGAAACCAGACCGCAACTCGTTTTCTCGTGGAGAGCCATTAAAGGATTCGTATCATTTGGCATGTACCGGCTTGGCTCCACGAGCATCAATTATTTCACCACGAAAATTGATCAGGTGATCATTGGGATCACCCTGGGCTCTGTGGCGCTCGGCTATTACAGCATGGCCATGAATCTTATAATGCAGCCGGTCCAAAAACTGAATTCCATGATTAACCGGGTAGCGTTTCCGGTATTCTCGAAAATCCAACTGGACAGTGCCAAATTGCGCAGAGCGTATCTGCTGATCACCAATATGCTGACCAGCTTCAACGCACCGCTGCTCGCGGGAGTAATTGTGCTGGCTCCGTATGCTGTGCCACTTATGCTGGGGACGGATTGGTCGGAGAGCATCATCATCATCCAAATCCTCTGTCTCTATGGTTTGTTTAAAGCATTGGGTAATCCGAGCGGCAGCTTATTCATTGCTGTCGGGAAGGTGAGATGGAGCTTCTATTGGCAATTGGTTCAACTGGCTATCATTCCGGTCGTCGTTTTTCTTGCCAGCTTATCGGGTGAAATCGTCGTCGTGGCATTGGCGGTCGGCCTGCTGAGGATGCTGCTGTTCTATGTCAGCTATTTTGTTCGGATCCGCCATATCATCGGAGACAGTTTAGGTGAATTGACGTTATCGATCGCCAAGCCGATGATCCACTCAGCAATTATGCTGGCTCCTCTGTATATCATCAATGCCCAGTTAACAGGGATTGGACCAGTTGGAATCATTGTCATCGACGCCAGTATCGGCATGCTGGTCTACGGAATGCTGATGATTCTGAATCAACGGGAACTGGTAGCGGAAATGAAGGGTTTTTTTCAAAAAAGAACAGCAGTTAAAGAAGGGTGAAGCGATGCAGAAAAGTACAGAAAAGCTGAATTCAACCGGGTAGAATACCTCTGAATCACATTAATTATCGAATAATCAAAATAATATGAAATATTTAGACTATTCTATGGTAGAATGGAAAAATAAAATCGGATAATAAGCATATAGTCTTGGGTACATTGGCGAATTTTCGGTTTTATATTTATCTTATCTGTACATGGGCATGAAAGAGACACCAGCATCCATGGATTTATACATGGCAGACGCTGAAAAAAGGTGGGGTATTTATGAATTTGGATTCGAAAATTTACGTTGCTGGCCATCGTGGGCTGGTAGGATCGGCAATTATGAGGAATTTACAGGAAAACGGTTATACGAACCTTGTATTTAGGACCAGTAAAGAGCTTGACCTGACCATGCGAAATCAGGTAGATGCGTTTTTTGAAGAAGAGCAGCCGGATTATGTGTTTCTGGCAGCTGCTAAAGTGGGGGGGATCGTGGCGAACAACGATTACCCGGCAGATTTCATCCGGGACAATTTGATGATTCAGACAAATGTCATCGACGCCGCTCACCAGCACAATGTCAAAAAATTGCTGTTCCTGGGAAGTACATGCATCTATCCGAAATTGGCGGCGCAGCCAATGAGAGAGGATTCCTTATTGACGGGCGAACTTGAGCCAACAAACGAAGCTTACGCAATTGCAAAAATTGCCGGCATTAAAATGTGCCAGGCCTATAACCGGCAGCATGGAACGAATTTCATTTCCATCATGCCAACCAATTTATATGGGCCGCACGATAATTTCGATTTAAACAGTTCACATGTTCTGCCAGCATTGATCCGGAAATTTCATGAAGCTAAATTGAACAATGCCCCTACTGTGGAAGTTTGGGGTACTGGAACGCCGAGGCGTGAATTTCTGTATTCCGATGATTTGGCGGATGCCGCGATTTATTTGATGAACACATACAGTGGAAACGATTTGGTCAATATTGGGATGGGCAGAGATATCTCCATCAAAGAGTTGGCTGAGAAAATCGGGAAAACAATTGGATATGATGGGGAAATCGTCTTCAACACATCGAAGCCTGATGGAGCTCCTCGTAAATTGGTTGATGTCAGCCGTCTGAAAAGCCTCGGCTGGGAAGCGAAGATCCCGTTGGATGAAGGGCTGGAAATGGCCTATCAATGGTTTTTGGAAAATATAGAGAAAAATACAATGTTGACGAATTGAGGGGGAAGATTATGAAGAAGGCATTGATCACTGGCGTTAACGGACAGGACGGTTCGTTTCTATCGGATTTCTTATTGGAAAAAGGCTATGAAGTGCACGGCATCATTCGCCGAAGTTCGAGCTTCAATACCGGGCGTATTGAGCATCTGTATATTGAGGAATTAAAGTCGAGCGAGAATTTTTATATCCATTATGGAGATATGACCGATACCTCCAATATCATCCGCTTGATCAGCGAAATCAAACCGGATGAAATCTATAATCTGGCGGCGATGTCCCATGTGAAGGTATCGTTCGAGACTCCTGAATATACAGCGGATGTGGATGGCATCGGAACTTTGCGCATTCTGGAAGCGGTCCGTATTCTGGGATTGGAGAAAAAGACGCGCATTTACCAGGCATCCACATCGGAACTTTATGGCAAGGTCCAGGAAGTTCCGCAAAGGGAGACAACGCCATTTTATCCGCGTTCCCCTTATGGCGTAGCGAAATTATACGGCTACTGGATTACGAAAAACTACCGTGAATCCTATGATATGTTTGCGGTCAACGGCATTCTGTTCAACCACGAATCAGAGCGCCGCGGAGAAACTTTCGTCACACGTAAAATCACGATGGCGGTTGCACGAATCGCCAATGGCAAGCAGGATAAAATTCTTTTGGGCAACTTGGATGCCAAGCGGGATTGGGGATATGCCAAAGATTACGTGGAGTGCATGTGGCTGATCCTGCAGCATGAAACACCGGAGGATTTCGTCATTGCTACCGGGGAGATGCATACCGTACGCGAATTTGCGACATTGGCTTTCAAACATGCCGGAATCGAAGTGGAATGGCAAGGTGAAGGGATTGACGAAAAAGGCATCAACGCGAAAACGGGGGAAGTTGTGGTTGAAGTGAACCCGGAATTTTTCCGCTTGGCAGAAGTCGAGCAATTATTAGGCGACCCTACAAAAGCGAAAAATTTGCTTGGATGGAATCCCACTTCCACTTCGTTTGAAGAACTTGTGCAAATAATGGTTACGCATGATTGTCATCTATTGAAAGAAGAGAAGAGTGCCATCACTGAGTATTAAACATAGCGGGTTCCTTATCGGGTGGGGGGATAAATTCTTATGGTGACCTTAAATGATAAAGTCAGCGTCATTATTCCGACGTATAATCGATCGGAATTGCTGAAAAAAGCAGTGGAAAGCTTGAAAAACCAAAGCCATCAAAACTTCGAAATCATCATTATCGATGATTTTTCGACAGATGATACGGCGTCAGTCGTCGAAGAGATGGAAGATGATCGGATCATCTATCTCAAGCATGACATCAATAAAGGTGGTTCGGAAGCCAGAAATACCGGAATCAAACGGGCTACGGGGAATTTTATCGGTTTTTTGGATTCGGATGACCAATGGCTTCCGCAAAAGTTGGAAAAGCAGCTTGGGCAATTCGAAGGCCAACCGGATGTGGGAGTGGTTTATACGGGAGTGCAGGTGGTCAATGAAAACAATCAGCCTACCCGTAAAATCGTTCCTGAATATCGGGGGGACATACTGCCGAAACTGTTCGAGTCCAATTGCATCGACACAACATCATCCGTATTGGTGAGAAAAGAAGTGTTGGACCAGGTGCAAGGTTTTGATGCCGGATTGCCAAGTTGCCAGGATTGGGATTTGTACATACGGCTGGCGCAAGTGACGAAATTCGATTTTGTCAAAGATAATATGGTGTTGTTTTATCACCATAGTGGGGAACGCATCACCACCAATAAAAAGTCGGTGCTGAATGGGCATCTGAGTATTTTTGAGAAGTACAAAGCCCTGGCCGTAAAACAACAGAAATCGACTTTTCACCGTTTTGTCCTAACGATTTGGAAAGTCGTTTTCCGGACTGGGATTATCGGGCAAAACAAAGAGACGATTCGATTATCCAGAAAAGTGCTTACGGAAGGCTTTAGGGATGACCGGCTATCAGTAAAGTTTATGTTCTATTACCTATCCACTTTTTTGAATATGAAGACATTATTATACCTCTATACACAGTCAAAAAAAAATAACAGGAAATCCCACCTGTTATCTGTAGCTACTCCATCCTGAAACTGGGGTTCACAGGATAGGCAAGCTTTTGCTGGTCGGGGAAGGAAATTATAAATAAAGGAATGAGACGATGGAAAAGCATATTGAGGCCGATGATCGATTTGAAAAAGTCCTGTTTATCATCGTCAATCTACTAACTGGGATTTCGGTAATCTATTATTTACTTCGAGCAGGCCAGATTTTCAATACCGAAGATCCATGGAACCTATTCATTTTAATTATTTTTTCCTTTAAGTTCATAATGGACCTCTACATCTTTAAGGTGGGCTTTGCCACTTTTTCTCTGGTGCTGTTATTTTTGCCGGTCATCAGTATTCTGGGCTTCGGTCCAATTGGAGAAGTTCAGCCCTTATTCAACGATCGTACGCATCTGATCGAAAAGCATTTCTATACTTTGGCATTCGGTGCTTTGTTTTTCTATTACATCTGGTCGATTCTGCTATGGGTGACCAATAAAGCTTATCGGAATTATGATGCCAAAATTCTGGTCCTCTATTCAGGTACGGTCCAAAGCTTATTGGCCACTTGGTTTTTCAGTGTCTTGGCCATTGTTTCTTCCATCATTTATTTGCCGGATCTTCCGGGAAAAGCCTATCATGATCTGTCGCCGAGCCTATTGCCCGGAAACGCCTGGAACTCGGTTGTCGTCATTTCGTATTTTTTTGTGCTGATGGGGGTCAAAAACAGTACAATCCGTAAATTTGCGCTCTTGTTTGTACCTTTCTGGCTTCTGTCCCATTATGCCAGAGTCGACATTTTAGGTCTGCTGTTGATTTTGTATCTGCTTTTGACCGCTTCAAAAAGAGTGGATGTCATCAAGTCGAAATTTTCGTTCAGAAATGTTGCATTGATCGCTGGAGGTCTATTGGTATTTTCGTATTTAGGGTTGGTCCGGCATTCGGGATTGGTTTTTGATGTGGAGGCGATCTTGGACTCCGTGTCCATTCTGGTCAACTACCCCACAGTCCAGGATCTGGTCTATTCCACAGCAGCGGCGATTGAAGTGACGCATACCTACGGCAACTACTACACGCTCATCGACTATATTCCGCAGCTGATTCCGTCTTTCTTTGGAATTGAAGCACAGAGTCCGCAGGCGGCCCATCTGGTCGCTGAGCTCATCCATACCAATTATGGATTGTTCGTCTACGGTGAATATTATTTGAACTTCGAAATCATCGGGCTGATAGTGGCGCCGTTTGTGACCTATGCGGTCCTATTCGTCCCTGCATTCCTATTGAAGAAGTTCTTCGGCAATTTGGGAATGGCGCTTGGTTATTATTGGATTGTTTTGACCATTGCCAGGGTGTTCTGGTACGGCTATATCTATTACATCAAGCCGCTGATCATCATCATGCCGATTTTCATCATCCTGTATCTTGTCATTGCATCTTTTGAAAAAGAATTAGTGGACAAGCCGGCGTTGAAATCAACTGATCCCCATTGAGTGTGGGCAGTTCACATAAGTGCTTGCTCCTTGTCTGTGAATTTTTGGGCAAGATGTCATATTAATGAGAGGTGAATCCGCGTGGCTGGAACAAAAAAAGGCAATTTGATTTTTGTCGGGCCTTTGCCCCCACCTGTATTGGGTGAAAGCATCGCCCTGCAATCCTTATATAAATCCGAGAAACTTCATCAGCGGTACAAGGTGAAGAAAATCAATTTGAGCCGAAAGGATTTTGAACATCCCGGAGCTCTTTCTTTCGATAAACTTTTTACGGATTCCTTTGCCATTCTTTACTCCGGATTCTTGTCGCTGGCTATGAAAAATCCGATTCTGTACATTTCCATATCCCAGACAAAAATGGGGTTGTTGCGGGATTGTGTGATGATTCAAGCCTGTAAAGTGCTGGGACGCGGAAAAGTGGTGACTCATTTGCATGGCAATAATCTTGGCGGTACCATTGACGCCACTTCTGGGATCGCGCAGAAATTCATCGTCAATGCCTTAAGGAAAATCGACGTCGGCATTGTGCTGGGCGGAAAACTAGCCCCCAATTACCGTGGCCATGTGAAACGTGTGGAAGTGGTATCCAATGGCATACCTGCAGATTTCATTCTCAAAAGTGAAGTAGGTCAAGGTAAGGAAAAAGGGGTGATTTCCCTTCTGTATTTGAGTAACTTGATGTTCGAAAAAGGCTACGTGGAGCTGATCAAAGCAACTACTGCGCTGATTCAAGAGGGGCATAATCTCCGCCTTGATCTGGTCGGTGGCATCCAAAATGAAAGCGAATTCCAAGAAGTGAAGCGTTATATTGCAGCGAATGAAATGGATCAGCGCATCCAATACCATGGCCTCAAACAGGGGGAAGAGAAAAAGCGCTTTTTCCTGGAATCGGATATGATGGCGCTGCCGACCAAATACAAAGTCGAAGGCCAGCCAATGTCCATTATTGAAGGGATGGCTGCGGGTCTGCCGATCATCTCCTCTGATCGGGGAATCATCGCGGAGCTGATCAAAGACTGCGGTGTCGTCATTGATCCCACAGTGGAAGGCGTCAAAGGTGCTATTAAAAATCTGGTGAACGATGACGCCGAACGTATGCGCCTGGGAAGAATGAGTCGGGAAACGTTCGAAGAGTATTATACGGAAGACAAATATACTGATTCTTTGATAGCCATTTTCGACGAACTTTAAATGGAAATGGCGCATTTTTCTGCGCCTTTTCCGGGAAAGGAAGGCTCGTATGCTACGCAAAAAAAAGATTACGTTTGTCATAAACTACTTTTATCCAGATCTTGCGGCGACCAGCCAGTTGATGACCGAACTGACAGGGCGCCTTCAAAATGATTTCGATATTACAGTCATTGCAGCACAGCCGGGATATGCTGGTGAAAACCACCACGGCAAAAAGCTTTTTGAAGAAGGTTATTTGGAAAACATCAAAGTGGTTCGGATCAAACTGCCTGAGGTGGATAAAAACTCCAAAGTCAGCCGGATTAAATACATCTCATCTTATTTTGTATTGGCGAATATCGCTTTATTGAAAGAAAAAGGGACGGATGTCATTTTTACGATTTCCCAACCACCCGTATTGGGCGGATTGATCGGAACCATCGGCAAGCTGCTGAAACGTTCACGGCATATCTACAGCATCCATGACTTTAATCCTGAACAAGCGCAGGCTGTGGCATATACAAATAATCAGGCCGTCTTCAAAATCGCTAAAGCTGTCGACAAACTGAATTGCAGCTACGCCGACCAGGTATTGCTGGTTGGCGAAGACATGGCTGAAACTTTAAAGGGACGTTATGTGGATAAAAAAGTGCCGAGCCACACCGTCATCAGCAATTGGACAGATGAGCATGCCATCGTGCCGCTTGAAAAAGACGAACCGGCCATCCGTGAATTCCTGGAAATGCATGGGCTGCAGGATAAGTTCATCGTTATGTATTCAGGGAATCTGGGGCTCTATTACGACTTGGAGAACCTGATTCAAGTGTCCAAGGAATTTACTGATCAGCCTGATATTGTCTTCCTGTTTATCGGGGAAGGTGCGGTCAAGCAGCGGATTGAGGCATATGCAGAAGAAAATAATCTGGAGAACGTCAAGTTTCTGCCGTATCAGCCAAAAGAATTTCTTAAGTATTCTTTAAATGCAGCGGATGTTCATTTGGTCGTCAATCAAAAAGGCATCAAAGGCGTTTCTGTGCCGAGTAAAATCTATGGCGTCATGGCGGCAGGAAAACCGGTTCTCGGTGTCCTCGAGCAGGGCAGTGAGGTGCAGCGCCTGATTTTTGAAAGTGGAGCGGGTGTAGTCATTGAGCCTCAAGACTATCGGGGGGTCGTCCATGCGATCAATTATCTGCGTACTTTGGATCCGGAGGAACTGAAAGCGATGGGCTTGAAAGGGCGTGCTTATCTCGAAGCGAATCTGACAAGGGATACTTCCATCAATAAATACCGGGATGTCCTGCAGGCGGTGGCAGGCGACACGCCACAGCTGGAAACCAGCTATCAGACCGAGAGCCGTCCATGAAATAACTTCATTGAAATAACAGATCGCTTCCGTGGAATCAACTGATTCTTCGGAAGCGGTTTTTGTGTGCCTGGATTCTCCAGTAAGCATACAAAAAATTCTAAAGAACAGCTCTAAAGCCATTAAAAAATAAATTGTCTTTAATTTCTAAAAAATAAGAATAATAAAATAACTAATAAGCCTTGATTTAATTCGGTACGGGATATAGAATAGGTAAATATATCTGATATTTCTAATTAATTAGAAAATAATATTGAATTATTAGGTATTTATATATATAATACGGTTATACCTTTCTCGAATGATATGAAAATATGATTACTTAATTTTTATAACAGTTATAAATTACCTATATGATTTATAAGGATTTACTCTGTTTTTAAAAATGGTGAGCATAAGTAACTAACATCCAATTAGAATCGCAGATGGAGAAGGAGGGCTTACGATGAGATTAGTATTGTTATCAGGAGGGTCAGGGAAACGCTTATGGCCACTTTCCAATGACGCACGATCAAAGCAATTCCTGAAAGTATTGAGTGATGAGGATGGCAATAAAGTTTCGATGGTTCAACGGGTCTGGAAGCAGATTGAAGAAACTGGGATGGCTGAAAATTCCATCATCGCCACCAGCGGCTCACAGGTGGATATGATTAAATCGCAATTGGGGCAGGATGTACACGTGGTCACCGAACCGGAAAGAAGAGATACATTTCCTGCGATTGCACTGGCTGCGGTTTATCTTTATTCTGTCCAGAAATGCGGATTGGATGAAGTGGTCGGCATGTTGCCGGTGGATCCTTATGTTGAGAACCGGTTTTTCGGGCGTGTCCAGGATTTGGAGAATGCCTTAATTGAATCGGGAGCCGATTTGGCCTTGATGGGTGTAAAACCAACTTATCCTTCCGCGAAATATGGCTATATTATTCCGGATAACAAATCGGATGATTCTTATTTGACTGTTGATTACTTTAAAGAGAAACCGACGGAACAGCAGGCGGAAGAATTGATTAAGCAAAATGCTCTATGGAATTGCGGGGTCTTCGCTTTTAGGTTGGGCTACATCATCGACCTATTGAAGCAAAGAGGGATGCCGGTCGAATATTCCCAATTGCTGAGAAACTACCATCGAATGCCTAAAAACAGCTTCGATTATGAAGTGGTCGAGCGTGCGTCGCATATCATCTCCTTGCCGTACGACGGATATTGGAAGGATTTAGGTACTTGGAATACATTGACAGAAGAAATGGCGGTTCAAGTGACTGGGAAAGGGATTATCGGTAAGGGAGTGGAAAATTCTCATATCGTCAATGAACTTGGTATCCCGATAACTTTGCTCGGTTTGGATAATGTGGTGGTGGCGGCGAGCCCGGATGGGATTTTGGTGACGGATAAGGATGCCAGCACGAAAGTGAAGGAGTATGTCGAAGGTTTCAATAGCCGGCCGATGTACGAAGAACGCAGATGGGGCTGGTACCGAGTGCTGGAATATACGCGGTACGCAGAAGGAAATGAGGTTTTGATCAAGCGCCTCGGTATAAATGCCGGTAAAAACCTCAGCTATCAGATGCATTACAAACGCAGTGAGGTTTGGACCATTGTCAAAGGGGAAGGAATTTTTGTTTTCAATGATCAATTGAGTCATGTCAGAACAGGTGATGTCATCCATATTCCGCTGGGAGCGAAACACACCCTGAAAGCGACGACCAATATGGAAATCATCGAAGTTCAAACCGGCAGTGAGTTGATCGAAGAAGACATTTACCGCACTTCAAATGAATGGGATGAAATCGAAGCGATCTGTAAAGTCAGATTGAACGCTCGACACGGATAAAGTGAGGGAAATAAGGTGTGCCTGGAATAATAGATTGTCATTTCTAAGGTGGGAGGGAAGTTCATGTACAGGGAGCCCGTTTTTTTAAAGCCGGTTTTTCAAGAACGAATTTGGGGTGGAGGGAAACTTCAGGAATTATTCGATTACGATATTCCTTCTCAAACGACGGGGGAAGCGTGGGTCATCTCCGCGCATGAAAATGGACCGTCCATCGTCATGAATGGCGAACTGCAGGGGAAAAGCTTATTGGAGGTTTGGCGGAATTACCCTCAACTATTCGGTTCTGAATCAACTGACAGCGATTTTCCATTGCTGGTGAAAATTCTGGATGCGAATGATCAGCTGTCTGTCCAGGTGCACCCGGATGACCATTACGCTAAAGAGCTTGCGCACAAACCGTATGGCAAAACGGAATGTTGGTATATTCTGGATTGTGAAGAAGACGCTGAAATCATTATCGGACATCAAGCGCAGTCACGTGAAGAATTTCAGCAGCTGGTAAGCGAGAGGCAATGGCAAAAGTTGTTTCAAAGCATCAAAGTGAAAAAAGGTGATTTTGTTTATGTTCCGAGCGGGACGCTGCATTCCATCGGAAAAGGCATCGTGATTCTGGAAACCCAGCAAAGCTCTGATATTACGTTCCGGCTTTACGATTACGACCGTGTCGATCCGGAAGGCAAGAAACGTGAATTGCATCTGGAAGAGGCGATGGCGGTCATGACCTGTCCGCATCAGCAAGTTGCGCAGGATAATCTGAAGGAGCAGTTGAATAATCTGGAGTCAACCCGTTTGGTGGAAGGAGAATACTTCACGGTCTATCACTGGATGCTCGGCGGAAAAGTGGAAGTGCCGTCAACGACTGGTTTTCTTTTAGTCAGTGTCATTAATGGAACGGGTCAAATCGTGACGGAGGAAAGTGTATCAACGGTGAAAAAAGGGGACAATTTCATAGTTCCTGCGACAATCGGGAATTATTTTATCGATGGAGATTTAGAGATGATCGTTTCCCATACTTAATTACGCTTTAAATTATCAGAATATTAAAATATATAAAAATGGGGATTCAGTCTTTTTGAAGGAATCAAAGTAGTCATTTAAGACTATTTATTCCGTTAAATTCAAAAATTCTCAATAATTAAACTATATTTTGAGGACTATCGATGTTACAATGGGACAATATTTAACGAGTTGAGTGCAAATGGACCTGTTTTTTGATAAAAAACAGGTTTGAACCCATTAAAAAGGATAGGAATCGATGACCCGAAAAAATTAAAGGCGGGTGGATTAAATGGCGAAAAAAGTGACGAAGGCAATTATTCCGGCAGCTGGTCTGGGTACCCGATTTCTTCCAGTGACAAAAGCTATGCCGAAAGAAATGCTGCCAATTGTAGACAAGCCGACAATTCAATACATTGTGGAAGAAGCGATCGCTTCAGGCATCGAAGATATTATCATTGTTACCGGTAAAGGCAAGCGGGCTATTGAAGATCATTTCGATAAGAACTTTGAGCTGGAGGACAACCTGTTCAAAAAGGGCAAGTTCGAACTTCTGGAAAAGGTACAGCACACCTCTAATGTGGAAATCCATTATATCCGCCAAAAAGAGCCGAAAGGTTTGGGACATGCAGTTTGGAGCGCACGCAAGTTTATCGGCAACGAACCATTTGCGGTGCTGTTGGGGGATGACATCGTAAAAGCGGAGAAACCTTGTTTAAAGCAATTGATTGACCAATACGACAAAATGCAATCATCCATTATCGGTGTTCAGCAGGTTCCTGATCAAGAAACGCATCGATATGGGATCATCGACCCGAGTGCGGTTGATGGGCGTTGTTACCAGGTCAGCAATTTTGTAGAAAAGCCGAAACCCGGAACTGCTCCTTCGAATCTGGCGATTATGGGACGCTATATTCTGGACCCTGAAATTTTTGATTTCCTTGGTACTCAAAGTGCCGGAGCCGGCGGGGAAATCCAGTTGACGGATGCCATTCAAAAGCTTAATGAGGTACAGAGTGTCTACGCCTACGATTTTGAAGGAAAACGCTATGATGTAGGCGAAATGCTTGGATTCTTGCGGACAACCATCGAATTCGCTTTGGACAGTCCTGAATTCGGCAAAGATGTAGAAGGCATTATAAATGAACTGATGGCTGAAAAATCAGCTGCACAACTACTTTAATTTGGAGGCATCCGTATGAATATAGCAGTAATCGGAACTGGATATGTCGGATTGGTAACGGGTGTGAGTTTGTCTGAAATTGGCCACCAGGTAATCTGTATTGATGTCGATCAGGACAAAGTCGAAAAAATGCAGCAGGGTCTCTCACCCATCTATGAACCAGGATTAAGTGAATTGATGACAAAAAATATCCATGAACAGCGCTTAAGCTTCACTACGGTTCACCGGGAAGGGCTCCAGCGGGCAGATGTCATCTATATCGCTGTGGGGACGCCGGAAAATAAGGATGGATCTGCAGATCTATCTTATATAGCCCAGGCAGCCAAAGACATTGCAAAAAATGTCGGGGGCAATGTCATTGTTGTCACAAAAAGCACGGTCCCCGTTGGTACAAATGACTTGATCAAAGAAATTATACAAACCCATTTAAAGCAGGGCCTGCAAGTTGAGGTCGTCTCGAATCCTGAATTCCTGAAAGAAGGCTCCGCAATCCATGATTCGTTTCATGGAGACCGGATTGTCATCGGTGCTGAAAGCGAACATGCCTTCCGTGTGATTGAACAAATCAACGAGCCATTCGGGATACCCATCTTTAAAACGGATATCAAAAGTGCAGAGATGATCAAGTATGCGTCCAATGCATTTTTAGCGACTAAAATCAGCTTTATCAATGAAATTTCCAATATCTGCGAATTACTAGGTGCCAATATAGAGAATGTATCAACAGGTATGGGACTGGATCAACGAATCGGCAGCCAATTTCTGAAAGCGGGAATCGGCTACGGTGGATCTTGTTTTCCAAAAGACACAAAAGCCTTGATACAAATTGCGGGGAATGTCGAATATGAGTTTGAATTGCTGAAAGGCGTGGTCAATGTCAATAAAAAGCAGCAAGGGATATTGATCGGCAAATTGAACAACTGTCTTCCTGATATTTCCGGTAAGAAAATTGCTGTGCTGGGTCTTGCTTTTAAACCGAATACAGATGACATGCGGGAATCCGCTTCTATACTGGTTACCGAGGAATTGATCAAGCAGGGAGCAGATGTTATTGCCTATGACCCGATTGCGATGAACAATGCAAAATCAGTACTGAATCCGCTGATTCGCTATGCTGACTCTATTGATCAAGCGATAGAGGGAAGTGATGCTGTGTTGATCTTAACCGATTGGGATGAAATCAAGAATGTTGATCTGGCAGTGTTCAGCAAAATGGCGAAACCACTTGTTATTGACGGAAGAAATTGTTTCACGTTAGAAGCGATGGAAAACAATGGTGTCGAATATCATTCAATCGGCAGGCCTGCTGCAGCCAAATTGATTGAGGCAACATCCATTTGATCAATAATAGGAATTTTAGATGAAAGTGGTGATTCAAATGTCAGTGTCCGCTCCTGAAAAAGAAAAGATGAATATCAATACAAGGTACAGCGAAATGGTGTTTGAAAGTGTAAAAACCAATACCAGCAATGGTTATTTGTATACAAAACGCTTTCTGGATATTGCCGGTTCGTTAGTAGGGCTGATCCTGTTAATTCCGCTGTTCCTGATTGTCGGCCTGATGATTAAAATGGAAGATCCTCAGGGTCCAGTATTCTTCAAGCAGAAACGAGTCGGCAAACATGGCAGAACCTTTGATATGTATAAGTTCCGATCCATGGTCTGCAATGCAGAAGATCTGAAAGCCTCATTGCTAAAGCAGAATGAAGCATCAGGACCGGTGTTCAAAATCAAAAGCGATCCAAGGATTACAAAAATCGGGAAGTTCATCAGAAAAACAAGCATCGATGAATTGCCTCAGCTGGTCAATGTGCTGAAAGGGGACATGAGCGTAGTCGGACCAAGACCCGCCTTGCCTGACGAAGTGGCACAATACACGAACTATGAAAAGCAGCGCATCAGCGTAACTCCCGGATTAACTTGTTTTTGGCAAGTTAACGGAAGAAGCAACATCAGTTTTCAGGAATGGGTCGAGATGGATTTGGATTATATCCGTAATCGGAATACGATGATGGACATCAAACTGATATTCAAAACGATACTGGTGCTGTTCGGTTCAAAAGATGCGTATTGAAAGAAAATGAGGAATCGGTAAACTAGATCGGTTGTGACTTGATCAATCATTAGTTGATCCATGGGCATTCGGCACATGGAACTTACATATATTGATCGCCGATGGCAATGGGCAATAGGTCAAAACATGGGACATCAATCATTCAAATTGATGTCCCATAGCTGAGTGGATAGAGGAGAATGTCGATACCCATCTCAGGAAATACTCAAATTTACTATCAGGTGCTGCCGCCTAAAGTTGGTAATGCGCTTGTAAATGAAAGGAGGGATGGCGAAATGTTAGAAACCATCAGCCTGCGCGAAGTTTATCTAATTTTTAAAAATCGGATTCGCTTGATTCTGGCGATTACTATCGCATTCATGATCGTCACGGCACTGATATCGTATTACCTGATTACGCCCATCTATCAAACATCTGCACAACTTCTGATCAGTCAGCAGCAGAATGAAGCGGGGCTGGACACGCAAAGCATAGAAACCGATTTGCAATTGGTCGGTACATACAGCGAAATCATAACGAGTCCGGTGATACTTGAACAAGTTATCAGCCAAATGGGCTTGGACATATCCTATGAAGAGTTGCGGGATAAAGTGACCGTCGAATTTGCGGAAAGCTCTCAACTGCTCAATATCATAGTAGAGGATGCAGACCTTGCAATAGCTGTTGAAATCGCGAACCAAACCGCGCAAATTTTCGAAACAGAAATTATGGAATTAATGAATGTCGACAATGTTTCGATTTTGTCACCGGCTGTTGTCATGGAGAACCAAACACCGGTATCGCCAAATCCTCCACTGAATATTTTGCTGGGCGCAATTGTTGGTCTTCTGGTCGGTGCAGCGATCGCGATGATTTTACGCTATCTGGATACGACACTCAGAGGCGAAAAGGACATTCAGGATGTTTTGGGGATTCCTGTACTAGGTGCAATCTCACCGATGAACGAAGAAGAAGACATTCCGGCCAATGAGCCGATTGCCTTTAAACGCAGGGAGGCATAAGTGGATGGTTAAAAAGAAGAGTAAACCCGAAGTGAAAAACAGGAAATTGATCGCATTCACCAATCCAAGATCACGTGTATCGGAACAGTTCAGAACTTTGCGGACGAATATCCACTTTTCTTCTCCTGATGGAGATATCCGGTCGCTGGCCATCACCTCCGCTTCTCACTCGGAAGGCAAATCAACTACCGCTTCAAATTTAGCGATTGTGTTTGCCCAGGAAGGTAAACGTGTTCTGTTCATCGATGCGGATATGAGAAAACCCACGATGCATCATACGTTCAAAATCACTAATACACGTGGATTATCCAATGTATTGTCCCGCCAAATTGCTTTGAAAGTGGCAATCCAATCCGCTGAAATTGAAAATCTCGACCTTTTGCCCTGTGGACCTATTCCGCCGAACCCTGCAGAACTGCTGAGCTCCCATAACATGGACATTCTTTTTGAGCAGGCGTTGGATGTTTATGATTTACTGATTTTTGATACGCCTCCGGTTTTATCTGTCGCCGATAGCGTGATTTTAGCAAATAAATGCGAAGGCACCATTCTGGTGGTAGATTCGGGCAGGACAGAAAAAGAGCACGCAATCAAAGCGAAAGAAGCGATTAACGCTTCCACTAAAGCCCGATTGCTTGGAGCAGTGATCAATAATGTCAAAGTGCAAAAAGACGCGGCTTATGCACAGTATTATGGAGCGGATGGCTAATAGAAATCGACAAGTGAATAAAAAAGTTCAATCAGCTTTCTGATTGAACTTTTTTTATGGCCTTACTCTGAGCGTTCCCGCAGGTCGACTGGGCGAATGGTGCCCCAGCTGGAAACATCGATAGTCACCTGAAGATTGCGCGTTGATTCGAGGTCCGGCCCTAAGCCTTGTTCTACATAGAATTGTTCCAATTGGGGAGCCGTGACGCTGCCGCCAAAAACAGATCCTTCAATAGCTCCGAAAAAGGGTTCAGTTTCAAGGCGGTCGATGACAGCATAGCCATCAGTTGATTTTTTGAGAGTAAAGTAAACCGAATCATCATCTGTAACGGTTGTCGATATCAAGTCGGGATACTGCAGCAGTACATATTCTCCATAAAACGGATCGAACGGATCATAAGGTTCGGCCCTTAAGACATATTGTTCGCCGAACCAGGAAGCTGCGTAATAACTGATAAGTAAAATCACGACCACTGCTGTTTGGAGAATCGGGAAGAGCCAGGATTTCATGGTGTGGCACCTTCTTTCCGACGATTGATCCACCAGGCTATCGCTGACAGAAGGAATAACAGCAAAGCACCGATGAGGAAGAATACGGACATGTCGAGCCGTTCCCATGCGTAAATGATGTAAATGACGAATTGGACAACGATGAAATAGACGAAGCCTAATCCTAAGGATTCATTTTGCCGCTGCGCAATAATCAAGTAAGCAAGGGCAGACAATTCAGCAACCACTGCCAGACCGATGGCCGTTTCGTCAAAGAGCAGCAATCCGATGACGCCTGGGACAGCAACCCACATGAGGGAACGGAATTTAAAGAAGCTGAGAAGAAGCACGCCGATACCAGCAATTGCTAAAACAATAGCTTCTCCTAATTGGCTTTTGTCGACCAAGGCGATGAAGGTTTGTCCGCGAATCGCTAAATACACCACTAGCAGCATGCCTGCTGCAATCAGATAAAGCGGCCTAATTATTCGCTGCTTGGTTTCAGGAACGATAAGAAAGAGCAGGACGAGCACAAACAACGTCCAAATCGGCCATAAGACGCTGTCATAGTCGACCAATCCCCACAGCATGAATCCGGAAGCAAACAACAGGATCCAACTGAAAGCAACAGGTGCGAGTTCTTTGCTGAAATAAAACCAGGCTACTGCAACAGCAATAAAAATGATCCATTCCAACCATCCGATGTCGGGCATGAACGATAACAGGACAAGAGCGCCAAAGAAAAATCCGATGAAGGAATAGATCAGGTGCCGCCAGTAAAAATAATGGGCGAGCGTTGCCAGAAACATTGCCCAGGGCAAGACGGAATTCGCCAGCGGGAAATGGAACGTCTGGGCAGCCGTCAGCAATGCAGCGCCGAACATTGCAAGACCGATGACCCTGAAAAGCAGGGGAGAGCCGAATGCTTTCTTCTCAGAGAATTGGGCGATGGTGTAGAAAAGCCACATCAAAGCCAGCATCAGCAATACTTTTGCCAAGTCCGGTATCGCCTGCCAATTCGCTGCAACAAAACTGAAGATCGCCAAGGATAGAAAAACCAAACCGATCATCAAAAGCAGCGGCAGTTTTTTAGGAGTGGGCTGATGCTTCTCGAATTCCAAAATCCGTTCTGCAGTTTCTTGCTCCAACAATCCAGCCTGTTGCCATTGTTTCAGTTTCTGCTCCGTGTCCATAGGGTTTACCTCCTTTGCCTTTAACCAAATTATAGTCTTTGGACAAAGGAAATGACAGGTGGAAAGTATCGATAAGAAATTGTTTTATTGGGCAAAGCGAAGGTATGGAATTATTGGATTCACCGGGAACTGATGGTGAGTAGAGCTGATTTAAAATCCGCCAGAAAGGGAAAAGAAGTACAAGTGAGAAAGACGAAGGGATGGCTGTAAAATGATTATTGATCCGTTGAATATGACAGCAAAACAGAATTACAAACTCTTGATCGGCAGTGTCGTACCTCGGCCGATCGCCTGGGTGTCCACCATGTCTTCCGATGGCCTCGCAAATTTAGCTCCCTTCAGTTTTTTTACGGTTGTATCGCGGAATCCACCGATGCTGGCGTTCTCTGTTGGAGAAGGTGTGGAGGAGCGTACCGGCACTGTGAAGGATACGCTGCAGAATATCCGAGAAAACGGAGAATTCGTCATTAATATCGTGACAGCTCGACTGGCCAATGAAATGGCCAAAAGCGGTGAACATTTACCCCGGGAAATTGATGAATTCGAATATGCAGGTTTAACGGCTGCTGAATCGATTGAAATTTCTGTGCCGCGTGTGCTGGAAGCGCCCGTCAATATGGAATGCCAATTGCACGACATCATCCGATTGGGAGACGACCACCTGGTGATCGGCAAATTGGTTAAATTCCATATCAAAGATGAGCTTTATCAAAATGGCCGCATCAATTTGGAAAAGCTGGCGCCGATTGGCCGACTGGCAGGAAATTACGCACCGGTTGAGACGATTTTTTCATTGCCGATGGAACACCTGGACGAAATCCTGAAAGTACCTGTAGATAAATCGAACAAACAATAGGCTTTTATTTATTCAGTGGAATAAAGGGAATGGATTTCCGTTCTCTAACACAACAAGGAAGGGGTGTTTTGATGGATTTGGATATAAGGAAAATCAGCTTCCGGCGATTGCGGCGGGAACATTTGCCGCAACTTTATGAATGGATAACTAAAGAGCCGCCGACGACCCGGTTTTGGGGTTATGCGCAAGGGGGGACATACGGGCAATTTGTGCAGGAATTCACAGATAGCATCAAGGGGAAAGATCCGACAAAGCCCTATATCATCTATTATGAAGAAACACCGATCGGGTATATCCAGACCTACCAGTGGAGTGATTACCCCGGCTGCGAAAAATACGAAGAGCTGCAAAAAGCAGCTGGTCTGGATGTGCTGATCGGCGCCAAAGCCTATCGCAATAAAGGCCTGGGTTCCAAAGTGCTCCAGAAATTCCTGAAAGAAGTCATCTTTGCGGATTCAAAAATCCAATTCTGTGTTACTGATCCGGACGTCCGGAATACAGTGGCCATCCGGGCTTATGAAAAAACCGGATTCCGCAAGACGCGGCAAGTCGACGAAGTGTTGGATGAGCCAAGACCCGTCATGCTGATGCGCGTTGGCCGCAAAGAGTTGAAATAGCAAAACCGTTTGCTGGGAAGACTCTTCTGGCAAACGGTTTTTTCGTGCATGGTGGAAGTAATTCTATTGAAAACTTTTTTCGCTTTCAAAGATGGCAAAATCGATGGCATCCATCGGTTTATCAATCATTCCACCATGCCCGACCGCCAGCAGCTGTGGATTCAGATCCCGGATTTTCCGAGCGCTTTCGAGGGCGATCCGCTTGTTCCAGGTGGCAAAAGCCGGAAAAGGAAACAGTACCTTGAATGTTCCGGACACAGCAATGCCGCCGCGAGTCTGAAAAGCATCGCCGGCTAGAAGAAACCGGTTGCGTGTGTCCAGCAACGAAATGGATCCGGGGGTGTGGCCAGGCGTATTGACCACTTTCAGGGAGCCGACCTGATCGCCTTCCTCCAGCAACCGATCCGGCTGTGTTTCGATGTTCGTGGGAACCCCGCCTTTAATCGGCGAATCGGGTTCGCCGGGAAGCAAGCTGGTGTCGCCCGCCAAAAGCTGCGCATCACGTGAAGACATGCTGACGCTGGCGTCCGGCCATTCGCGTTTGACAGCGTCGAGCGCACCCATATGGTCGAGATGGGCATGAGTGATGATGATTTGGGTCAACGGCTTTTTCATGACTTTGATCGACAATAAAATCTGTTTCGCGTTAAAGCTTAAGGCAGCATCCACTAAAGTCAATTCGGTTCCTTCGTCAACCACATAGCAATTCACCGGGAAAAAACGGGGCATGAACGTCAATTGATAGACAGGTCCTTTTTTCGTCATCTGCACAGCCAATCAGCTCCTTATGGATGGTATATGTATATTAGTCTCAGTTTACCCTGTTTGGAAAGCTTGAAATCTGTGTTATAGCAAAAAATGATGTGAAATAGATTGGAGTTTATTCATAGATAGAATGCATTTTGTGGCTTCGACAGTATTTCTTCGAGAGTGGACAGTATTTTGCCAGTTTGGACAGTATTTGCTGAGTTTGGACTGTATTTAAAGGGAGTTGGACTGTATATCCAATAAACTGGAAAAATGAGGCCGGGGGAACTACATATTTCCCTTAAATTGCTCTGCAACATGAGTTGAAGCATCGCATTCACTTTAATAGGACGATTGAATCTTCCAAGAAACGCGTTTTTTATTGCCATGAAAAGACTTTTTCGGTTCAGCTCCTTATAATAAAGAAAAGGGGGCGTTGTCGTGAAATATTTTGCAGTATTGTTGCCGATGAAAGACGCAGACAAGAGTGGGGAATTTCGGCCGCAGCATCTGGCGTTTCTGGAGAAAATGCGCAACAGCGGACAGGTGGCAGCCAATGGCAAGTTTGCGGACGGTTCCGGTGGATTGGTCATCTATAAAGCCGACTCATTCGAAGCCTGTGAAGCATTGGTGAAGACGGATCCATATGTGACAGAAGGCGCAAGGGAGTACGAAATTTTTGAGTGGGAAGCGGTTTGGGCGGATAATGTTACATAAAGCTTTGGGAAATTAGTTGAGGAGGAAACTCGGTGCATGAGTTAAAGGGCGTTTTACCGGTTTTGCGGAATATGAAGGAATTTGAACGCTTGCTGAACAGCGACCACGAATACATCATTTTTTTGGAAATCCGCTTGGCGCAGCTGAAACAATTGGTGCAGGCAGCAAAAAAAGCCAAGAAGAAAGTCATCCTGCATGTGGATTTGATTCAGGGGCTGAAGACGGATGCCTATGGTTTTGAATATCTTGTAAGGGAAGTGAAACCGGACGGCATCGTTTCGACGCGCAGCAATGTCATCGCATTGGCGAAGAAAAATAATCTGCTGACGATTCAGCGCTTATTCCTGCTGGACAGCCAGGCGCTTGAACACAATATTAAGCTGATCAATCAAGTCAAGCCGGACTATATTGAAATTTTGCCGGGAATCATCCCATCGGTCATCAAGGAAGTGTTTGATAAAACAGGAATCCCCGTAATAGCAGGCGGGTTGATCCGCACAAAAGAAGACATCCAATTAGCCTACGATGGTGGGGCAAAAGCGATTTCGACATCGCAGCCTGAACTTTGGGAGTTATAAAACGTTGACAGCGTTTTCACAAACTGGTAACTTTGTATTTACAAGTTAAGAACTGTGTCGGAGAAATGGAGACCCACACTGAAATGAGCACTTCTCAATGGAGAAGTGGCTCGGTTCAGCGTGGGTCTTTTTGTATTTTCCATAAAATGGTTCTAGACCAAAAACAAAGGGGTGCGAAAAAATGACGGAATTTTTAGCAGAACTGATCGGCACGATGATTTTGATTATTTTTGGTGCCGGCGTCGTAGCTGGAGTAGTATTAAAAGATTCGAAAGCTGAAAACGGCGGCTGGATCGTTGTTACCATTGCTTGGGGGTTAGCAGTCACGATGGGTGTATATGCAGTCGGCAGTTTTTCAGGAGCCCATCTAAATCCTGCGGTGACGCTTGGATTTGCCGCTGTCGGAGATTTTCCTTGGGCTAAAGTGCCGCTTTACATAGTAGCGCAAATTCTCGGAGCGATCATCGGGGCAACGATCGTCTTCTTCAATTACTTGCCGCACTGGGAACGGACTAAAGAGTCAGAGACGAAGCTTGCCGTATTTGCGACCATTCCTGCAATCCGCCGGCCATTCTCCAATCTAGTCAGTGAAATTATCGGAACCGCTGTATTGGTCATGGGCCTCTTGTTTATCGGAGCCAATGAATTCACGGAAGGCCTGAATCCACTGATTGTCGGGGCGTTGATCGTTGCGATCGGGATGTCGCTTGGCGGCACAACCGGCTATGCCATCAATCCTGCGCGTGACCTCGGTCCCCGCATTGCACACGCCTTGCTGCCGATTCCTGGAAAAGGGAAATCGGACTGGTCATACGCTTGGGTACCGGTTGTCGGACCATTGTTCGGCGGTGTTTACGGCGCTTTGTTCTATAAAGCGATGTTTACTGGCGCCTACGGATTGCCGTTTTGGATCATGAGCGTGGCCTTGTTCCTGGTTTTATTCGGTGCAGCAAGTGTAGAATTGAAAAAAGAGCGGACAACCGCCGATAAATTAGAAGAGAAAATTGTTTCATAACCATTGGAGGAGATCGTTTTGACTAAAGATTATATTTTATCCATAGACCAGGGCACAACCAGTTCACGTGCCGTTTTACTGAACCATAAAGGTGAAATCTTCGAAACGGCTCAGCAGGAGTTTCAGCAGTTTTTCCCGAAACCGGGCTGGGTGGAGCATGATGCCAATGAAATCTGGACATCCGTTTTAGCATGTGTCGCAGAAGTGCTGCGCAAATCGGATGTCGATCCAAGCCGAATCGCCGGCATCGGCATCACGAACCAACGTGAAACGACAGTTGTCTGGGACCGCCATACAGGCAAGCCGATCTATAAAGCCATCGTCTGGCAGTCGCGCCAAACGGATGGCATCTGCAACGATTTGAAAGAGCAGGGGCTGAACGAATTGTTCCGCAAGAAAACAGGGTTGCTGATCGATGCTTATTTCTCCGGAACCAAAGTGAAATGGATTCTGGACAATGTCGAAGGCGCGCGTGAAAAAGCGGACAACGGCGATTTGATGTTCGGGACGATCGATTCGTGGCTGGTCTATAAACTGTCCGGCGGAAAAACGCACGTTACGGATTACAGCAACGCATCCCGCACCTTGATGTACAATATCTATGATCTCGAATGGGATCAGGAGCTATTGGACATCCTGACCGTGCCGAAAAGCATGCTGCCTGAAGTACGCCAGTCATCTGAAGTCTATGCCAACACCGTCGACTACCATTTCTTCGGCCATGAAGTGCCGATCGCCGGCATGGCCGGGGACCAGCAGGCCGCCCTTTTTGGCCAGGCATGCTTTGAAAAAGGCATGGCGAAGAACACCTACGGCACAGGCTGCTTCATGTTGATGAATACCGGTGAAGAAGGCGTTGTGTCCGAGCATGGGTTATTGACGACACTGGCATGGGGCGTTGACGGAAAAGTCGAATACGCGCTTGAAGGAAGCATCTTCGTCGCTGGTTCAGCGATCCAATGGCTGCGCGACGGGTTGCAGATCATTGCAAATGCACCGGAAAGTGAAGATTACGCGATGCAAGTCGACTCGACAGAAGGCGTCTACATGGTACCGGCCTTTGTGGGACTCGGGACACCTTACTGGGATACCGATGCACGTGGCGCCGTTTTCGGCCTGACACGCGGCACGACGAAAGCCCATTTCATCCGCGCAACCCTTGAGGCGCTCGCATACCAGACAAAAGACGTCGTTGATGTTATGATAGAAGATGCAGGGATCGAATTGAAGACCTTGCGCGTTGATGGCGGAGCAGTCGGCAATGATTTGCTGATGCAGTTCCAAAGCGACATTCTGGATGTTCCGGTGGAACGCCCAATGATCCAGGAAACGACAGCACTAGGCGCAGCTTATTTAGCCGGTCTCGCAGTCGGATTCTGGAAAGACAAAGAAGAGATTTCCCAACAATGGAAAATCGACAAGACCTTTACACGCGACATGCCAGCTGAAAAAAGCGAAGAACTTTACGAAGGCTGGAAAAACGCGGTAACGGCAACACGATCATTCAAGCCAACGAAATAACCTACAAGTTAATAATGAGAGACATACGGCCGGAGACTATGAGAGACCAAGCCAGTTTTGCAGAAGTAATTCTGCAGCTGTGCCTTGTTCTCTCTTTTTATATGTAGAAATAGCGATATAGGTTGATCAGAACTATCTTTAAAGAAGAAGAGTGTGAATTTCTATAGGACAGGGAAGTAAAGTAGGAGCGCTGTATGCTTCTATTACGGATTTACTCATTCTCTAACACATAGACAAAAAAGGAGCAGATGGACTTATGAAATTTTCAAGTTTAAACAGAAACGAACGGTATGAACAGATGAAACAGACTCAACTGGATGTCCTTGTTATTGGCGGAGGCATTACAGGTGCCGGCATCGCACTTGATGCAGCTGTACGCGGCATGGATGTAGCGGTAGTGGAAATGCAGGATTTTGCCGCAGGTACAAGCAGCCGTTCCACTAAATTGGTTCATGGCGGCTTGCGCTACTTGAAGCAATTCGAAGTGAAGATGGTTGCCGAAGTCGGCAAAGAACGCGAAATCGTCTATGAAAACGGACCACATGTCACGACTCCTGAATGGATGTTATTGCCGTTCTACAAAGGCGGGACATTCGGACCACTCAGCACCAATGTCGGCCTGCGCGTCTATGACTTTTTGGCAGGCGTTAAAAAAGGTGAGCGCCGTAAAATGCTCAGCAAGGAAGAAACCTTGCGCCGTGAGCCCCTCTTGAAGAAGAAAAACATCAAAGGCGGCGGCTATTATGTGGAATACAAAACCGACGATGCGCGCCTGACTTTGGAAGTCATGAAAAAAGCCGTTGAAAAAGGCGCTATGGCAATGAATTACGCGAAAGTGAAAAGCTTTATCTACGACAATGGCAAAACAGTCGGCATTCAAGTGGAAGACCAGATCGACGGCACCATCCATGAACTGTTTGCGAAAAAAATCGTCAATGCCGCTGGGCCATGGGTGGATACTCTGCGTGACAAGGATCATTCGAAATTCGGCAAGACGCTTCAGCTGACAAAGGGCATTCACTTAGTCTTTGATGGCCTCCGCTTCCCATTGAAACAGGCGATCTATTTCGATATGCCGGACGGCCGGATGGCATTTGCCATTCCGCGCGAAGGCAAAGTTTATGTAGGAACGACAGATACGGTATACAAACAGGACATCGCACATCCTACGATGACACTGGAGGACCGCAACTATGTCTTGAAAGCAGTTGACTTCATGTTCCCTGAAGTAGCAATCACAGAAGCGGATATCGAATCCAGCTGGGCAGGCTTGCGTCCGTTGATCCACGAAGAAGGCAAAGACCCTTCCGAGATTTCGCGGAAAGATGAAATTTTCGTATCGGATTCCGGTTTGATTTCGATTGCAGGCGGCAAGTTGACTGGCTACCGTAAAATGGGTGAACACATCACCGATTTGGTAGCTGAGCAATTGAAAAAAGAAGAAGGCGCAAACTACCCGAAAAGCTCGACTAAGCGTTTGCCGATTTCCGGCGGTGAAGTGGGTGGATCGAAAGGCTTTGAAACGTTCATGGCCGACCGCATCCATCAAGCTAGAGGCATGGGGCTGACACCTGAAACCATGCGGATGCTCGTCAACCGCTACGGGGCAAATGTGGACAAAGTTCTTCACTTCTATACAACCGGTTTAGAAGAAGCGGCGCGTGCTGGGCTTAATCAATTGGTCTTTGCAATGCTGCGCTATTCAATGGAATATGAAGCGGCCTACAAACCGATTGATTTCTTTATTCGCCGTACCGGTGCTTTGTACTTTGATATTCACTGGGTACATGCACATAAAGAAGCGGTCATCGCTTATATGGGCAGCGTGCTTGGTTGGACTGGCGAACAGGCAGCAGATTACCGCGCTGAATTGGATGGATTGCTGTATGAAGCAAAACATCCGGTTGAAGTTTCTTCTCAAAGCTTAAGCTAAATTAAAATCCATCCCATCTGTACTCATTCATTTGATTACGGATGGGATTTTTTTGCGCTCTTCTTCAGATTGCGAAGCGGTGATTCGTGCTATAGTAAAGAATAAAATGTAATTATTCTGACAGAGACAGGGGATCAACTATGACCAGCAACGAACTATTGAAAACTTATGAAGAATCCACCCAACAATTGGCAGGGCATGGACCGAGAAATGTGGCTGTGTTGAAAAACGCCTTTGAATCCATCGATGGAAATATGAGTAGTGATAAATATGGCAGCGGTGCTGTCATTGAAGATTTTCAAGGAAAGATGGCTGAGTTTTTAGGGAAGGAAGCAGCGGTCTTTTTCCCGAGTGGAACCATGGCCCAGCAAATCGCTTTACGGATTTGGTGCGACCAAAAAGGCATTAAAAAAGTAGCGTATCATCCATTGAGCCATCTTGAAATCCATGAAGAAGACGGATTGAAGGAATTGCATGGCATCCAGACGATTCTCTTAGCTGACCGAGGGCGCGTCATTGAATTGGAAGATGTTACGTCCATGGACGATGACATCGCTTGTTTGTTGTTGGAATTGCCGCAGCGGGAGATCGGCGGCCAACTGCCGAGTTTTGAAACGCTCGAGGCGATCTCAGCACATTGCCGTCAAAAAGGCATCAAGCTCCACTTGGATGGGGCACGTATTTTAGAATGTCTGCCTTATTACGGGAAGTCCATCAAAGAAGTCTGTGCTTTATTTGATTCGGTATATTTATCCATGTATAAAGGGATTGGCGGAATCGCAGGCGCTATTTTGGCGGGTGATGAGGATTTCATGGCTCAATCAAAGATTTGGAAAAAGCGGCACGGGGGAGATTTGATTTCCTTATATCCGTATATATTGAGTGCAGAAACGTATTTTGCCCAGCGCAAAAACCGGATGGAAGAATACTATTTGAACGCAATAGAATTGGCGGCACATTTCAATTCCTGCGAAGGGATTTCGACCATCCCGGCAATTCCGGTGACGAATATGTTCCACGTCCATTTCGAAGAAGCGCCGGATCGGTTAGCTCCGATATTGATCCAAGCGCAGCAAATTATGGACATCGGAATTACCGGTTATTTGAAAGCTGGAGAAACAGGCTGTTGGTTCGAGGTGAGTGTGGGGGATCAGTATAACCGGATTCCGAAAGGCAAGGTAGCTGTGACGTTTGAGTGGCTTGCTGAGAAACTGAAAACTTTAAAGTAAGGAGATGCTGCCGGGAGAATCTATCATGGATTTTCTGGGCAGCTTTTTCTATGATTGCAGAAAAAAATAACAGGATGAGTGGAAATGTTTTTCCAAGAAGTTTATAATTATGGAATATTCAGAAATATTAAAGGCTGGTGAACATATGAAACGGGCGCGGCAAAAAAGTTTCTGGCAGGTATTGGCGTTAAGCGGAGCGGTCGGCGCCATCCTTTACATCACTCATGTCATTATGGGAGGCATACTGTGGGATGGCTATAGCCATGTGCGGCAGACAATCAGTGAACTGACCGGCAACGGGGCACCGGATGCGGAAATGCTGAGGATCTTTACACTGGGGTATGGAATTCTTGCTGTCCTGTTTTCAGTGGCTGTTTATGTCCTTTTCCGCAAATACAAAATTGTTGGAATTGCCCGATTCGGCGCAATCCTGCTGCTCATCATGAATACGGCTTCACTGATCGGCTATACGTTGTTTCCTTTGGAGCAGGGAGGAGCCGTGCTGACTTTCGGCAATTTTATGCATTTGGCGATTACCGCCATTGTGGTGATTGCAACAGTCGGTGCGTTGTTTGCCATCGGTTATGGTTTGTGGCTGACCAAAGATTTTCGGGGAATCGGTTTGATTACACTTATATGTGCGGTCATCATCGTCCTGGCAGGAGTGGCGACGCCGATTGTATTGAATAATGAGCTGCCTTATGCCGGATTAGTGGAGCGGATCACGATTTTCACCCTGCAGCTGTGGATGTTCGTGCTGTCTGTTTATCTCTATAGGCTGCCGAGGATCATGGATATGGATGTTAAGCGGGTCGGTCTCATGGAAGTCTATAAGGAACGCTGAAAAAGCCGGTCCAGAGAACCCACTCCTGTCCAGCTTTTTTTATTATTGTACTTTTTCAGCGATTGGAGCATTGCGGTCTTTGAAAATGAACTTCTTGCTGAAGATGTAATTGGCGACCAGCACAATGACATTGGCTAGAACTTTAGAGACTGTGCCGTTGATGCTCAGTAATCCGACCAATACCACCATGGTGCCCAGATCCATGAAGAAGGACAGGACGCGGAACCCGAAAAATGAACTCATTTCTGCAAAACGATCGCGCCAATTGGTGGTGACGCTTTTGAAGACATAGCGTTTATTGACAAGATAAGCGAAGACGACGGCGAACAGCCAGGCGATGGTTGTTGATATGCGGTAATCCAGATTGAACTGTACTTCGCAGATCCAATAGACCACAATATTGACGACAGTGGTCAAGCCGCCCATGATCAGGTACATGAGTATGCTGCGCCAGTCTTTTGTTAACATCTTTTTCATGAAATTCCCCGTTCTTTTATATCCGATGATTATGAATCGAGTAGTTTGGGTGTGCTGATGGATACTTTGGAAACTGTTTAGAATATCCAGTCGCTTCCGTTTTACAGTTTACCGCAATTCAGTTTGCACCGAAAGTAAATTAGGGGCGACTTTATGTATTTTACGAAAAAATATTGCTATTTTTAGTTGATTTCACATATTCTCCAGCCATAATGGGTAAAGAAGTATATTGAATGGCAACCGGATAGTTGCCAAGCTGAAACTGGAGGATGAGCAGATGAGAAAAATGAACCGGGGAATGATTACCTCATTAGGAGCAATCGGAGTGGCGCAAGCGTTAAAGATTGTCACGCATAAAACGGTGACAGGGGAGTGGGATTGGAAGCAAGCCTTTACGACAGGCGGCATGCCAAGTTCCCACTCAGCGGGTGTGTCTGCACTGGCTTCATACGTAGCGGCCAATAAAGGCGCGCGTCATACAGAAACAGCATTGGCCATCGTATTCGGAGTCATCGTCATGTACGATGCACAGGGCATACGCCGCCACACAGGTGAAATTGCGCGGTTGGTCAATGATTTGGAAGACAGCTTTGTGAAGTTCTCCGGGGAATTCCCGAGTTTTGAATTTGTCCAACGCGAAAAGGAATTGAAGGAGCTGCTTGGCCACCAGCCAGTTGAAGTGGTTGCCGGTGCAGCTTTCGGCACCGTGCTCGGGCTGGTTTCAGCCGCGATTGAAAACCGCGTACGTGAAATCGAAGAAAAAGAAGGACGTTCCAAAGCACAATTGCCATACGACGGCCGCAGCCGCCGATTGGCACGAGCCCATTAAAAAAACAGCCATCCCTTTTGGGGAATGGCTGTTTTTTCTGTGTGGATTGAGCAGTGTAAAAGTCGCGACCGCACCTCAAATGGGCATAACCGCACCTCGATGGGCAAAGACCGCACCTCGCGCCGGGATAACCGCACCTCGCGCCGGGATAACCGCACCTCAAACGGCAAAGACCGCACCTCAACGCCCCAACACCGCACCTCGCCAAACAAAAAAGGAAGGCGCAGAGCCTTCCCTCAATCACATCATCTTTTCCAACGCCAGTTTAGCTTCAATAGAAGTTTGCGGGTCAACTTGGATGCGGTTGATGACGCGCCCTTCAAGCAATTCCTCCATCGCCCATGTCAAGTGCGGCAAATCGATGCGGTTCATCGTCAGGCATGGGCACATATACGGGTTGAGCGACACGATGTCGAGATCGGGATGATCCGCAATGAGGCGGTTCACCAGATTCATCTCGGTGCCGATCGCCCATTTCGTTCCGGGTTCGGCCGCTTCGATCATGTCGATGATGTATTTGGTCGAGCCGGCGAAGTCCGATTGGCTGACCACTTCATAGGTGCATTCGGGATGGACCAGGATGCGGCGATCGGGTTCATTCGCCCGAAGATTGTCGATATGCTTCGGCAGGAAATTCATATGGACGGAACAATGGCCTTTCCACAGGATGACACGCACATCTTCAACCGGACAATGTGCTTCAAGCTTTTGCTTGATCGGATCCCAAATGGCCATCTGCTCGAGCGGAATGCCGAGTTTGACCGCCGTGTTCCGGCCGAGATGCTGATCCGGCAAAAACAGCATGCGCTCTTTTTGCGTCAATGCCCAGCGTACCATCGGCTCGGCATTGGAGGAAGTGACGGTTGCACCGCCATTGCGTCCGACAAAAGCTTTGATGGCCGCGGTGGAATTGACGTAAGTCAAGGGCACGATGGTATCGCCGAACAGTTCCTGCAGCTGTGTCCAGGCGCGTTCGGTCTGGTCGATATTGGCCATATCCGCCATCGAACAGCCGGCGCGCATGTCCGGGAGGATGACCGCCTGCTCCCTCTCTGTCAGGATATCTGCAGTTTCCGCCATGAAATGAACGCCGCAGAAGATGATGTAATCGGCTTTTTGCTGCCCCGCGATCTGCGACAATTGGAGCGAATCGCCAGTAACGTCAGCGTAGCGGATGACTTCGTCTTTCTGGTAATGGTGGCCAAGTATGTATAAGCGGTCGCCGAGCTCAGCACGTGCGCGTTTCGCGCGTTCGTGCAGCTCTTCAGTCGTCGCTTTCAAGTACGATTCCGGCATTGCGTCCGTCTGCTGTAATTCATTCAGGAATAAAGTCATTGGTGAATTGCCTCCTTCTGTGAAATGGTCAGGTTCATGCTGATGTCCAGATTGTGCACGCTATGGGTCAAAGCGCCGATGGAAATCACGTCGACTCCTGTATGGCGGTAAGCCGCCAGATTGTTCAAGTCGATGCCGCCGGATGCTTCTGTACGAATCGGTTCCGGAACGAGCTGCACCCAGGCTTTCATGGTATCAGGTGTTTGATTGTCGAACATAATGACGTCCGGGCGTGCCGCAATCGCTTCCTGCAACTCTGCCAGGCTTTCGACTTCCACTTCGATCATGGTCATATGGCCAAGAGCGGTACGGACCCTTTGCACCGCCTGCGTGATGGAACCGGCGGCTGCGATATGGTTGTCTTTCAGCATAACCGCGTCGTACAGACCGTTCCGATGGTTGAATCCACCGCCGACACGAACTGCATATTTCTCGAACATCCGCAGTCCAGGAGTGGTCTTGCGGGTGTCGACGATGCGGGTATGCGTTGAACCCAGAGCTTCGACGCATTGGGCAGTCAAAGTCGCAATGGCGCTCATGCGCTGCACCAGATTCAACAGCACGCGCTCACCCGCAAGTAACGCCGCAACGGGCCCTTGAATCCGGATAATCGCTTCTCCGGACTCCACGAAATCTCCATCTGTTTTCAAGGATTCCACTATGATAGTCGGATCGAGTAAGCGATAGCCCCATTTGAAACAATCAAGCCCCGCAACGACGCCGTCCTGTTTCAAGCGGACCACCGCTTCGCCTCGATCTTCTTCGGTGAATAAAACAGAAGACACGTCACGGTCTCCGATATCTTCCAGTAAAAAATTCTTGATGGCATCTTCCGCTTTTAAGCGATTCATGAAATCGCCTCCTTTTGCTGTAGTTGACGTTCTCCAATTTTTATTCCAGTTACCGACAATCCTATCGTTTTTCCGGTCCATTCCTCGGAAGGCTTTGGTACATCGTGGCGGTAATGTGCGCCGCGGCTTTCGTTTCGGAACAGCGCAGCTTCAGCGATCAGGCTGCTGGCTGTATAACGGTGGATCATCTTGATTTGTTGTGCTGAATACTGCTGCAGCTCGAATCGCATTAATGGAAAATCTGCAGTGAAGTTCTTTAATTCGCCTGCTTCCCTTAAAATGCCCACTTGCTGGGTCATGCGCAACTGCAGATCAGCGGGAAGGGAGAAGTGCTTCGTCGGTTCCGTTAACTGGAAAACCGTTTCTTTATGACTGAAGCCGCAAGTCTGTATCTTGTCTGCCAGGCGCTTTGCGAATACGAGGCCTTCCAGCAATGAATTGCTGGCGAGCCGGTTTGCACCGTGTACACCGGTAGACGCGACTTCGCCGACGGCATAAAGACGGGGAATCGTTGTTTCTCCCCATTCGTTTGTCCGGACACCTCCCATATGAAAATGGGCGCCCGGACGAACGGGTATGGGGTGGATCTCAGGATTTATCTGGTGGTTCATGCAATTCCTGTAGATAGAAGGGAATTTCACTTTAAATTGCTGAATGTGGCAGGCATCAAGAAATACCGGGCCACTCTGCTGCCAATGGCGCTCGGTGGCACGGGCGACAATATCCCGCGGCGCCAATTCCATAAGTGGATGGAGACCTTCCATGATGCGCTGTCCGGCCAAATCGACGAGCCAGGCGCCTTCCCCGCGAACGGCCTCGGAAATCAACCCGCATGATTGGCCATTGAGCGTGAAAACGGTGGGATGGAATTGAACGAATTCCAAATCTTCCAGCACGGCACCTGCGTGATAAGCAAGAGATAGACCATCACCTGTGGCGACAGTGGAGTTGGATGTCTGGCTGTAAAGCTGGCCGATGCCGCCAGTCGCCAATACGGTATGCTGTGCCTGGATGACCGAGCGTTTTCCGAAAGCATCTTCTATGCAGACACCTGTACATTCACCATTGCTCATCAACAGTTCAAGCACTGAGCTGTATGGAACACGCTCGACTTGGTTTTCAGTCTGAACCAGTAAATGCTGCAGCAGCATTTTGCCGGTCTGGTCGCCGCCTGCATGAAGAATTCTTCTGGTGGAATGGGCGGCTTCCTGCCCGAGCAAGGGAAGGCCATCGGTATCGGCGTCGAAAGGCAAGCCTTGGGACATCAGTTTTTCGATCAGGCACTGGCCTTGCTGGACCATGATTTCGACTCTTTCTGCATCCGCATGGTTCGCTGAAGCGGAAAGCGTATCAGCTGCGTGGGACGCCGAATAATCACTGAGACCGATGCTCGCGGCAATGCCGCCTTGGGCAAGGGCTGTATTGCTTGAAAATGGATTTTCTTTCGTGAGGACAGTGACGGAAAGGGAAGGTGGAAGCGAATGTGCAAGCATCAGGCCAGCAGCGCCTCCGCCGATGATACAAACATCAACCATAAGTTTACACTACCTTTACAAGTGTCTTGACACTATTAATGACATAAAGATAAAGTAATTACAAGATTAAAATCTTCTTTATGAAGGAATTGATGATAAATGATGATTTATTTGGACTATGCCGCAACTGCTCCGATGCGCCAAGCGGCAATCGATGCTTATGCAGAGACTGCCGAACAAGTTTTTGGGAATACCCAAAGTTTGCATGATGCAGGCTCTGCTGCCGACAATCTGCTGGAGGCATGCCGCAAAATGTGGGGAGGCTTACTGAATGTCCGGAGCGAGGGCATGTATTTTACTGGCAATGCCTCCGAAGGCAATCAATTGGCCATCCGTTCGCTGCTGCGGGGAAGGGGCGATGGCAAACGGGAAATCGTTACAACAGCACTCGAGCACGCTTCTGTTCTGACAGCTTTGCATGAATTGGAGAAGGACGGCTACCGGATCCATTATGTACCGGTTGATGCGGACGGCGTCCTTGATTTTGAACAGTACCAGAAACTGGTCACCAGCCAAACGGCGTTGATCGTAATCCAATTGGTCAATTCGGAAATGGGGGCCATCCAGCCGGTAGCGGAATGCGCTGCCTATGCAAAAGAAAAAGGGGTGCCGCTGCATTGTGATATTGTCCAGGCCATAGGGAAAATTCCGGTGGATCTGGAGCAGCTGGGTGTCACTTCCGCTGTTTGTTCGGGCCATAAAATCGGCGGACCGAAAGGAGTGGGAATCGTTTGGGTGGATCCCGGCGTCCACTGGGAATCGGTTTATGAAGGAACGGTGCATCAAGAGGGATTCCGCGCAGGAACTGTGGATGTCCCGGGAATCACATCTGCGACGATTGCGGGGAAGGAAGCGGTAGCGGAACAATGGGAAGCGGCGTTGCATGCTGAAGAGCTGCAGCGTCACTTAATGGGCGGACTTCAGGAATCGGTTTTATTGACCGGTAATCCAGCGAAGAAATCGCCTTTTATCCAAGGACTGCTCTTGCCGCATGTTGAAGGACAGTGGATGATGCTCGAATGCAATCGCCAGCAAATTGCAATTTCGACAGGAACCGCCTGCAAAATCGGTGCCGGGGAAGCGATGTCCGCTATGGGCGCCATCGGAATCGAACAGGATGCTGCGCGGAAATTCATCCGGATTTCATTTTCAGCAAACACTACTAAAGAGCATATTGATGCTTTTTTGCAGGTGATCGGAACGTCGATGGCGAAAGCAGCGTTTTGATGAGTCTGCAGAAACCAGCACTTGATAACAAAAAAAGAAAGTGGGCCCTGTCGCATAAACAGGACCCACTTTCTTTTGGGGAGAGAAAAATTATGAGAACTCTCTCTTATTGCGGTATTCGGGCAGTCCATCGTGACAAATCAGGGTCACTTACCTGCAATGTTTCTTTCGGGAAAATAAATGTCCAGGGTTTTGTGGTATTGGCCTTCACTACAAGCGGATCCAAGTTGAAAGAACCTTTCACAATCGACGATCCGGTTGCATCCAAAATCTCCAGTGGCAACTTTTCCAATTCAATCTGTTTGGAATAGCCATTGCGGATAAAGACAGAAACCGCTAAATTGCCGTCTTCTGAAAATCTCGTCTGAAAGCCAGTGATGTTCAATTCTTGAGGCTTCAGTTCAGGCAATTTTTTCACAAGTTCGGCTAAGCCTGATTTTTGTTTGTCTGTCAATGCTTCTTCCCAAGATGCGTCTAAATCCACCGCATGGGGAACAAGGGATTGGACATTGAACGCCAGTGACCAACCAGCTGCAGGGATCTCGGAGACTTGAAGGGCGTCCTTCTTGAATTTAAAGATCCAAGGGCGGTTTGAAAGCGGCGGAATGGAACCTAATTCCGATAAATCGAATTCCTGTGAAGCAATGGTTTTTTTGTCGGCATCCTGTAAAACCAACTCCGCTTTTTCCATTGTGATCGGACGATCAAGGGAAGAACGGAAAAATGCCTGGACGTTCCAATCATCCGTGTACGGGTCCGCTTCAATGTCGATGCCTGCGAGAGATAATTGATTCGGCTGCAGAGGCGGCAAATCATTCGACAGGAATTTCAATACGTATTCTTGTTCCTTGCTGATTTCCCAACTTTCGGAAATGGATAAAGCAAGTGTGACATCTTCTGTTTCTGAAGGATTCGTGTCAGAAACCTCGCCCAATTCTGTAGAGGAGACGATTGAATCCTTTCCTGTTTTATCGGTTTTATTGAAAAAAGAAAAAATACTCAATTTTTCTGCTCCTTTTCACGACGATTCAAGTTACGCAAAAATCCCAATATTTCCGACGCGATTGAATAGCGCAGGTTCTGGAAATTTGCAGCGAATAATTCAAGACCTTCTTTTTGATAGATTCTCATCGGATCTTCCTGCTGGTAAGAGCGCAGTCCGATGCCTTCTTTGAGGTGAGCCATCGATTCCAGGTGCTTCACCCACATCGCATCAATTTGCGTTTGCATGACAAGCTGGATGGTTCTGAGGACTTTTTCATCGTCCTGGCCAGCCAGGATCAATGCTGAAATGCTTTCAAGATACGGTTCGACCGCAACATCGATTTCTTTCCGTTTACTGGCCTTTTCCGGCACAGAAATCGGCTCGCCCAGCAAATGCTGTAAGTCTTGTTTTATGGACACCAGATGGACCAGTTGAATATCATCGTCTTCCGGAAGTGTTTCAGAAATCACATAATCTGCGGCATCGCGGACCATGCCCTGCACTAATTCCAAGTTCTCTTGGCCCGTCAACACACGGTTTCGCAGTCCATAGACGATTTTGCGCTGTTCGTTGATCACATCATCCAGCTTGAGGTTGTACTCCCGCATGGAGAAGTGGGAGCCTTCCACAATCCGTTGAGTACGATCCGTCAGTTCGTGGATTTCTTTATTGGTGATTTCTCCGAGTTTATCGGTTTTCATCTTTTTCTCGAACTTCTCGACATCTTCTTTTGCAAAGCGTTTAAACATATCATCTTCAAGAGAAAGGATGAATTGGGACGAACCTGGATCTCCTTGACGGCCGGAACGACCGCGCAATTGATTGTCGATTCTGCGGTTTTCATGTTTTTCGGTACCGATTACATGCAGCCCGCCAAGTTCTGCGACTCCGTCTCCAAGGACAATGTCTGTTCCGCGGCCAGCCATATTGGTGGCCACTGTAATCTGGTTCAGCTGTCCTGCCTGCGAAATCAGATAGACTTCCTGTTCCATGCTTTTCGCATTAAGCAGTTGGAAATCCAGGTTTTTCTCTTTCAAGTAAGCAGCCACAGCTTCGGATTGCAGGATGGAAGTTGTTCCAATAAGAACGGGCTGTCCGGTTTGATGGCGTTCAGCAGCTTCTTCCGCTACTATTTTGTATTTATGGTCCATCGTTTGGAATACCCGGTCGAGCAAATCGATGCGGGCTCTTGGGTGATTGGTCGGCACTTCCACTACGTCCATGCCATAGACCTCACGAAATTCCTTCTGTTGTGTTTTTGCGGTACCGGTCATCCCTGAGAGATGAGGATACATGCGGAAAAAATTCTGTATGGTGATTTGTGCCTGCGCCTTATTTTCTTCAGTGATTTCCACTTTTTCCTTCGCTTCGATGGCTTGATGCAATCCATCTGATAAGGTTCTGCCTTCAAGCGTACGCCCCGTGAACATATCGACCAAAAGGATCTTATTATCTTTTACGATATAGTCGACATCCCGGATAAACATGACACGGGCACGAAGCGCCATAATGACGTAATGGTAAAGCGTCTGATGTTCAAGTTCATACAGATTGTCGACACCAAAAGCTTTTTCCACTTTTTCGATGCCTTTATCGGTTAACGAAGTTGCTTTTGTTTCGTCATCGTATTCAAAATCCTCGTCTTCGATAAAGCGAAGCGCAAGCAACGAAGCGATATGATGAAGTTCGGCACTTGCTTTCATTTTGCCTGCGACGATGAGCGGTGTTTTTGCTTCATCAATCAATACACTGTCGACTTCATCGATGATCGCGTAATGATAAGGACGCTGTACCTTGTCCTGTAAGGTTGGCGCCATATTGTCGCGCAAGTAATCAAAGCCGAATTCTGTACCGACACCGTAGGTGATATCAGCTTGATAAGCTTCCTGCTTTTCGTCGCTGAGCATCTCCGGAAGATTTAATCCGACGGACAAACCCAGAAAACGGTGGATTTGTCCGATTTGGTCATAATCCCGCTTCGCCAAATACTCGTTGACGGTAATGATGTGGACGCCTTTTCCTTCCAATGCTCTTGTATAAGCGGAAAGGGAAGATACCAGCGTCTTTCCTTCGCCTGTTGGCATCTCGGCGATATTGCCTTCGGCTAACACAAGTCCGCCGATCAGCTGAACATCGAAATGGCGCATATTCAGCACCCGTTTAGATGCTTCGCGAACAACTGCAAAAGCATCCGGAATAATCTTGTTTATTTTGATTCCTTTGTTTATTTGGTCTTTGAAAATGGCAGTCATTTGCTGAAGTTCCTCATCGGACATGGCCTGGTACTTTGCTTCAAGTGCATTGATGGCTGCTACGATCCGATTGTACTTTTTCAACTGTCTTGTATTCGTTTTAGTTGATCGCTTAAATAACGTTACCATGAATAATAATCTCCTTTTTCTATGCCGCTGCTACTTGCTTATTTTATCAAACTTTCCCAGTAAACTCCACATTACTTTAGATTGGCAAGTCTTGTCTCAAGCTGGGTATCCGCTTCGGATAAGCGGTTGCATACACGATTCAGGCTAGGGCTCTGGATGATAATATTTTGATTATATAAGAACTTGGCGATTGGGGATAGTGCATGCTTTGTAAAGCCAGGATTAAGAAATTCTAAAGACTCCTGCAAAAGGGATTACGGCGTTCGGAAGATGGGATAAGCTGAATGCAAGGCCTAATCATTTTAAAGGAGGAAGATCAATTGAAGACTTCACTTTTGAAAATGTCTGTTCCTGTTCTCACCCTTGGATTTGTTTTGACGACGCAAGTGGATACACAAGCCTATATGGCACTGACAGCTCAGGCACCTGAAGAACAAAAGCCATCTTATCAACCGGGATCGGGAGTTTTGGAAAGGTTAGGCCCCTACGAGAAGCAATTAGCTGAGCTGGAAGAGGATCTTCAAGTTCTGATTCAGGAATTGGATGGTGAAGAAACCATCAGCTTCGAGCAGTACCAGCAGTATCAGTCCACATTGGATGGGCTGATTCAGGAACTGAACACGGTGTCGCAGGAAATAGAAGCAGAGTCGCCGGCCGTTGCCGATCACTTTAGGAATCTGTTGGCGGTTCAGGAGAAAATGGTTGGAATTGATGTGGAGCAGCAATAAAACATAACGGAATACAAAATTAGCAGGGGATGCCGAATAGGCATGCCCTGTTTTTCTGTACGTTTTTGCAAGGTAAGAGATTTGGGTTTTTAATTTCCAAAATATAGTATTTAAATGCGTCAATTATAGTGAACAAAAAATAAAAATTTTACTGCCTAATTAATAATATTTTACATTTGGAGGGTTTTATTGATTGTAAATCTGCTATCTATGATAAAATTACCTTCTGAATAGATAGATTTATTACAAATGCGAAGACTTCGTTACATCTTGCAACCCTAAGTAGTTGTTTGACGTTATAAGGTTTATAATGGAAGAAATATAATGGGATTTATGCTAGTCCATCAGGAGGTACAGCCATGACGTGTAATAAATGTGGAAAAGAAAATGAGGAAGGCGCAAAATTCTGTAAGGATTGCGGGCATTCGTTGATGCAAACAAGAAGCAAGAAAAAGAAAAAAAGGAATTTCATCTACGCCATCGTGCTGGTATTGACTTTACTGGGAGTCGGAATCGGATCTGCTCAATTTATGGGAGAGGAAGCAGATCCTGTAGAGCCGCCTAAAGAAGAACAGACAGCTGAAAAAGAGCCCGAGCCAGAAGCTCCTGAAGTGAAAGAAGAACCGGAAACACAAGAGGGCCAAGTGGAAAAAGTTGAAGAACCTGAAGAAACGGTTCCTGCTGATGCACCAGTGGAAGGCACTGTAACCAAAGTGGAAAACGTCGTGCCGCCTTCCGAGCAGCCGGAAAAAGTAGAGCCTAAGAAAAAAGAAAAAACAGCTATCATCAAGGAGTCGCAGCAAAAAGTTTACACCATATTGACTGAAGGAGGACAAGGCTCCGGCTTCCTGTTCTCTGATACGGGAATGGTGGTAACCAACGCTCATGCTGTAGCCGGCTTTACAGATGTAGTCGTCCGCAACATCAACGGACAGGATCACCCGGGTACAGTCGTCGGTATTTCCGATGAATCCGATATTGCATTGATCCATGTGGAAGCTTTTGAAGGCATCACGCCATTGGAAGTTGAAATGGAAGCAACGGATGTGGGAACTGAAGTAATCGCGCTGGGCAGCCCGGCAGGTATGGAGAATACGGCAACAATCGGCTATTTGACAGGGATTGACCGTGATTTCTATCAGGAATTCACCTACGAAAATATTTACCAGATCGATGCAAAAATTGCTCCGGGCAGCAGTGGTGGACCATTGGTCGATGCTGCAACCGGTAAAGTCATCGGCATCAACTCGCTGGTGATCGAAGAAGGCGATTCAATCGGCTTTTCAATTCCGATGTACTCGATGTATGAACAATTGTCCCAATGGGTTGCTGCTCCGATGTCAGCAGAAGAAGTTGCAGCCTTGTTCAAGGTTTATGACGACTTCAGCGGTTATGAAGATGAAGACTACGAGTACGACATCGACTTGGAAATGAAGTTCGATGAAGCGAACTTAAGTGAGTTTATCGGCGATTTCCGTTATTATTATGAAACATCTCTTGAAGAAGAAGATTTTTTCTATGTACAGAATCTGCTCGTTTACCAAAGCGAAATCTACAATGGAATTGCTGAATATATTGCTGATATTTCAGGCAAAAACATGGAGTACAATTTCACGAAGCTGGATATCATGGATATCGAAATCTACGAAGATTACGCTCTAGTCCATACAGAAGAAGCTTTTGACATGATGAACGAAGCGGGTATCTGGTCTGTGGAAGAACGCAGCAAAATGTATACGATCGTCATGGATGAATATGGCTTCTATTATGTTTCGGATATCGTCAATAAAGAATAGCCTGCCAGAATGAATAGAAAAAAAGGAATTCCCGTTGAATGGGAATTCCTTTTTTAATTGCTCGAAATCAAATCAGCCACCAGTATATACCGGTCGGGAGCGTATCCGACGTAATCGAATGGATAGCAGGTGGAAACGGTTAAGATGGCTTTTGGTTTTGGAACAATTACGGTGCGGTCATCTTCGTCGACAATCCGTACTTGCCGGACTTTATAGGTGAAGGTCCCTGCATATGTTTTTACAATCAGGAGATCGCCTTTTCCGACTTCACCGAGTTCACGGAATACCGTATCCCGATGTCCCGACAAAACGGAATTGTCATTTTCTCCGGGCAATACGCTGTCAGCAAAATGGCCGACGCCTTTTTCCAGTTCATCTTCATCAGTGCCATGGATGATCGGCAGCGCAGCATCCAGTTTCGGAATGATCAGTTCACCCATCAGCTCTCCGATTTCCGGAGTTTCCGGATATTCAGGAGTGAGTTCGGATCCGCTGCTTTCCTGCTCTTTAGGCTCTTCCGGAATTTCAATGGCCGGTGGTGATGCAGTCTCGCTGCTGACCACCGTTGCTTCGGCATTCCCTGTTTTATAAAGCAGATAGCCTTTTACAAATGTCGCAGTGTTGGTGGTGCTGAACCATAAGCCGGATACAATAAGGACAAGGGGCAGAAAAAGAAGTAACGGTTTTCTGCTTGTTCTTTTTTGTGATCTGTCAGCCATCATTAAATTCCTTGGGTTCTATAGCGACGGAATAAACCAATGCCGGCTAAAATCAAAGCCAGTCCCAGAAGTGAATTTACAGCGAAATCTGAAGCTGTTGCAGGAAGTTTTCCGCCTTTTATAGTTTGAGTGGCAGGTGCAACCGGTTTTTGGACTGCGGGTGGAGTTGCAATGGCATTTTCCACTGTGATTAAATCTTTCCCTGTTTCGTTGATCAATTCAGAACCGAACATATCGGCAGTCAGCAGAATATCAGCCAGGAATACATCTTTCAGGTTAAAGATTTCAATCAAGAGGTCAGCGCCTTCAGTTGACTGCAGAGTAAGCAGCGTCGCTAAGGATACCGGTGTTTTCTGGCCGTCTTTACTGAAATACAGATCGGTTCTTATTTCGAATAAATCCGTCATGTCGCTGTAAATATCCAGAATTTCAGCCAGTTGTTCTGCCGTCAGTTCATCAGCACTTTCAAAATTGTCGACCGCTACCATACGATCGCTCAATTGCTCCAATTTGCTTTCAAAGTCTGGATCTTCATAATCCAGAGTCTCCAGATGTGCGATCAGTTTTTCCACTTCTTCTTCGGTCAAGCCGAGTTCAGTGAAGAGAATTTCAGTATCGAATCCGTACTCGCCCATTTCGGAATAGTAGAGAAGCGAAGACTCTAAGTCTTCGATATACTCATAATTTGACAATGAATCAGAATAACCCTGAAGATATTCTTCCAGCTCGGTTTCCGAAGTGAATCCGTATCTCTCCATCAGCTCCTGAAGGTTCACCGCATTGATCGGAGTTCCTGTGTACTCTTCCAAATAAAATTCAACAGAGAATTTTACATCCTCTATGAAAATCAAATAAGTCCCCTCTAAAACGTCTTGTCCGTATTCCAGATCTCCATATTCATAAAGCAGCTCGTTCAATTCCGTGCGGGTCATCTCCAATTCCCCGAGCAGGGCTTGAATGCCTGCTTCCGTTAAAGGAGTTCCCAATTCATCTGCAGAGTCAAATTCTTCTAAAGACCAGTCTTTGCCGGTTAAATAGTCGAGATAGTCCTGCTTTTTCCAATCGATTTCAGTCAAATGGCGGTCAAATTGCGCATCGTCAGCTTTGATGGCAAACGCTGATAGCGGCATCGTACTAACCGCAACGGCTATAATTAATAAAAATATGGCTAAACGCTTCATTTTCTTCCTCCTACGCGTAATAAATGGAATATCTAGAATATTATAGTCTTAGATAATAGGAAAAAGAATGGGTATAAAAACCTATATAAAGAAGATTTCGAAAAGAGATCTCTCCATCTTTAAGATCGTGATTCACTAAACGATGAGCATGCCGGCAGAACCCCTGGTCGTGTATACTAGAAGAAAACAAGGATGACGGAGGTTGATGTAATGGAAACCATTCTTGCGATAGCCATCGGTTTGGCATTAAGCGCAACCGTGGGTTTTAGGATTTTTACACCTTTGTTGATAACGGGGATATTTGTCCATGTGGACTGGCTGACGCTTTCAGAAGGTTTCAGTTGGATCGGCAGTACGCCGGCGATCATTGCATTTGCTGTCGCCACCCTTTTTGAAGTCGCGGTCAATTATATTCCGGCTGTAGGTTCTTTTATGAAGATGATAGCGACTCCGATTGCCGCTTTGGCTGGAATCCTGCTGACTGCTTCTTTTATCGGGGACATGAGCCCGTTTTTAGAATGGAGCATCGCCATCATCGGGGGTGGAGGGGTGGCCACTGCTTCCCATGCAACGATTACAGCGGTCAAAGGCGTCAGCGAAACAGCGATGATGAGTCCTGCTGTCTCTGCAGCAGAAGATGCGACGGCAACGTTTGTCCCCATCCTGATATTCATCGCACCGATCCTGGCGATTGTCTTCCTGCTGGCAATGGTATTTATGATCTATAAGTTATATCGCAGATTTCTCTACAAGCCGAAAGCTATATAAAAAGGAGCCGGAAACTTTCTTCCGGCTCCTTTTTGCTATCGGTTAAGGTGAAGCTGTTTTTTCAGCCTGCAGTTATCTCGGAATCACCAGCACCTGCCCAACACGAATTGAATTGACATTGGTGATTTTATTGGCCGCCGCAATTTTCGAGACGGTGGTATTGTAGGTGCGCGCAATGCTGTAAAGTGTGTCTCCAGCTTTAACCGTGTGTTTTACGGTCGTGGCAGGAGGTGCAGTGGTTTTGCCTGGAATCGTCAATACCTGTCCGACACGGATCAAATTGTAGTTGGTGATATTGTTGGCTTTAGCCAAAGCCGCTACGGTCACATTGTATTTTTTGGCGATGCTGTAGAGTGTGTCTCCAGCTTTGACCGTGTATTTTACAGACGTGGCAGGAGGCGTAGTGGTTTTACCTGGAATGGTCAACACCTGTCCGACACGAATCAGATTGTAATTGGTGATATTGTTGGCTTTAGCCAATGTCGCTACAGTGACATTGTATTTTTTGGCAATGCTGTAGAGCGTGTCTCCAGCTTTTACTGTATACTTGGTGCCGCTCACTGGAGCAGAAGACAGGTTCAATAGTTCGGAAACGGTGACGAATTTATACCCTTGGGCTTTCAATTTGCTGATCATGCCCGGCAATGCACCAGGGGTTCCGGATGCTCCGGCTCCAGTGTGCATTAACACGATGGATCCCGGCACGATATTGTTCATGACCTTATTGGTGATTTGGGTGGATGAAACGCCTTTCCAGTCAACGGTGTCGATATTCCATTGAATGGTATGGGTGTACCCGGCATCGCCCACTGCCTTAAGAACAGAGGCGTTGGATGCGCCGAACGGAGCTCTGAAAATTGGCTTGGTCGTTTTTCCGGTTATTCCTTTAATGGTCGTTTCCGTACTAGCAAGTTCACTTTTTATCTTGGCAGCGGAGAGTTTCGTAAAATCAGGATGCGAATAGGAGTGGTTTCCGAGCTGGTGGCCTTTGGCTGAAATGTTCTTGATCCAGGAAGGGTGATTTTTGGCACCGGAACCTGTTAGAAAGAACGTCGCTTTAACATTATTGGCAGACAGGACATCCAATATTTTGTTGATGTTCGTGCCGTCTGAACCATCATCAAAAGTGAGGGCGACCACTTTGCTGGCCGTACTGCCTTTGGTGACATAGGTGGAGCTTGCTGCTTGTGACTGACTGGAGAAAGACAATACGGTAAATAGGATCAGTAATACGGCTGCTGCGACTTTACTCCATTTAGAGAGCATCTTTTTCACCCCTTCATTTAGTGCGCTGGAATATGTTCCAGCGTATGTATGAGGGACTCGACTGGAAATTAAACTAAGGGGAGGAAAATGGGGTTTTACACGAATTTTATAATCCTATTATACCATGAGTGTGTGTAATAAGTATCATTTAAATCTGGAAAAATAATTTATTTGATTTCTGTAACTATGGAGTTTCATTATATAATAAATTTCGTTCAATAAAAAAGTTCAATGATTTAACTTTCTGTACGTTTTGATTAAACTGGAGAAAAGGGGGATGTTAAATGAAGAACAGCATACATGAAGAGAAGTTAGTCGCGACATTTTCAATTGTCGCCGCCGATCCGGAAACAGGGGAAGTTGGAGTGGCGGTCCAATCGAAGTTTTTGGCAGTCGGATCAGTCGTGCCATGGGCGAAAGCGGATGTAGGGGCGGTTGCCACGCAATCCTGGGCGAATACGGCTTTTGGGCCGGAAGGATTGAAACTGTTGGAGAAAGGCTTGACGCCTGAGGAAGTGATCGACAAACTCGTCGCCGCCGATCCCGGCAGAAGTTTGCGCCAGGTTGCCATCATCAACTCGGATGGTGAAGCGAGCGCTTTTACAGGCCATGAATGCTACGATTGGGCAGGACATAAAGTAGGGAAGCACCACTCCTGCCAAGGGAATATCCTGATCAGTGAAAAAACTGTCAGCGAAATGAGCAGAGCTTTCGAAGAATCGGATGGTCCGCTTGCCGAACGCATGCTGACGGCTATATCCGCAGCTCAACAGGCGGGAGGGGATAGCCGTGGCAAGCAGTCGGCTGCTGTTTATGTGCTGCAAAAAGGCGCAGGGTATGGCGGTTATAACGATGTCAAAGTCGATTTGCGCGTCGATGACCATCCGGAGCCGATCGAAGAATTGCAGCGGCTGTACGAGCTGCATAAAATGTATGCCGCACCATCAGAAGAAAAGTTGGCCATCGAAGGTGATGTGCTGGAAACAGTCGTGGAGAAATTGGTGGAGATCGGTTTATTGGCTTCGGCTGATCACAGCAGCTATGACGTGAAAGTGAAGGAAGCGCTGAAAACTTTTGTGCTGCGCGAGAACTTCGATGATCATTGGTCGGAAGACGCACTTATTGATGAAACGGTGCTTAATTATTTGAAAAAGCAATAATGGCGAAGGCCGGTTCAATTGAACCGGCCTTTTTTTTATGCGAGGTGCGGTTATGGGCCGGCGAGGTGCGGAGTTTACCATTTGGGGTGCGGTTACGGGTCGGCGAGGTGCGGAGTTTGCCATTTGAGGTGCGGTTACGGACGAATGAGGTGCGGTTACTCCCCAAAAACATAAAAAAACAGACAGCCCACGAATGGGCTGCCTGAATTTCCTTCACAACAAATTTAGTTTACTTGTTTCTTGCGGAATTTCGATACGACTTCATAAACGATCGGCACGATGACCAATGTCAATAAAGTAGAGCTGATCAATCCACCGATAACCGTGATGCCGAGGCCTTGGGAAATCAATCCGCCGCCTCCGCCTTCAACACCAATCGCAAGCGGGATCAACGCGCCGATTGTAGCCAAAGCAGTCATCAGGATCGGGCGCAGACGTGTCACGCCGCCTTCAAGAAGGGCTTCGCGCGTCGTCAATCCGGCTTTCTCCATGTGGATGACCCGGTCAATCAGGACGATTGCATTGGTGACAACGATTCCGATCAGCATCAAGACGCCGATCAATGCGTTGACACTCAAGGCTTCTCCGGTAATCCATAAGGCTACCAGAACACCGATTACAGTGAAAGGCAACGAGAACAGGATGGAGAACGGAGCGAGTGCGCCGCCGAAAGTTACAACCAGTACAAAATAAACGATCGCAATGGCTGCAAGCATGGCCAGGCCAAGCTGCGTAAATGATTCATTGATCTGTTCAGTCACGCCGCCGTGGTCAGTCGTTACACCAGCCGGCAAGTCAAGCTCTGCAACCTGCTCATCGATATCAGCCGTGATTTCAGCAGCATTGTTGCCGAGGACGTCTGAAGTCAGGGAAGCGTACATTTGCCCATCTCTGCGGTTGATGGTATCCGGCGATTTGCCTTCTTCCACTTCCATGACGTCGCCAACGGTAACCGTCGTCCCAAGTGCTGTCGGGATTTCTACATCCGTTACATCATCAATCCCGGCATACTCAGTTTCTTCTGTTTCGATATAGACATTAAGCTCTTCGCCTTCATTCGTGACAGTGGTTAAAACCGGTGCTTCACCGACTCCACTTAACGCCATGCCGATTTGAGCTGCGGTCAAGCCGTTTTCGCTCAAGCTTTCCTGACTGGCCACTAATGTGAACTGGTCATAAGCTTCAGTCAAACTGGATTCTGTATTTTCCAGGCCATCGTTATCTTCCATGAATGGCTGGATTTCATCGATTGCGGTTTGAATATCTTCCACGTTGTCTCCGTAGACGAACATTTCCAGGCCACTTGCTCCCATAGCAGCAAAGTCCAGGCTTGCCCATTCCCCGGATTCAGTGGATCCGTTCAATTCTTCAATCAGTTTTTTGCTTTCATCACTGAATTCTTCAAATTCGTCATCATACTCAATATAGAACAACGCGGAATTATCTCCGCCTCCGCCCATTGCAGCCAACGGATTTCCTCCGCCAAGCGAATATTGGTATGAGGTAACGCCTTCGCGTCCGTCAATGGAAGCTTCTGCCTCAAGTGCAATGGCTTCTACATCTTCGCGCGTCTGGCCAGGTTCCGGGCTGTAAGTAGCCATGACCATTTTCTGTTCTTCTTCAGGCAGGAAGCTGACACCGATAACCGGGATCAGGAACAAACTTGCCGCAAGGACTACGGAAGCTCCACCGAACGTAATGATTTTATGATTCAATGACCATTCCAAAATGCGTTTATAGCCGGCTGCCATTTTGCCTGGCTTATGTTCTTTTTGTGCAGATTTAGGAGTACCCAGATTCTGCAATTGCTTGCGGTACATCAAATGCGCCATCATCGGAACGATGGTTACAGCGACCAATAACGAAGCTGATAATGCAAAGACGACTGCTAATGCGAACGGCAGGAATAATTCGCCGATTTGTCCGCTGACCAGTGCAAGCGGCAGGAATACTGCGATTGTGACAATGGTGGATGAAAAAATCGGCAGGAACATTTCACGCGTTGCTTCGCGGATCAATTCTTTGCCGCGCAGTTTCTCACCCGGCAAGGCCATACGGCGGTAGATGTTCTCAATAACGACGATCGAATCATCGATTACGCGTCCGATTGCGACCGTCAATGCACCAAGTGTCATGATATTCAACGTGATGTCCATCTGGTTCAATAGGAAAATCGCCATCAATAACGACAAGGGGATGGAAATGATCGAAATCAATGTCGTTTTAAAGCTGCGCAGGAACATCAAAATGATGACGACAGCGAATAAAATACCGAAGAGCGCTTTGCTGAGCATCGTTTCCACCGATTTCTCAATGGGTTCACCCTGGTCAAAAGTGGAGGAAACGGTCAAACCGTACTCTTCCTCGACATCTGCGACGATGTCTTTGACCTCATTAACCACTTCAACGGTATTGGCATCAGGCGATTTGACAATCGAGATTCCGATTGATTCTTCACCGTTTGTACGTGAAATCGATTCCGCTTCGCTGACTACTTCAATCTCCGCCAATTCGCTTAATGCGACGGTAGGAATGGTAGTAGGAACAGCAGCAGGTGCCTGAGCAGATGGGGGCTGTGCGCCCGCAGCGACATCAGGTGCAGCCGGAGCTTGAGCGGCAGGACCCTCGGCACCCGCAGCAGCAGGAGGTACTTCGCCTGGAGCAGCAGCTGCTGCTTGAGGGATCGCTGGAATCTGCAGGTTCTTCAAATCATCGACAGATGTGATATCGCCATCGATGACCAGGTTTTTAAGTTCTCCATCGAATTCCGTCAATCCCAGTGGGAAGGTCAGCTTCGAACCTTGGATCAATTGTTGGATCGTTTCTTCAGTCAAGCCATATTGTGCAAGAGCTTCCTGATCAAAGGCCATGGTGACTTTCTGCACGCGCTGGCCGGAAACCTGTGCGTCGGACAAACCGGATACACCTTCAAGGGCGGGCAGCACATTGTCTTCAACAGTGGCTGTCAACTCTTCAAGTGAACTGCCCGAATTGCTGATGCTCAATGTCAGGATAGGAAAGGCATCCAAACTGAGGCGGGAAACCTGTGGCTCATTGGCTGCTTCGGGAATCGAAATCTGGGATAAAGCATCTTCCAATTCGCGGGCCGCTTCGTCCATATCGACATCAAAATCGTATTGGACTTGAATGGTGGAGGCGTTTGCCATCGATGTGGATGTCATCAGCTCGACGCCATTCATGTTTTGAATGCGCTGTTCCATCGGAATGGTGACTTCTTCCATGATTTCGTCAGGTGCAGCACCCGGGTATGTAGTGACGACAGTTACAGCAGGCAAAGTGATGCTTGGAATGGATTCCTGTTTCATCGTCAATCCTGCATATAGGCCGGCAACAACAATCATAATGGTCAAAATCCATATCGCAAATTTATTGTTAAGGGAAAAATCAATGATTTTCTTCAAGTTCTTGGCTCCTTTAAGTTAAATAAAATTCTCCAGGTAAATGACTTCATTCTTAATGGTAGGATGTTGTTTCAGATAGACCAGCAAAGCTTCAATCAGAAAATCCTGCGGCTCTTCTTTGCCGACTTGCTCTTTCAGCAAAGCTAATGAAGCCAGCAACTTTTCCGGATCTGTTTCAGAGGCTTTTATTTTTTCAGCAACTTGCTGAAAGCTTTCCTCCATCGTCGCGGCCGGAGAACGCGCCTCGGTCAATACAGGTTCCATCGTTTCTAATTTGTCGACTACTGCATCAATGGTAGCTGTGATGAAATTGACGAGTTTTGAAATCTGTACATGTTTTTTCTCAATCACCAGCGTAATGATGTACTGTTGCATCAAGCCTTCAAGTACCGTCACCAAATCGGGCAGAAACGGTTCGATATCCGTTCCATAAGTATCCAACAAGATGGTTTTGTGCAGGGTGATGGTCGACTGCCGCAGTTCTCCGAACAAAGAACTCAACTTTTCGCTGTCGCTGAGCGGTAAATCCTTGAATACCATCATGAAAAACTCCTGATTGGAGAGGGTCCGTTCAATCTCAATCTCAAGTTTCTTTTTAAAGACATCCTTGGAGTCGGAACCGGGGGCCTGTTGGAAATTGGCGATTTCCGTCGAGATTTCATCGTGATACTGCTTTAAAATTTCGACAAACATATTTTCCTTCGAATCGAAATGCTTATAGAAAGCACCTTTGGAAATGCCGACGGCTTGTGCCACTTCCTGAACAGATGTTTGATGGAAGCCTTTCGAAGAAAACAAGTGCACAGCCTGCTTCATTATTTCAGTTCTTTTGTCCATTAGAGCCCTCCTGAACCAATTGGTCACGTATAGTGACCAGTCAGTCACTTGTTACAGATTATAGTTTAGCTTAAGCAAAGTCAATTTGAAGAGCTTCAGATTTTGTGTCAATTTCATGGCTGGCTTTCACTTCCATCGAACGGTACAGCTGATAAGAGAAGAAGCCTTTAAGGATTGGGGCATCCCGAAATTTCCAGAGACGATTTAAAGGAATGTCTCGGCGGGTATAGAATACTAGTTAGTATTAGCTTGATTCGGAAATAGAGGAGTGGAATGGATGGTGCAGAAATATATCAGTGAACCATTTGTTGAGGAACGGACAGAACAACCCTACGTCGGCATTCCGATTTTGGCGGGGCTGTCGGACTGGGAAGAAGTCAACGGGCTCGTGGGAGAGTTGTTTGACTGGCTGAAAGTGAAAGGGATTAAACCTGCAGGAGCTCCATTTTTCCGTTATTGGTGCATGGGCGATTCAGAAGGAAAGTACAAGATGGAAGTCGGGGTACCCGTAAAACGGATGGTGACAGGGGATCAACGTGTGATGGCAAGCTATATACCCGGCGGTTCCTATTTATCCGCTTTGCACAAAGGGCACCCCGACAACCTGGATAAATCCCTTGATGCACTGGAGCAATGGGCGGTACAGGAAGGCTTGGACATCGATAAACGGTGGGAAGGGGAAGATGAAATCTGGAACGGCCGTTTTGAATTTTATGTATCCGAGCCGGAAATAGAAGTTGATTTAGACAACTGGGCCATCGAAATCGCTTTTTTGTTGATGAGGGATGATGCTGCTTAAAAGAAAAGCGCAAGCGCCCGTGTAGATTCGACGGGCATAAGACAGACCAGCAGAGTGGCGCTCTTTGCCACGCAGCTGGGTTGGCTTATGACCCTAGAATCTGGCCGCTGGAGCTGGACAATAAGAAAAGCGAAGGCGGCCGTTCAGCTCCGAAAGGCATAAGACGCTCTGGCGAAGCGGCGTGTTTTCAGCCGCACAGCACGAAAAGTAGAAGTGCCTGTTTAGCTCTGACAGGCATAAGGCAGCCCGGCGAAGTGGCGTTTTTTACCACACAGCTGGGTTGACTTATGACCCGAAGAGCTAGGCGCTGAACTAGACACCAGAGTGGCTTATGACCCGAGGAGTTGGCCGCTGGAGCTGGACAATAAGAAAAGCGAAGGCGGCCATGTAGCCGCAACTAACAAACCTGCATAGTCAAAACACCTAAAAAAAGACACCTTTCTCTGCATTGGCCTTCAAGCCAGTGCAGAGAGAGGTGTCTTAACTTGTGGCGTCAGTACCTGTTTCTTTCACGGACGTCTGAGTAATAATACATCATTTCATACATTCGGCTTCGCTGTTTTTGCAGGATGCCGATAGAGACATTGACCTCTGTCGAAACATTGAATTCGTCAAACAGGATACGCGTCCTGTTTGGGGCTATCGCTTCCAGCCGGTAATGATGATTGAAGATCCAAACGCAGTCAGGTTTATCAGGAGACTTGGTGGGATAGGCGGCCAATCCATCTTCCGAGATGAGAAGTGTTGTTTTTTGATGCTGCTTGAGATTATGCCGCGTGGCTTTCACTCGGCCTTCATATGTCGATGCAAACATCATACAAGCCTTATCGATTAAAGTCAGAACCGAGTCTTGGGAATAAAAAACGCCGTCCTTTGTTACAATTTTGGACTTTCGCTCCATTTCAAAATAATTTTCAACAAACAACACCGAACGATCAATTAAATTTTCATGATACTTCTTCACTGTCACAAGCTCCCCTTTCTCAACACATGAAAATTCTACCATTCGCAAGTTAGTGAAGCAATCTATATTTCTGAAAATAGATACTGTTTTGACAATTATGTAGGTCATACAAACTGTACGCCAGCTATGAATTCAGTTTTTATAACGACAAATGACCTATTGAGCAAGTGGATACAAGTCTCTTCTTATCTTAATCTAAAACGTACCCGGGAATAAATGAACGTTCAGAAGGATACGATCATGAAAGACTTTGAAGAAGTGGCAGTAAAATATGCACCGATGATTTCTGCGGTTATCCGCAAACTTCATATTTACCGTGATTACGAGACCTTCCGTCAAATCGGCACTATCGCGCTATGGCAGGCGTGGGAGCGTTTTGAAGATGAAAAAGGAAATTTCACCCCTTTTGCGTACCGTAGTATCAAAGGAGCGATGCTTGATGAGTTGAAGCGCGAAACCAAAAGGAATGACCAGCTCCCCCCTAAAGGCGCCGGAGCCCAGGAAGAAGACAGGGAAGAAATGGTGGATGGTCTGCCTGACTGGCTGGATGTGGGTAAATTGAATGGACAGGAAAAGCGGCTGTTGGAAGCACTGTATGTAAAGGGATGCAGCCTTCCGGAACTGTCCATTGCGGAAAATATTTCACTTGCGGGCATGAAGAAAAGGCGTGAGCGTCTGCTGAAGAAGCTGAAAGATACGACTGCTCATCCTTATAGGGAATAAAAGTCAAACCAATTGCACGGAAGAGAATACAGAAAAAGGTGGTAGTGAATAAATTCGGATTGTATAATGAATGACGCAGTGGAAAGAAATGAGGGTGACATCTATGGAAGCAATGATGACAGGCATGATCAATAATATCTTTTTCATCATATTTCCAATCATCGTCTATCAGATGCTGGCGACAGCGGGCCAACGAAATTTTTTCGTCAGCCATCGCGTTACAATGACCGTACTTTTTTCGATTTCAATTATTTTGTGTATGCTGTTTCCCTATCAATTTTTGACAGACCAATATATTTTCGACCTGCGTCAAGTACCAATGATCGTAGGAGCTCTCTACGGCGGTCCGATTGTTTCGGCCATGCTTTTTCTTGTATCCTCTATTGGCCGGATTTTTATCGGCGGGGACGGGATGTACATCGCGATCCTCAATCAATTTGTCATCGCTGCCGGCGTGCCGTTTCTGCGGCCTTTGTATATGCGCATCAACCGGCTTAGAAAAATCGCGCTGGTATTTTGCATTTCGATTGCCTCGCTGTTGTTCAATATGTTTGCAGGTGCCTTCTTCTTTGGGGATCCGCTCGACGACATCATCGGAATTTGGGTGATGCTGATGATCAACCAGGGGACGATCATCGTTTTGACGGCTTTGCTGATCGAACATATGCAAAGACAGGAGTACATGTACAACTCCCTGCTGAAGCATGAAAAAATGGAGACAGTCAGCCATTTTGCAGCAGCGGTATCGCATGAACTGCGAAATCCCCTGCAGAGCATCAAAGGTTTTATTCAGCTGATGAAAGAATACGAATACAGCCGTGAAAAACAAGTGGAGTTTCATGACCTGATTTTAAGGGAAATCAATGCTGCAGAAGATTTGATCGATGATTATCTTGTCTATGCCAAGCCGACTTATGGGCAGCTTGAGCCAACTGCTGCTGCTTCTGAGGTTCGTCATGTCCTCAAAATCATGGCACCATATGCTACGGGAAAAGATGTGGAAGTGCATTTTGCTGAAATGGATGAGACTGTTGAAATCCTGGTCGATCGCCATAAGTTTCAGCAGGCCCTGGTCAACATCATCCGGAATGGCATAGAAGCGATGCCGGATGGAGGGACACTTTCAATTTCAGTGAAGTCATCTCCTGCCAAAGTTTGGGTGGAAGTGACGGATAAAGGTGTCGGTATGACGAAAGAAGAAGTGCAGCGCTTAGGAGAACCTTATTTTTCAAATAAAATCAAAGGCACCGGACTTGGATTGATGGTCACTTACAGCATCGTCAGCCAAATGAATGGCCAAGTCCTGGTTGACTCGGAAAAAGGAAAAGGTACGGAATTCACCTTGGAATTCCCGAATTTTGCGAACTCAGAAAATGAATAAAACAGCAGTCTCCGCGGAGACTGCTGTTTTATTCATTTACGCAATAATTGACGTACAAAAGGAAGCACAGACTGCTCCTTCAGTTTGGCTTCGAACATGATGTCCGCATCCGTGTCGCCGAGTAAGAGCAATAATTCATTGAAGTCCGTTTCAGAAACAAGGTCATGATGGCGAAGATCTGTAAAACCTTCCTTGCCTGTACTGATATGGATTTTGGGTGTGCCGTAGCCTTCCCAGGTTTTCAGGATTTCTGCATAATCGACTGGTGTGCCGTCGTTATTGCAGTTGTGATGATGGATGTCAAAGCAGACAGGCACTCCGCATACAGCGTGGACGTCCAGAACATCTCTGACAGTAAAGGTCTTATCATCATTTTCCAATCGAAGCCGCTGGCGTATGCTTGGGGACAATGCAAGGTAAGCTTCCGCAAAACGCTGTTTGGCTGCTTCTTTATCACCATATGCGCCACCGGTATGGAGGATGATATCCGAGCCGCCAAGCAGCTGAATCAGTTTGTCGTGATATTCAAGGTCTTCAATCGATTTTCGCACCACTTCCGGTTTCGGTGAATTAAGGACAGTGTATTGGCCAGGATGTACAGATACCCTCATCTCATGTGTTTCGACCATCGAGCGGATTTCGTCTGTGATAGCCAGTACTTCTGGATCTTCCCACCAGATCCAGTCATTTATCGGATGGGTGGATAATGGGACGATCGAGCTGGATGCACGGTAGAAATAAATATCATTTTTCAGGTTCCAACGGAGGATTTCGAGTGTGGTCTCAAAATTCTTCATCGTCAATTCCTTTATCTTTCCAGTTCCTTCCGTTTCTGCAGTCGCTACACGCAAGGTTCTGAAGATCGTTTTCAATTCAGTGTTCATGCAGGCATAACCTAATCTCATGTTGCTTCAACTCCTCGCTCTTATTATACCCATCTCGAACGGATTGCATTCCTCCTGTGGGGGTATAAGTATAGTAACAATCCAATAAGGAGGAATTCCAATGATTGCAGAGGTCACCCGAACTCAACAAGGATATAAAGCGGTATTTGATCGGAAACTGGCTCATGAACCGGAACATGTTTGGCAGATGCTGACGGACAATCAGAAGATTCATCGATGGTTTGCGGGATTGCAGATAGAGCAATCTGGCAAAGATGGCTACCTGACATTTGATATGGGGCATGGCAATTTCGAGAAAATGGCGATCACGGATTATGAGGAAAGAGAACGTTTGGGGTTTGAGTGGGGCGAAGATCATGTCCTGTTCAAACTTACACCGGAAGAAGGCGGAACCCGGCTCAAGCTGGTGGAAACGATCCAGGCACTCACCGACCATACGCCGAAAGATGTCGCGGGTTGGCATGTCTGCCTGGATGTCCTTCAAGCACTTCTTGACAAAAAAGGAATTGAGCGGACATTGGAATGGGAACATTGGTATCCGGAATACAAACGCCTTTTTGAAAGCATGCGGGTTTCTTTTGAATAAGCTGCAGTGCGGATTCTAAGATGCTTGCCTTTAATTCAACAAAAGTCAATTCATCGATGAATTGTGAACGTTTGTAAAGTGCTTCAATGCACTTACAAACGTTTTTTACTGTCTGCAGTCAGCACAAAAAGACAGGACGAACAGCGCTTTGCTTGGTAAAATCAGCTAAAGGAGTGAGGGCTATGGGATGGGTGGAATCGCTGCAACGTGCCATTGATTACATGGAAGAGCATATGGAAGAGGCGCTGACGATTGATCAAATTGCCGAACAGGCAAACGCTTCTGTTTTTCATTTTCAACGGACCTTTGCAATATTGACAGATTGTTCAGTTGCTGAATATTTACGTAGAAGGAGACTGACCTTAGCGGCGCAGGAGCTCTCGGCAACGAACCGGAAAATCATCGATATCGCCTACAAATATGGCTATGACACGCCCGAAGCTTTTTCAAAAGCGTTTCGTCGGCAGCATGGCGTCACACCAAGTGAAGCCAGAAAAAACTTAGGGGAACTGCGAGCTTTTAACCGACTGGTGATCCAAGTAAATTTGAAAGGGGCAGATCCAATGAAGTATCGCATTGTAGAGAAGCAAAGTTTTCAAGCAATCGGGCTAAAACGCCAGTTCTCTTTGACAGGTGGAGAGAACATGGCAGGGATTCCGAAAATGTGGGAGGAACTGAATCACAATGGCACGAGCGGCCTAATTGCCAGTTTGAATGATGGGGAAATCAAGGGATTATTGGGCATTTGCGCCGACTACCAGGACGGCCAGACCATGGATTATTGGATTGCTGCTGAAAGTAAACAAAGCGTACCTGAAGGCCTTTCTCATTTGGAAGTACCGGCATCAACATGGGGGATCTTTGAAGTGCACGGTGCTATGCCGGATGCCATGCCAAAAGTGTGGAAGCAGATTTTTTCGGAATGGTTTCCATCCAATCAGTATGAGAATGCCGGAACCGCTGAACTGGAGGTTTATCCGGAAGGTGATCCTTACCAGGAAGAGTACGTATCCGAAATATGGATTCCACTAAAAAGTAAACGGTAATGGCAAAGAAAAGGAGATGGAATGGCAGAAAATCCTGCCTTCCATCTCCTTTTTTATGTGTTTTTCAGTAGCTACTTGCTGCCATTTTCAAAAAAACTTTCTAAAGCTGTATTGATTTTTCTCATCACTTCAATCTGAGTAGCGTCGGAATTTACCTTATGGACCCAAAGATAAGCCTCAGATTTTTTGGCAGGCAAATGTTCAAGAAGTAAAACTTCACGACAAAAGTCTGGAGTGTTTTTTCCGGAGATCAGTTTTATTGTATATAAGGAACTGGTTTTGATAACTTTATCTATCTGATGGGTCTCCTCAAATTCCTCGAAGTCTGTAATCTGTATAAATTCGCTGTCTTTCTCATTTGGTGACACCACTTAAAACACTCCTTTTACAAGATTGTCTATCCTCTATTTTTTAGATGATACACGTTGAGGCTGTTTTCCTCAAATGCCACACAATCCTTTAGTTTAGCAAATAAAAACTTGATAAAACAGATAAATAGTTACTGAGTATTTATTGTTCTCTAGCAATTATTCTGGTTGTTTAAGGTGAAGCACCCCTGTATATTCTGTATGAGCAGTTTCATATCTCGGCGACATCAGCTGGATTTATGTGATTGATAAAACATGATTGCTTTATTGAAAAGACCATTTTAAGTGTGAATTAAATTTGTTCATTAAAAAAAGGGGGATCTGGATATGAAGAAAAAAGGATTGGCAATCGCATTATTGATGGTTTTTCTGCTGGTAGCAGCGACGTTTGTGGGAGCCAAATCTGCATATGAAAAAGCGCCTGTGCCAAAAGGGGAGCGGCATGACATTTCGGAAATTATTCCTTCCAAAGCCAAGTGGGAAAAGGTTGTTGCTGGAAAAGAAGGGTTTATGGAAGGGATCAACTTCGACCGTGAGGGTAATATTTGGATGGTGAGCCCGATGTCAGGAGAACTTCTGAAAGTGGAAGATGGCGAGGTCAAGCATGTTAGAGAATATCCGGGTCCGGTAGGCGCGAAGTTCCATAAAGACGGCCGCCTTTTCATTACGGATATATCAGGAGTGATTCATGCGTATGATCCTGAAACCGGAAACAGTGAAATTGCCGTAAGCACGTATGAAGGCAAACCATTAAATGGATTGAATGACTTGATATTCGACGAAGAAGGCGGCTTGTATTTCACAGAACCGATGGGCTCGAGTGCGACCAATCCGGTGGGACGCGTCTTCTATCTTCCGGCAGGCAGTACGGAGCCTGAACTGTTCGCAGAAAAGATCGCCTATCCGAATGGAGTTGCGATTTCCGCTGATGGACAACGTGTTTATATCTCAGAATTTGCGAAAAACAGCGTTTTGTCTGTTCCGGCTAAGAATGCACCACCCTCACCTGAAACACCGTTTGTCTTCGGATATTATGAAGGGGGCATCGGGCCCGATGGTTTGGCAGTCGATGAAAAGGGCAATTTGTACGTAGCCCATTTCCAGGCAGGTGAAATTGTTGTTCAGGATGCAAGAGGATTCAGTTATGGAACTATTCGTCTGCCTGAAGATGCGGGTACTTTTACGACCAATCTGACATTCCATGACGGCTACCTGTATATCACCGAATCCTCGAAAAATGAGGTCTGGCGCATCCAAGTGAAAGAAGATGGAGTGCCGCTGTACGGACTGCAATAGCTGATTAATTGCAGATGCTCAAATCCTTCTGCCGAAGTGAAGCTGCTGAACAAGCCTGAAACCTAAGCGTGCAGACATAAATAGTCTAGTGAAAAAGAAGAAGCTCGGCATTTCCTCAGGAAAATTGCCGGGCTTCTTCTTATTCTGCGGTATTCTCTTGCTCAATTTTGAATTCGAAAACAGTGTCTTCTTTGAATTCACCTTTTTCGTAGTTTCTTTCGGCAAAGGTGAGGGTGCCGTCATGTGCAATCAGGACCACGGTTGCAGAACGCGTGCCGTAATCCGGTGTTTTGATGAACATGGGAGACAGCATGCGTTCTAAATCCAATCCAACTCCAGTATCCGGCAGATGGGTATCAGGTGCCTGTTCAGCGTCTGCCAGTATCGTGAAGAGCATTTCCATATCCGGCTGATCAGTCTGTGCCATATAGGAAGCAAGTTGTTCTTTACCTTTTGTCACTTTGGGCCAGGGGGTATTCAGGAAATGGTTGCTCAGTCCATGGGTACCCGGTGGAATGTCATAGGATTCGTTTTGAATATTGTTATAGTAGACCAGTTTCTTTACATCGCCCATGATGATGTTGAATCCGGCATAGTGTGTCGGATCGATCGATTGCAAATAGTCTGCTGGAGAATCTGTACCTGCCAAAAAATCTTTGACGACTGCACCTCTCGATAACCGGCCCGCTTCCAGATTAGTGGGATCCCGAAAGTTCGTCAAAGCGGCAATCCGCCCTTGCTTGGTCACGCCCAACCAAGTGCCCATCCCGGTCAAGTCACGCCCAGCTAAAATATGAGGTTCATCTTCCCAAAAATGAGCGGGCGCAGCAGGCCGTCCGTAGAATTCGTCCCGGTTCGCAGCGACAATTAATTTGTATGTTGGGTGGTTCCGAAATTGAAGGTTGATAAGGCACATACTTTTTCCCCTTTTTGGTTTTATTATATACAATGAAGTGGCCAGTGCACAGAAAGAGGCATTACTTTCTGACAATTAACAGGAGTTTATTTCGCTTATAAAATGCAAGACCCCTATCCGTTCCACTAAGTTTTCCATTCTTTCTATGGTTAGAAAGTAAGTTTGCCATCAGGCTATTGGTATATCGACCAAAACGAAGCCAGTAAATTTCTAATAATAGGTAGGTCAAAAGTTTCAATTGGAATTATTTTCTGCTACACTATTAAAAGAGTTTTTCTCGGAACTGAGTCAGCAGCAAGTTAATAGGAGGAACAGCCATGACGAGTGAAGCAGGTTCATTATCTTTTGCACGCATATTGATGGAAGGCATTAAAGAGATGGTATTTGTTGTGAAAGTAAATGATAATGATTCTTTCGCTTATGAGTTTCTCAACAATGCAGTAATGGAGCGGACACTGCTAACTCCAGCCTCAATTGGAAAGACCATTGATGAAGTCCATTCCGTAAAAAAAGCGGAGTTTTTGAAGAGGAAATATAGTGAAGTTCTCCGGGGGAATTGCAGTATCAGCTATGAAGATTCATATCATTCTCGTGCAAACCGTTTGTTCTATTCGAAAAGCCTTTTGACCCCTTTCTTTAATGATGAAGGTAAATGTACTCATATAGTGGGTCTTGTAACCGATGTCACTGAAGAGAAAACCGCTTTACTGCAAAGTGAAGGAATCCGCCAGCGGTTGGAGGAAAGCAGCGCTCGCTACCGTCCTTTATTCGACAGCAGTGCGGCTGCAATATTCACCTTAGATTCCGAAGGCTGTATTACGGGGGGAAATGCTACGGGACAGAAGCTCAGCGGGTTTTTCATGAGAGACCTGGCAGGAAAGAATTTTGTTGATTTCATTATGCTGAAAGAGCGGGAACAGGCAAACGAGCATTTCTTATCGGCGATGGCAGGTGAAGTCAAAGACCGCCGCCTTAAATTCACTTTTAAATCAGACATATCCATTGTCTGTCTAGTCAAGTTCATTCCAATAAACCCGGAATCTAAAAAAACGGGTTTCTATATGATTATCAAAGATATGACGGAGCTCGACAGGATTGCGAGCCTGTATCAGGAAGGAGCAGAGAATTTTCGGATCATCGCTGAAAATGTTCATGACGTCATCATATTGATGGACCGGGACAAAAATTATCTGTATGTCTCACCTTCAGTAGAAACTATTTACGGCTATAAAGCAGATGGGATTGTCGGACAGAAGCCGTTTTACAATGTGCATCCGGACGATGTCGATTTCCTCCAGCAGGCTTTCAACGAAGCGGCAGAAAAAAGAACCCCGTACTTAATGCAGTTGCGGCTCCTCCATAAAAACAAAGGATGGGTTTGGTCGGAAATCAACGGTACTCCTGTTTTCGATGAAGAAGATCGATTTAACCATATGGTGATGGTGGCGCGGGATATCTCCATCCAAAAAGAGTATGAGAGCCAGCTCAAGCATTTCGCTTATTTCGATTCGTTGACAGAGTTGCCGAACCGGCGGAACTTCCAGGAGTATGCAAAGTCTCAATTGGAACTCAATGAACGGTGTGGAAAGAGTTTGGCGGTTCTTATCCTCGATATAGATGATTTTAAGGAAATCAACGATCAATGGGGACACGAAACAGGAGATGCCGTCATCCAGGAATTCGGATTCCGGTTGAATAGCTGCATTCAAGGAGAGAACATGGCTGCACGCTTGGGCGGGGATGAATTCGTCATCTTGTTGGCAGACACCGAAAGCAAAGAACAAGTCGCGGAAATCGCGGATCAAATTTATCGGGTGATGGAAAAGCCGATTGAAGTGCAGGGATTGTCGCTGAAGATTTCCATCAGTATGGGCATCGCCCTTGCGCCAGCTGAAGAGGTTTCAGTTTCCGTGATGATGAAACGTGCTGACATGGCCATGTATAAAGCGAAGAAGCAGGAGAAAAATTCATTTCACGTGAGTCCGGCATGAGCAGAAATAGCTCATGCTTTTTAATTTCTATTATTCAAAGACTTTTGTAATACCCATTGATAGTAATAAGTTCTTTCTACGGGTGATTGTGAAAGAGAGCAGCAATTGATTCCGGACAGCGAATTGAAAGTGATCACCAGTATCGCAGGCCATTTCGGGTTGTTTGGCGGCGAAGGTGAAGCATATCATGGCCAGGTCGACGGCTACTTGAAAGAGGTGTTGGCTGCAAGTGTATTTGAAAGCGTTAAGGAATAGACAGCAACGTAAACAAGCAGGGAAATTTCAGAACTCTTAGCTGGTGGAAGCTAAGGGTTTTTTATGATGCGATTTGATGGATTCTTATAATTTGGTAAAAATAGTGGGTAAAAGGTAATGATTGAATTTTCGGATACAAAATAAGTTTTCTTTTTCTGTGAAAAATGTTATGATTTCGTTAAATCATACATCCTATTAAAAATCCATAAATTGTATTTTTATATAAACAAATATACCTTTTTTCTCTTATGTCTTTAAGAAAAGGCTTTGTACCAACAAGTTATTAAGCAATCCCGCGACCTGATCATAGGGAATTCAATTTATTGATTATTCGAATAGTTGAGGTGAGGAAATGAAAGGATCCAATCGGAAAACTTCTATTTTTATTAGAATTTGCTGCATTCTTTGGATTTCTTTCTTTTTTCTTGCTATCGGAAAAACGACTGCAGAAACAGGCAGCGGTGGAGCCATAACTTTAACTGAAGAAGTTAAAGAGATGCCTCTTATCGCTGATTTACAGATCCTGGAGGATAGACAAGGGACACTTGAAGTGGATGAGCTGCAGCAGCCTCCGCATAATTGGAAGTTCATTTCAAATGAAGAAGTAATTCCGAATGCTGGATTAAGCTTCGCTGCTTATTGGCTAAGCTTTACTGTTGAGGATCAGTCAGAGGGCAAGGAATGGCTTCTTGAACTTGCCAACCCCTCCATTGATGAAGCGATTCTTTATTCCCCAGAAGTTTCGGGAGGGTTTGACATGGTTAAGTTGGGAACTACCGTTTCGAACTCAGAAAAAGCTCATCCCCATCATCATTTGGTCTTCGAACTGTTGCCGTTGGAGAATGCAGAAACTACGTTTTTCATAAGAATTGAATCACAGGGAGCGATGTATCTTCCTTTAACGATTTGGGAACATGAAGCCTTTGATGCACAGAGTCGGCAGATAACCGCAATCATCGGCTTACTCGGCGGCTTGATCTTATTGTTATCAGCAGGCTGCATCAAGTGGTTTTTCAATTACCGACAAAAAAATTTCCTATATCTCTTTGTGTTGGCGCTATCCGTCTTTGTCGTTGCGTCAACTTGGACCGGATTGAGTCTTGCGTATATTTGGCCGGAAACGGGAGGGCTGATCCGAAAAACTGTCTGGGCATTTTTTGGAACAGCTGGCATCATGACCTTGTTCATCACGAAGAAGCTATTGCCATCCGCTCTGCAAAGCCACAAATTTATCGGGTTGTTTGCAGCAATGACTTTCTTTGTCTTGCTGTCGATGGTGGTTTCTTTCTTTTCTTATCCCATGGCTGATGTGTTCTTGTGTCTAGCTGTTTTCCTGTCGCTCAGCTTATCTTTGGGGATTTCCCTTTCGGCCTGGAGCAAAGGGGTTTCCTACGCAGCTCCTTATGCTTTTTCCCTGTTTCTATCAGTCACTGCATTGGTCATTACATTTCTGACGGCAACAGCTATTTTGCCCTATGTAAAGCTGCTGCCATACGTACTTTATCTAGTCAGTGCAATTAGTTTGTTTTTTGCCTCAAAAGGGTTGCTGGTAAAAGAAAGAACGAATCTCGATAAGCACAGTCATCAAGAACGTCAAGCGAATAAACGCCAATTGATGGAAATCGAAACCTTGAAACATGCAAATAAGCGAAAAGATGAGTTATTGGCATTCACCACCAATGGCTTGCGCACGCCGCTTTACGGCATGATCGGCATTGCGGAATCACTTCAGGAATCCACCGCGGGGAAAATATCGCCTTTAGTCGCAAATCAATTGAAAGAATTGGTGGCAAGCGGAAAAAACATGGCGCATTTAGTCAATGATGTTATGGATTCTTCAAAAATGAAGCAGCCCCATATGCAGCTGCATGTGGAAGCGACTGAAATTGACGAGCTTTGCGATAACGTTATTTCGCTGTGTCGGCCGCTTTTGCGGTCTGAGTCAGTTGAGCTCTATCATACCGTTCCTGCTTCGTTGCCGAAAGCAATGGCTGATCCGGAGCGTGTCCAGCAAATCCTTTTTAATCTGATCGACAATTCCATCAAATATACACATAAAGGAGAGATCACCCTCTCAGCCCGCGTTTTGGGAAATCAGCTGGAAATATCAGTAAAGGACACCGGGACGGGCATCCAGGAGAAACGGATTCCTTCTTTATTTGAAGAGGATGGTGCACAGGAAGAGCTGCATGAAAATAAAAGCACAGGGTTGAAAATCGCCAAAAATTTAGTGGAACTTCAAGGAGGAGTACTGAAGGCCAAGTCGTATATGGGAACCGGCTCAACTTTCAGCTTCACTTTGCCGATTCATAAAGATGAATTGGGATGGGGATTTTCGGATGGCTTCGAATCGGGCATAAAGGAATTGACCGCATCCCAATTAGCTGATTCCATGCTGAAAGAAAGTACAACAAAAAGAAATCTTCACATCCTGGTCGTCGATTCGGAAGAAATCAACCGTCTTGTCCTATTGCGCCAATTGCTGTCAGCCGGCTATCAGGCTGTTGGTGTGGAAGGCGGAAAAGCAGCGATGCAGCTGCTGGGGCATAAACCGGTGGATTTGATTGTGATGGATGGACATTTAGTGGATATGACAGGAGATGAATTATGCCGCCATATCCGCTTGGACTTCACCTTGACGGAACTGCCGATCCTCATGCTGTCGCACGTGGATGGGCTGCGTGAAAAAAAAGAAGCCTTTACTGCGGGGGCAAATGATTATTTGCTGAAGCCCTGCGACAAGGAAGAGTTTTTACTGCGCGTCGAAACCCTGGCGAATATGCGGAGCCTGACCCAGGAAATCACCAACTTGAATTATTTTCTTGAACGCAATGTCAAAGAACGGACGATGGCACTTGAAATCACCAACATGAATCTGTTGACTGTCAATGACGAAATTCAGGAGATCGAAAAGTCCAGAAACGAAATGCTGTCAGCGATTTCCCACGAGCTTGGCACCCCGATTACGTTGATCCATAGTTATATCCAGGCAGTGAAAGAAAGTTTAATCGAAGAGAATAATCCGCGCTATTTAGATATGATCCATAAAAAGCTGCTGCTTTTGGAACGCCTGACAGAAGACCTTGTGGAGTTGACCAAATACAAATCAGGGAATATGACGTTGCGCTTTGAGGAAAGACAGTTGCAGGGATGGTTGGATCGTCTCGTAGAATCCATGGCATCTGATGTGACACAGAGTGGGCGGACGTTCGAATTTCTCGGAACGGAAAATCGGGATGATATCCGACGAGCGCTTTTGGCCATTGACCTGGATCGTCTTGACCAGGTCATCTCCAATATCCTCTGGAACGCTGTCAAACATACCTCTGCAGAGGAAGGCAGAATCACATTATCTATCGAAATACTGGCCGGAAATAATGAAGATGCGTCACTGAATGAAGAAATGGACGGAGAACTGGTGATTCGGATTGGCGATAATGGTTGTGGCATCAATAAAGAAGCCTTGCCTTATATCTTCGATCGTTTCTATAAGATCGACAGTTCGACCGCCTATAAAGGAAGCGGTCTTGGACTAGCGATCGCCAAAGAAATTATTTTAGCCCATAAAGGACAGATTTGGGCAGACAGTACAGAAGGGAAAGGAAGCGTCTTTAACATTGTACTGCCGCTGAATTTCCATTAAGGGGTGGATGAAAAATGGATGCTACTGTATTGATAGTGGACGATGATGAAGGAATTCGTGAATTGATGCGTTTATTCCTTTTAAAGAAAGGCTACAGCGTGCTGCAGGCTGAAGATGGTTTTCATGCCCTTGAACTGCTGGAAAAGGAAAAGCCGGATCTGATCTTGCTGGATGTCGAAATGCCGGGCATGAATGGGTTGGAAGTATGTGAGAAAATCCGTCTGAAGACGACTCTGCCGATTCTATTTGTCAGCTATCGGAAAGAGCTGGTGTATAAGATTCAGGGGCTCGAAGCCGGAGGCGATGACTATATCACCAAGCCTTTCGATTTTAATGAATTGGAGGCCCGCATCCGTGCCATACTTCGGAGAAATGGATGGAAGAATGCCGAAGAAGATCAGCTGACGATCATCAAATACAAAGATCTTCACATTCATGTAGATGCGCGTGAACTTTACATTGCGGGAAAACCGGTGAAGCTTTACCATAAGGAATTTCAATTATTGCTGCTGTTGGCGCAGACACCTAATCGGGTTTGGACGGCTGAACAATTATACGATCAAGTATGGGGTTATTATTCCGAAGGGGATGTCCAGACAGTAAAAGTGCATATCAGTAATTTGCGGAGAAAGATCGAAAGGGACCCCGCTAATCCAAACTTCATCCAAACTGTAAGGGGCTTTGGCTACAAATTCATATTGGACTGAAAGGCATTCGGCTTACCCAGGCCGGATGCTTTTTTTGCGAAAATAAGTACGCTTTTCAAAAGAATTCTCTTTTATTAGAATTTTAAGATTATTTAACTTCTATTTAACCTTAACTCCTTATGATCAACTGTACAAAGGATAAATCTTAGGAGGACCTACTTATGGAGAGCACATTCAACCTGAACAAATTCCTGAAAGCGATGCAGAAGAGAAAAGCATTGATCATTCTCGTCACTTTGGCTTTCATTGTCTTCAGCGCTGTTGCGAGCTATACCATCATGAAGCCGGTATACCAGGCAACTACACAAATCCTGATCAATCAAAATACGGCGGGCAGCCAGAGTTTCGATAGTCTGGATATCGATACTAACCTTCAATTGATCGGAACGTATAATGTCATCATAAAAAGTCCGGCGATTTTGTCCAGTGTGATCGAGGAATTAGAGCTGAATGAATCAGTTGCTTCGCTGACGGAACGGATTACAGTCAACAATATCGAAAGTTCACAAGTAGTCACCTTGTCTGTTGAAGATTCGTCGATGGAGCAGGCTGTGCTGATCGCCAATACGACAGCGAAGGTTTTTCAAACGGAAATCAAGCAAATGATGAAGGTGGACAATGTCAGTGTACTGGCTGCAGCGGAAGCGAATCCGAATGCCAAGCCCATTCGTCCCGACCCTGTATTCAACATGGCCATTGGAACCATTATTGGATTGGTCTTCGGGGTGGGCATCACGTTGATCCTGGAGCAATTGAATACGACTGTCCGTTCTGAAGAGGATATCGAAGAAATGGCAGGACTGCAGATTTTGGGAGTGGTCAGTCCGGTAGACAGCAATTTAAAAATGGAAAAACCATTAAATCTTAAAGACAGATTGGAGAAGGATATCCATGCAGAAAACGAAAAAGACAAAAAGGTTAATGCCGCGAAAATTGGTGGCTCGTACTAATCCACAATCGATTGCGGCTGAACAATACCGGACCATCCGGACCAACATCAACTTTTCGACACCTGGACTGGATTCGAAGATCATCCTATTCACATCTGCTTCTAAAGAGGAGGGAAAATCGACGACCGCTGCAAACATGGCTATCGTCTTTGCAGAAACCGGCAAAAAGGTATTGCTGATTGATGCGGATATGCGGCGGCCGAGTTTGTATCGGACTTTCCAATTAGGGAATAATACCGGGCTTTCCAACTTATTACTCAGAAAAGGACAGCTCAAACATTCAGTGAAAGCCAGCGGCATTCAAAATTTGGACCTGCTGATGAGTGGACAGATTCCACCAAATCCAGCTGAATTGCTGGAGTCGGATGCGTTGGATGAATTGATGGAAGAGATGCGGGGATTGTATGATTACGTGCTTTTTGACTCGCCGCCAATCCTATCTGTAACGGACTCCAAAATTCTGGCAAATAAATGCGATGGTACGGTGCTGGTCGTCAATACCGGCAAATCTGAAAAGCAAAGTGTTGAAAAAGCGCGTGATTCCTTAGCGACCGCAAAAGCATTCATCCTGGGTGTCGTATTGAATAATTATCCGCTGAATAAAGAAAATTATTATTATCACAACTATACGAGCTAGTTCGGTCCATTCGATAGGAAAGGGAGAAAATGAATGAAGGTGCATAAACAACGATTACTCGGAATTCTTCATCATTCTCTACCGCCGTTTCTTGTCTTCTTTCGCCAGATCCGTCAATTCATACTGGTCGGATTTGAAAATATTGAAGAAAAACCTGAAGATGCGGTCTTGCTGACGGCACCGCATCTAACAGGGAAAACTGTTATGGTGACCGGTGCGGGCGGCCGGATCGGTTCAGAAATCAGCCGGCAGCTGATCCAATTTCAGCCTGACCGGATCCTATTGCTTGGACATGGACCACGCTCCATCTATATTGTCGAGCACCAGCTGCAGAAGCTGTTGAATAGGAATAGCGAAATTATTCCTCTTATTGTGAATGTGCAGGATAAGAAGCGGCTTTTTGAAGCAGTCCGTCGCCACCGTCCCGACACCATCTATCATACGGCTGGACATCAGCAAATTGATTTTACGGAAGAGAAATCGGGCGAAATGCTGTACTCGAATGTCTTTGGAACAAATAATATTTCAGAAGCGGCCAGCCGCTATCGCATCAGCACTTTTGTACTTGTTTCTTCAGAGCAGGCAGCAAAGCCGCATAATCTAATGGAGGCTGCCAAACGATTGGCAGAAATGATTGTTGAGAGCTTTTCATTGACGGGTCTGACAGAATACATAATCGTCCGCTTGCCTGAAAAGTTGGATCGTCGACAACAAACTGAAAACTCCTATCGCCTGTTCGAGGAGGACGCACTAGTTGTACAGGCAGCACAAAATGTGCTTCAGGCCGGAAGGGTGAGGGAAGTGCCAGAAAGCAAAAATATGGTTCAGCAAAAGGGCAAAATCATCGAAAGTGAGTTTCAGCCACAAATACAGCTTAGTCAAATTGAGCGGGCACGCCTTTTAAAACAATTGAAAATATTGCCGGAAACAAAGACGAGGGAACTGGTTATTTCTATCATTAAGAACTAAAGAGTGAAAGGGTGAAGCAAATGGACGCAGAAAAATATTACAACGAGTTTTATTTTAAAGAAGAAGTGGGCGAGTTTGGAAGGGATCTGCCATTTCAGAATGATGACATGATCGAACAGCATCCATTTCTGAACAAAATCTATCCCTATGCCCTGAACACGATTCATTTGGTGACATATTGTGAAAACAATACGATTTCATTGCTGTCGGGCAGTTTGGAAATTGGCACTGTGGAAAGCGTCTCTGGATTTGCAGACGAGATCGGAGGCATCTCATGCGGATTGGATCATCAAGGGAACTTGAAATCACATGCCTATGACTTGAATACTTTAGAAAAAATCGATAAGCATCCACAGACACGTTTTGTGTTCGCAGGCAGCAGCATTCCCCATTTCGATCGACTCAAGTCCTTTGCCATCAACATGCACATCCACAATAACGTCGATGATGTGATTTCGTGGAAACTGGCATTGGATTCAAAAGGCCAGCCTATTTTGATCACTTCACTGATGGAAAAAGAAAACCTGCTTTAACCGAATTTTTTAAAAAACATCTTACCTAAATTCAGGATGCCCTGAAGCCGCTCCGCTAATTAAAGAATCCATCATGTGTGAGCCAAGAGAAATTCGGTATTCCAGGATTTCTGCATAAACTAAACAAGATACAGCTGATTGTTGGATTCCATAAAAGAGAAAAGACAGCGGATATTGCAGAGGATTGGAACAACCGGCTCAGACAATTCCACTGCTTGAGTCTGAGTAGTAGAAAAAGGGGGATATTCAGTGCTATGTTGCAAAACTTAAAAATAGCCGTAGTCGGTCTGGGCTATGTCGGGTTGCCCATCGCGGTTGCCTTCAACCAAAAATACCCTGTCATCGGCTACGATACAAGTACAGAGAGAGTTCAGGCCTTAACGATCGGCTTGGATAAAACGAATGAAGTAAGCCGTGAGGAGTTCAGAAAATCGACCATCCTTTTTACGGCTGACCCAACAGATCTGAATGACGCAGGATTCATCATCATTGCTGTGCCGGCATCCATGGATGAAGAGAAGCTGCCAGATCTTTCTGCTTTGGAGGGAGCCTGCAGGTGTGTGGGGGAACATATGAAAAAAGGGGCGGTAGTAGTCTTGGAATCGATTGTGGCACCAGGGATGACCGAAGAGATCTGTATTCCGTTGCTGGAGAAATACTCGGGCTTTGAAAGTGGGAAGGAATTTTTTGTTGGCTATTCCCCTGCCAGAATTTCACCTGGAGACAAAAAAAACTGCTTTACAAAAATAAAAAAAGTAGTGGCAGGGCAAAATGAAGATGTGACGGATTTTCTGGAACTTGTATATGGAAGTGTCGTGACTGGCGGCATCCATAAAGCGCCATCTATCCGTGTTGCTGAAACAGCAAAGCTGATCGAGAACATTCAGCGGGATGTCAATGTGGCGTTGATGAACGAATTGGCGTTGATTTGTGAGCGCTTAAAAATCGACACACAAGAGGTTTTGGAGACAGCAGGAAGCAAACGGGATTTCGTGAAGGTGTTTCCGGATCTGGTCGGTGGACAGGGAGTTGAAGTGGCTTCATTTTATATGGCGAACAAAGCAAGAATGGTCGGCCACAACTCAGAAGTGATTTTGTCGGGACGCAACATCAATGACGGAATGGGCAAATTCATTGCACAGTCGCTGATCAAAAAAATGATTCAGGAGAATATCAGTATAGCGGATGGCCGCGTTACGGTATTAGGGCTTTCTTCTAAAGAAGATGTCCCCGACCTCCGAAATTCCAAAGTGATCGATATAGTAAAGGAGCTGAAGGAATATGGCATTGAAGTGCAGTTGGCCGATCCTTATGCCTCCGAGGAGGATGCAGAACGCTATTACGAATCGGTTCTCTTAAGCAAGCACCAACTGAAACCGGCACATGCCGTTATCCTGGCAGTGCCGCATAAACCATACAAAGAAGGGGGCTGGCGGCAATTTGAGGACTTATTGTTTGGGCAGCAGGGAATTGTCTTCGATGTAAATGGCATTCTCGACCGAAAAAAGAAACCGGAAAAAATCCGATTATGGCGCTTGTGACTTTGTTGAAAAACGATATTCTCATGTACATCTGAACGTCCCGCAGCCGATCATCGGATTCGAAGGACCGGGAACTGCTGGACCAAGGAACGCCACACTAAAAGTCTCCTTGTGTTATTTACAGACGAAGGAATATTTAGAAGAAAAACAGCCCGCGAGATATTTTCGCGAGCTGTTTTTTTGAACAGGTGGAAGGGTATGGAACAGTATAGAACTAAAGGAGGGCGAAGTTATGGAGATTGTGGCGAAGAGGGATTTGCTCAAGGACCGTTACGGGAATTATTATATGGTGTCTTATGCTTCGAAAAAATCGTTGACCATTGTCAATGCAGCTATGTATCATGCGTTCAATCAAATTCTCAATGAAGAGCTGGTGGCTAAAGTAAAGGCGAAGTATCCGAATGATATCGCCTGTGGAAAGTATTTTGCCGATTTGGTCCATGAGCAGGTAGAGCAAATGAACAGTCCCGACAATCCCGGTGAAATCTATGATATCGAAGATGTAAAAAAAGAATATGATTTACACATGAAGCCGCTTTATGATGATTCATTTCATTTGTAGCGGTATCTGGAAGTCTGTCGCTTTGGTTGGCGTATAACCGAACTGTCCTCAACGCCACTTTTTTAAAAGGAGAGGATTCGTATGCCCAGATTAATAAGTTGCAGTGCAGCGTTGGTACTGCTTTTGGGAGCATGTGGAAATGAAGAGCCGGAAGTGCAGATTCCGCCAGGATCGGATACCAACATAACTGCGGACGACCCAGAACGTGCAGAAGAAGCCGTAAGTGAGCCTGCTTCGGAAGGGGAGGCAACGACTGTAGATCCGTATGACTATTTAATGCCGGACGGTTCGACAGCTTCTTTTCTCGGTGAAGGAATAGAGTACGCAAACTTTACATTGCGGACAGTTTATCTGGAAGGTGAGCATGTGGCTGTCTACGAAAACAACGGCGGAACTGTAGCGCTCAGAGTTTATAGGTTGAGCGAAGACGCAATCGAACTGGTGGAAGAACAAGTTGAGTTTTACGAAGACTACACAGCAACACGCGAAGAACTGGAGGCGCTCGAGCCGATCCGGACTTACCTGACCTTCCCGTTGGAATCCGGAATGGTTATCGGAGAGCGGACAGTCGTCGAAACGGAGACGACAGTTGAAACGCCTTATAAAAATTTCGAGCAGGTGGTTGTTCTCGAAAGTAAAGGTGAGCAAGACTCCCTCAGCAGATCTTATTTTGCCGAAGGCTACGGTGAGATAAAACGTGAATACCGGATGCAGGAGGAAGGCCAAGAGGAATTCGTTGTGACCTCCGTTTTGGAAGAGCTTGAAACAGAATAAAAAGAGCGCCTGCCGAAGGAATGGCAGGCATTTTTAAGTGGAGAGCCAATCAGCCAAAACATGTGCAGGAATTTTTAAATGAATCAGTAATTGCTTTTCTGATATAGAGTTTGAAGAACCTCCGTTTTCAATCGACATGGAGTTGTGAACGCTTACACTCGACAGAGAACATTATTGGTAAAGGAATTACAACTTTAACTCTCTATCCGCCTAAAGTCTGAAAATTTCCCGAATTGAGCGAAAACTCTTTCAATTCTTCGAATACCCTTTATAATGAACAATTATAAACAAAGGGAGATGAGGCAAATGTCTAAGCTGAAAAACGACTCGTTGCAATTGCATCGGACGCATCAAGGGAAATTGGAGATTCGGTCGAAAGTGGCAGTAGAAAACGAAAGGGACTTGAGCCTCGCTTATTCTCCAGGAGTTGCTGAACCTTGCAGGGAAATCGCTGCAGATCCAGCGAAAGTCCACGACTATACGATGAAAAGCAATATGGTTGCTGTAGTTACAGATGGTACAGCTGTCTTGGGACTTGGCAATATAGGGCCGCTGGCGGCGTTGCCGGTTATGGAAGGGAAAGCTATATTGTTCAAGGAGTTTGCTGGAGTGGATGCATTCCCGATTTGCTTGGATACGACAGATGCTGAAACCATCATCCAAACGGTGAAATTGCTTGAACCGGGCTTCGGCGGCGTCAACCTTGAAGACATTTCAGCCCCTACTTGTTTCATTGTGGAAGAGCGCCTGAAAAAAGAAATGGGCATTCCCGTGTTTCATGATGATCAACATGGCACCGCCATCGTCACATTGGCTGGTCTGATCAATGCATTGAAATTGGTGGGCAAGGATGTGCAGGAAACCAAAATCGTCGTAAACGGTGCAGGAGCTGCAGGGATTGCCATTGTTAAATTACTGAGTAAATTCGGCTTCGGCCACCTGATCATGTGTGATACGAAAGGCGCCATTTACAAGGGACGCAAAAACGGCATGAATCCATATAAAGAAGAAGTGGCTGAAATGAGCAATTACGACCGTAAGGAAGGCTTATTGGCAGATGTCATCCACGGAGCGGATGTCTTTATCGGCGTTTCGGCAGAAGGTGCTTTGACTGAAGAGATGGTCAGAACGATGAACAGCGATGCCATCATCTTTGCAATGGCCAATCCGAATCCTGAAATTCTGCCACATTTAGCGAAGCAGGCGGGAGCCAGAGTCGTTGGTACAGGACGCTCCGACTTCCCGAACCAGGTCAACAATGTATTGGCTTTCCCAGGACTCTTCAGAGGCGCTTTGGACGTGTTGGCTACAGATATCAATGACGCAATGAAAATCGCTGCTGTCGAAGCGATAGCGGGCTTATTGGAAACAAATGAACTGCATGAAGATTATGTCATCCCGAAACCATTTGATTTGCGTGTAGCGTCTGCAGTTGCGTCTGCAGTTGCTAGAGCAGCAATAGAGACTGGTGTTGCCCGTAAAACGATTGAAACGGATGATCTGAAGCAAAAGACGGCAAGCTTGTCGGCAGCCGGAGAAAACTAAACTACGTATGTATTATAGAAGAAACCCATTCGCTGTCATCAGGCAGATGGGTTTTTTTCGTGATTTTGGGAGAGCGGTTGCAAATCGGGCTGAACGACTGCAAATCATTTTGAACGGTTGCAAATCCGTCTGAGTGGTGCCCACAAATCTATTTGAACGACTATGGATGTCTCGAAAATGAGAGCTTCTGAAAAAAAGATTGGAATCTAAAAAAAGCCGACACATCGCTGGTTACAAGCGTGTGTTGGCTTTTTTCAGGTATACAATAGTTCTTTATCTTCTGATACTGGTGGAATACTTTGTTTTTCATTTCGATAGACATCAAGCAAATCACATGGTCGACCGATAAAGTCGGTTCGGCCATTTCTGATTTTGACAATCCGATCTGCGAGGATATGGGCATCCTTTTCATCATGCGTGACAAAGATGGAAGTGATGTTTGCTTTTTTCAGGATATCCCGCAACTCTTTGCGTATTTTCTCCTGCAGCTCTGCATCCAGATTGCTGAATGGTTCATCGAGTAAGAGAAGGTAAGGGTTTGGAGCAAGTGCTCTCGCTATCGCTACACGCTGCTGCTGGCCACCGCTCAATTGATGGGGATAGCGCTTTGCATAGCCCTGCAGTTCTACGAGCTCCAGGACTTCCTGGAGGCGCTTCTGCTTTGCAGCTTTTTTCAGGCGGAAAAGCCCAAACAAGATATTGTCAGCAACCGTCAAGTGAGGAAACAGCGCATAGTCCTGAAACACCATGCCGATTCCACGCTTTTCAGGTTGTACAAAATTGCGGTCATCAACAAGAACTTGATCTTGAATCGCGATTTTTCCATTAGACGGCTTTTCAAGCCCGGCCAATAAACGCAAAACCGTGCTTTTTCCACTTCCGCTTCTTCCGAGAATCGAAATCACTTCTCCTTTTTCGATCTGCAATGAGAAATTATCGAGTGCAGGAACTCTTGTATTCGGATAGGAAAAGCTTAGGTTTTCAATTGATACAAACATGTCAATCCATCTCCTTTTCCAGAAACTTATAAAAGATAACGATGGCTAAAGCACTGATGCCAACAATCAGTAAAGAAGCCTGGGAAGCTTCCATGATTTTTTCATCACTCGCATACTGAAAAGCTTTTGTAGAAAGTGTATCAAAATTAAACGGCCTTAAAATTAAGGTTAACGGAATTTCTTTCAGCACATCGATAAAAACTAAGATGAAGCCACTGATGATCGCGCCTTTCATTAAGGGCATGTCCACTTTGAAAAAAGTTCTCGTCAGCCCGGCACCAAGGAGGCGGGAAGCATCCTGAAAATCCGTTCCGATTTTGTCATAGCCAGTCTCGATCGAACTAAAGCCGATCGCGAAAAAACGGATGATGTAAGCAGTGATAAGCAACAGGATACTGACGCTGAGGACGAGTGTTGTATTCATGCCGGCCACCCGATAAAGCGGGGCCAGAAACTCATCCAATGCGACAAAGGCGGTTACGACAGCCACTGCAATGACAGCTCCGGGAATAGAGTAGCCGAGAACTGTCAGTTTCGGCAGCAGTTTAGCCAATCGTCCCTGAACAAGGCGGGCGAAATTGCCGACAATCAAGGCGAAAATGATAATGGCTGCAGCGCTGAACCCTGCCACAAAGATGGAGTTTCTCATATAAGCCATGAAATCATCAAGTGGAATGGTTCCGAAAGTCAAAATTGTCCAATCGATCAGCTGGGCAACAGGTATGAAAAATCCTAAGCCCAGTATGGCGAAACCATAGCCAGCTGCTGCAAATCCCTTCCAGCCTGTCAGCTGGATAAGCGGAAGGGGGCGAACTTTAGTGGAAGAATAACTGTACTGCCGTCTGCCTCTCAGTATTTTTTCGATGAGCAGGATCACTATGACAAAACCCATCAAGGAAGCTGCGAGCTTAATGGATGTTTCGAGGTCGCCCAAGCCGAACCATGTTTGAAAGATTGCTGTTGTAAAGGTCTGAATGCCGTAGTATTTCACTACTCCATAATCATTCAGCACTTCAAGGACAACTAAACTGGCGCCCGCGATGATGGAAATCCGGGAAATCGGAACAACGACCTGAAAAAAAGTTCGCCATGCCCCTTTTCCGAGCAACCGGGTACTCTCAATTAAAGAAGCGGATTGCTGCGACAGAAAAACTTGAGAGATTGTATAGACATATGGATAGAGAAAAATCGTATAGATGAAAATTGCACCTGGCAGGTTCATGATGTCGAAGTGCGCCGGATTCAAAGCCATGCCAAAATTCTCACGAAGCGTTGTCTGGATCACGCCAGTATAATTGACGATGCCATGGTAGGTATAAGCACCGATAAAAGGTGGAATGGAAAGTGGCAAGATCAATGCCCATTTCAAAAATCGACGGAATGGGAACTGGTATTGGGCAATAAGCCACGCCAGGCTCAGGCCGATGATGATCGTCGAAACAGCAGTAGCAACAACCAAAACCACAGAATTTTTGACGAAGGACCATAGGACGAACTCTTTCATATGCTCCCAGTTTTCATTGGAGGGTGTGAACAGGCCCGTTACAATCGTTAAGTTCGGCAAAAACAAGGCAGCGATAATAGCGATTGCTGCAACCGTCCAAACATTTACATTTGCTAATCTTCTTTGCATGTTCCTCTACACCCTTCCAATCGCAAGAAATCCCTTGCTGCAAAAAACACACAGCAAGGGGACAGCATAACGATTATTTCCAGCCTACTTCATTAAAGATCAAAATCGATTTTGCATTGTTTTCTCCCAAAACAGATAATGGGATATCCTGCTCCTCGAACTCGCCCCATGATTTCAGGAGTTCAGACGGTTCAACTTCCGCATTTACCGGGTACTCATAATTGGCTTCTGCAAACGTTCCTTGTGCTTCTGGAGCAGACAGGAACTCAAGCAGTTTGATGGCATTTTCTTTGTTCTTGGAAGCCTTAACAACTCCTGCGCCACTTACATTGACGTGGGTTCCAGTCGTTTCCTGGTTCGGGAAGAATAAGCCAAGGCTTTCTGCAACTTCCACTTCAGCCGGATCTTCAGAATTCAGCATCTGTCCGAAATAGTAGCTATTCATAATGGCGACATCACCGACTCCCGCAGCAATCGCTTTGGCTTGATCACGGTCTCCACCTTCAGGGTCACGGGCGAAATTCTCCACCAGTCCTGCAGCCCATTCTTTTGCCTGCTCTTCACCATCCAGCTCGATGAATGAAGCCAATAATGACTGATTGTAGACATTTTCAGAGCTTCGGATCAATACACGGCCCTTCCAAGCATCTTCTGTCAATGCTTCGTATGTTGAAAGCTCTTCGGGTTTCACCGTATCTTTATCATATACAATTACGCGTGCGCGTTTAGTTAAGCCGTACCACATTTGATCCGTGTCACGGAAGTTTTCTGGAATCTGCTCGTTTAGAAGGTCACTCGACACTGCCTGAAGCAATCCATCGTCTTTTGCACGGAATAGGCGTCCAGCATCTGCAGTTAAGAATAAATCTGCTTCCGTGCCATCGCCTTCGCGTTTAATACGCTCAAGCAATTCATCTGCTTCCCCCTTGATGAGGTTTACTTTAATGCCAGTTTCTTCTTCGAATTTCTTATACAGTTCATCGTCTACATCGTAATGTCTTGCAGTGTATAAATTAACCTCTGTGCTTTCAGGCGCTTCTTCGGTGGCATCAGTTGTTGCTGGTTCGGATGCATCGCCGTTTCCGCATGCCGTTAACACAAGAAGCAAGAAAGCTAGTACAAGATAAAAAAGTTTGTTCATAGATGTCTCTCCCTTTGTTATGTAATTGAGAAGTTAAATGAAAATCATTCTCAATCCCAATTATAAAGAGCTAATTGAGAATGTCAATTGAAGTTGGTGAATTATATTAAAAATTTTGTATTTTAGTTCAATATCCATACAAATACCAGGCTGATGTAACTAATATTGTGAAATTAAATTTGTGTTGTGGGATTAAAAAGGGTAAAAGTATTTTCCGCTTATTTAGTTTCCACCCAAATTATCGGCAAAGGGGTTGTTTGGAAGCCGGAGGAAGTTGGATGTTATATAGAAGAAACCCATTCGCTGTTGTCAGGCGGATGGGTTTTTGCGTGATTTTAGGTGAACGGTTGCAAATCGGACAGAACGACTGCAAATCATTTTGAACGGTTGCAAATCCGCCCGAACGCCCACAAATCCATCTGAACGTCCATTAAACCCCAGCGTACGAAGCTGAAGGCAGAAAAGAGCCCTTTGCCGAATCGGGCAAAGGGCTCTGTCATCCTCTTTAAGGATTTTTATCTAGTTGGCGATGCTCAAGCCGTTGCGGCGGGCTACTTGAGCCAGTGCCTGTGTAAGATCCTGCACGAGGTCATCGGGATGTTCAAGGCCGACGGAATAACGCAGCAAGCCATCTGTGATACCGCGTTTCTCACGTTCTTCAACGGGCATAGAGCCATGGGACATGGTTGCGGGATACGACAAGATCGACTCGACAGCACCCAGGCTGACCGCAAATACCGGAATCCGCAGATGTTCCACAAAGACGCGGGCTGATTTTTTATCCTTTAGACGGAAAGACAGGACGGCACCTGCACTTTTTGCCTGGCGTTTGTGGATCGGGTTGCCGGGATGGAATGAAAATCCTGGGTAATAGACTTCTTCGATCAATGGGTGGTTGTGCAAGTACTCAGCAATGGTGCGAGCAGATTCGGATGACTGGCCAAGACGGGCGCCTAAAGTTTTGATGCCCTGGATCAATAGGTAGGAATCCTGTGCCCCCAACACCGAACCGAACGTATTTTGAATAAAGCCGAGGCGGTTTCCAAGCTCTTCATCTTTTGTGACGGCAAGCCCTGCGACGACATCGCTATGTCCTGACAGGAATTTCGTCGCGCTATGAAGAACGATATCTGCGCCAAGTGCCAATGGGTTCTGGTAAAGCGGTGTCATGAATGTATTATCGACGAAAGTCAGGCAGCCATTGGCTTTTGCCAGTTTTGCTGCAATCTCGATATCCGTGATGTTCATTGTCGGATTTGAAGGTGTTTCCAAGTAGACCACTTTGGTGTTCGGCTGGATCGCATTGGCCATTTCATTCAGGTCGGTCATGTTGACGAACGTATACTCGATATTGAATTTATCCAAAACTTCCGTGATGAAACGGTACGTGCCTCCGTAGACATCTTCCGACACCAGGACATGATCACCTGAAGACAAGAGCATGAAAGCGGAAGAGATGGCGGCCATCCCTGAAGAAAAGGCGAAGCCGCGTTTGCCGCCTTCAAGATTTGCGATGGTTTCCTCTAATGCCAGACGCGTCGGATTTCCGGAGCGGCTATAGTCAAAGGGACCGAACGAGTCTAAGCTTTTCTGGTGGAATGTTGAGGACAAATAGATCGGTACATTTACAGCCCCTGTCAATGGATCAACTCCGGTAGAGTGAATAAACTTGGTTTCTATGCGATCAGTCATATTCAACAACCTCCTTCTTCAATTTCGAAAATGCCTGTGTCAGATCAGCGATTAAATCTTCAGCGAGTTCAACGCCGACCGAAAATCGTAATAGCCGGTTGCAGACGCCGCGTTTTGTGCGTTCTTCAAATGGAATATCTGCATGGGTCTGGGTGGCGGGATAAGTGATGAAGCTTTCAACTCCACCCAAACTCTCAGCGAAGGTGATGAGTTTGATATTTTCCAGGAAAGGCCCGACCCATTCCTCTTCCTGTAGACGGAACGACAACATGCCGCCTTTTCCGGGATACAGCACATCTGAAATCTCTGCTTGCTGCGACAGGAATTCCGCGATGGCTTTTGCGTTTGCTTCATGCTGTCTCATGCGCAGCGGCAGGGTTTTTAATCCGCGTACCAACAGCCAGGAGTCGAAAGGTGACAATACTGCCCCCACTGAGTTGTGGAAGAATGACAGCCTTTCGCAGATGCTTTCGCCTTTTGCGGCAACCAGTCCGGCAAGCACATCATTGTGTCCGCCGATATATTTCGTAGCGCTATGGATGACGATATCCGCTCCCAGCTCGATTGGCTGCTGGAAGAACGGTGTCAGAAATGTATTGTCGACGATCAATAGAAGATTATGCTTTTTCGCTAATGCTGCATATGCGATCAGATCAATTTCCTGCATAAGCGGATTAGTCGGCGTTTCAATGAAGAGCGCCCGTGTATTCAACGTTATTTTTTGTTCTGTATCCTGAACATCTTTGAATTCAGCGTATTTTGGATGAATATTATAGGCGGATGCGAAATGGTCCAGCAGGCGATAAGTTCCGCCATAAATGTCTTCAGGCACCAATATCTCATCTCCCGGACGGAACAACGACAAAATCAGTTGGATGGCAGCCATTCCAGAGCTGCAGGCAAATGCGGCATCTGCGCCTTCGAGTTCAGCAAAACCTTCTTCAAGAACAGAGCGTGTCGGGTTTTTTGTTCGGGTGTAATCGTAGCCGGTCGATTGTCCAAGTCCCTGATGCTCATAAGCCGTTGATAAGTAGATGGGCGGATTTACCGCTCCTGTAGCAGCGTCGCTGCGATTGCCTAATTGAACCAATAAAGTTTCCAAACTGTGTTTTGTCATTCCACTCATCCTCTCAACAATAAAACAGGGGCTTTTCTTCAAAAAAGAAGAAAGCCCCTGACTGGAAATGCATTCTTCTCATCTGTTAGGCGTAGCCTATTGGAATTAGCACCGTGTCTTCATCAGACTGGTTGCTGAGACTTCACAGGGCCAAATCCCTCCGTCTCTCTAGATAAGAAATATCTTATGAAGTTTATGTTGTTTCTGGTTCGATGTTTCTAATCTTAAATCATTAAGCAATAGAAAGCAAGGATGAAATTTTAAATAGTTGAAATAAAAAGATAATAGATGGGGGACGCAGTACTGACGGCTGCTGAGATGACTTCGCCGAAGTAGCTGTAAAGAACCGCGCTATTCTTTTAATTCGCTTTCCGAAGTGATATACTGATTGAATGAAATTTGTATGCAAAGGGGAAAGCGAATGTATATTGTCACCTCAACAGTGGTTGTTCCGCCTGAAAAAACGCAGGAGGTCATTGGGATATACCAAAAGCGTTCACGCCGTGTGGATCTGGCGGAGGGCTTTCATTTATTCAGACTCATCCAAAACACTAAGAAGAAAAACGAATTGACAGTCCATATGGAATGGCACACGAAAGCTGCCTACATGGCGTGGGTGAAGAGCCAGGAATTCAAAGAAATCCATGATTTGGAAAAGAACTACCCAGATCAGGAACTGGCGAAAATCATTCCCACCGTACGGCAGTACGAAGTGGTGGCCGAATGAATATAGATATCAAAAACAAAATTGCTTCCGAGACAGCTGAAAGTATATATGAAGCATATCCCACGCTGTGGGACCGTTTTGGCGATCGGGGCTTTGAACATACGGAAAAAGATAATCACCACCACCTGGATCACTTAGAGACAGCTTTCTCCTTGAACGACGAAAAGGTATTCATCGATTACACAATCTGGCTGGAAACAGTCCTGACAAGCAGAAATGTAGAAACCGCATTGATTATCGATAATTTTGAACGCTTACTGGAGATTCTTCCGGGGAATATAGATAAGGATGAAGAGATCTTTATGACGGGTTGTTTAACGAATGCCATTGCGGTGTTGAGGCCTTCATAAAGTTAAGGAGGGTGACATGAACAGTAAATCAAAAGAACTGGCCGATCTATTTCTGGCCGGCGATGAAAAGCAGGCCCTGCAATTAGTCCAAACATATTTGGAGAACCATACTAAAGATGAGCTTTACCAATTGGTTCTGACGCCTGCCATGTATTGGATCGGAGAACTCTGGGAAAAAAATATCATTACTGTGGCGGACGAACATTTAGCGACGGCCATCTGCGATTTTGTTGTGTCGGTAACGGAAGTTCGTCGGCCAGCCTTAAATTCGCATAAAAAGAAAGTGATGGTTCTGGGGCCGGAAGGCGAAGACCATTATATTGGGTTGAAGATGGTGTCTTCTTTGTTTAAGGAAAACGGGTGGGAGGTCCAATACTTGGGACCGAATTTACCGCTCGATGCCGCAATCGACTCTGCAAACCGCTGGCAACCTGAAGTTATCGCATTATCAGCAGCACTCGCGTATCGACTGCCTATTTTGAAGGAATATGCTGAAGCTTTCAGAGCTCTTGATTTTAAGCCGACTATCATCTTAGGAGGGCGGGCTGTTTCTATGGCAAATTGGACAGCTTCCGAACCTGAAGGGACAATCATCGTAAAAGAATTGGATCAATTGAAAAAATGGATCCAGACTGGAAAGGAACCTGACAATGACTTCAGTATCTCGATTTGATGAATGGCCCCTGCCTGCTTTTAAATTGAACAGCAAACTGTCGATTGTGGAATGTTCTGAAGAAGCCAGGAAGCTATTTGGCGACTGTTCCGCGTTCCTCGATTTGCTTGATGAGGGCAGCAAGGATAAGGCGCGCAACTTCCTTTCCGGCAATCAGTCTGCTGAACCGCTTGAATTGAATTTTATTTCTGCGGACAAGAAATTATTTCTGGGGGATGTCTACAGCAAATGGGCCAGCGATTTCTGCTTGAACCTTGTGCTGGTGCCGAAGGACAACCGGCTCCTTGAAATAACCGGCCAGTTGCTGAGTCTTCGTACACGGCTTCAGGAAACTGATTATGATCTGCTTCTTGAAAAGGAGCGGACCGAAGAACTGCTGCTGCAGGTACGGAAGCTATCCGCTCCTTGCATCAACCTTGGAAAAAAGCATGTGCTCATTCCGCTGTTCGGTGATCTGGATCCCCGCAAAATTGAAGTGATCCGTTTCCATATATTGAACCAGATTTATGAAGCAGATGCTGAAACAGTCATCATGGATTTCACTGCCATGGACAAGCTTGAGCAGAATGGCGTCGATTATTTGAAATCTCTGATGCAGACTTTGCAGATCATGGGTATCCATGGGATCGTAACAGGAATAAAACCCCAGCACGCACAACAGCTTCACCATTTGAAGACAGGACTCGACCTGCATTTTGTCTCTTCTCTGCAGACAGTCCTGGCTTCACGGAAGCTTCTATTATGAAGACGATACAAAAGCCGAAGCGGGTTGCTTCGGCTTTTGTGTAGTTAGATTAGCATCTGGTGTTGGCAGCTTGCGCTTTTAGTTGATGAGCAGAAAAAAGGACGTTTCAGATAAACATCGATACAATGGAAAGGATAGGAGTGGAAGTAGACATGGCAATTAAGAAATTTGAAAATATACCATTGGCTGTGCTGGATTTGGCACCGATCAATGAAGGTTCAGAAACAGCGCAGGCGTTTAAAAATAGTGTGGAATTGGCTCAACACGTTGAAAAATTAGGGTTCAACCGTTACTGGTTGGCTGAACACCACAATATGCCGGGCATCGGCAGTTCGGCAACATCGGTCCTTATCGGGCATATTGCAGGGGCGACGGAATCGATCCGTGTGGGTTCCGGCGGCATCATGCTGCCGAATCATGCTCCACTTGTCATTGCGGAGCAATTTGGTACACTTGAAACCATCTATCCGGGCCGCATCGATTTAGGATTAGGCCGTGCGCCAGGCAGTGATCAGGCGACCGCCTATGCACTCCGCCGTAACTTGCAGAGCAGTGGAGATGATTTTCCTCAGCAGGTGGCTGAGCTGGAGAATTACTTTTCGGAAAATCCGGTCGGGCGTGTTCGGGCTTATCCCGGAACCAACTTGAAGATTCCACTTTGGCTGCTGGGGTCAAGTGGGTTCAGTGCACAGCTTGCGGCACTCAAAGGTCTGCCGTTTTCATTCGCCAGCCATTTTGCGCCGGATTATATGATGCAGGCGCTTCAGCTGTATCATCAGAACTTCAAACCGTCTCCGGCTTTGGCAGTGCCTTACGCGATGCTGGGCGTCAATATCATTGTGGCAGAAACACAGGAGCGGGCTGAATGGCTTGCGACTTCTTCTCAGCAGCAGATGTTTTCGTTGATGAGAGGGGAGCCGACGACATTCCAGGCACCGATCGATAACCTGGAAGAAGTTTGGACGGATCGTGAAATTGCGATTTTCCGTGACAAATTGGATTCTGAATCCATGATTGTCGGAACACCGGATGTCGTTAAACAAAAACTGAAAAACTTCATCCAAAAAACAAGAGCCAACGAAGTCATCGTCAACTCGCCGATTTTCCATCAGGAAGATCGCCTGCGGTCGTACGATTACGTGGCTGAAATGATGGACTAAAGAAAACCCCCGTGCTCAGAGCGGGGGTTTTCTTGCATAAAAAAATCACCTCTCCCATGAGGAGCGGTGATCAGCCGGCGTCAATGAAGATCTTTCGCCTTGTCTTCTTCACGCTGCCGTTCTTTTGGAACCTCGTCTTCTTCATAGGCTGCATAATCAGGTGCACCTTCGCCAATCATATTCAGAACCGCATTGAAATCGTCGTCTAAACGAAGTTCAGCTTCTCGTGGATCAAGTACTTTGCGTTCCATTATGAACAACCTCCTTGTTTCATAATCAGCAGCCATATGACAATGAAGGCGGAGTCCTATCTCACTTACAGTATACAAAATATTCTGTTTAATTGAAAGGGAAGTGGCTTAGGATTTTACTGGTCTATTTCGAAGAAATCCATAAGAAAACGACCATAAGCAATCGGGAATTCAGGGAGGTAACTGGAATCGGTTCTCCATCGATCGCTGCAAAACTAGTAGCGGGCACGAAGATGTCCCGTTAAGGCAGTTTTAAAGACCGCCATTACCCCATCCCGGAAGTATTTTAGCTTGCGGACAGTATTGTGCTGAGTTTGGACAGTATTTCATCCGACTTGGACTGTAAGCTCTATTAATGGAATAAAAAAATTCTTCTTTTCAAAAAAAATCCAAAATAAAAGACCTTTGCCTACAATCTCCTGAAAACCGCATACAAAGCAAAAACCGCTGGAGAAAAATCATTGATTTTTCTCCAGCGGTTTTATTTTAGGGATTTTTGGGACAGCTCCGTTTTTTTTTGCTTATCATTGCTGAGTGATTTCTGCATTCAACATCATGGATTCAAAGAACGGGGAAGGAGAGGTTTCATTCCATTCAAGGGAAGTTAGGTCTGCCGTCCGCTTATCGATGTAGCCGTATGCAAGTTCGGTTCGTGGGTCGTCCGTCAATTCGAGCTTGATGTATGGCCCTTCCGGCGTCAGCCAGTTTAATTGGGACAGGCGGTTTTCAAGTGAAAATTCGATCCATTCATCTTCGGTTTCTTGTGTTTCAAATAAAGGCTCCTGTGCGGCCATCAGCCATGTGTGGCTCGAGTGTTTAGGAGGCAGCCACAGGTTTTTCGACAATACGCCTTCTTCTGCAGCAAATTCCGAAATCTCATGGCGCAGTTCCCGTACCCATTCACCGTTGCCGAGTTGCAGGCTTCGGGATACATAGACATTGCCGACCAGAATTTCGCTGTTTTCCGTTGTGAAGACTCCATAAGGATTGATGGTAGGGTCTGGACCATATATTGCTTCATCAAGTCTGACAGTCGGTTCTGGATTCCAGGACTTAAAGTCGGCGTCTTCCAGATTGTTGACGTTCATCGAAAATGTATAAGGGATCCAGCCGGTATTTTTGATTTCCTCAAAAATGATGGACGTGCCGTTTTGGAGCGACCGATCGACCAATGTATAGGTTCCGACGTCGAGTCCAAGAAAGGTCATATTATAAACCTGTGTAAGATCCGAACCGCTCTCGCTGACTTCAGGTTCGCTGAGCGTAATGAAAGTCGGTTTTTCAACAGTTAGCGACACATTGTTTTCTGAGTAAAGTTCAACTTCATTTTTTAAGAACATGACGGCTGTAAAGACGATCAGCGACATGAAAAATATGACTCCGAGTAAAATTATGATTTTTCTAAACACATTGTCCACCTCTGTTTTCTGCATGTATGCCAGTTTTGATTATAACATGGCAGGATAGGGAGCAGACTGTCCATATTTGAGCATCAAATGAACAAATCCGGAGGGTGGAACATCCTATCCATAAAAAAACAGGCATCCCTATGGACACCTGCTACAGTACTTTATCCAGAAAATCTTTGGCGCGTTCGGTTTTCGGATTGCTGAAGAACTCAGCAGGCTGGCCTTCTTCAACCAGTACACCGTGATCCAGGAACAGGACGCGGTCTGCGACTTCGCGGGCAAAGCCCATTTCATGTGTCACAACAACCATCGTCATGCCGGATTTCGCCAAATCTTTCATAACATCCAATACTTCTTTGACCATTTCGGGATCGAGTGCCGATGTCGGTTCGTCAAACAGCATCAGTTCCGGCTCCATCGCCAAGGCACGCGCAATTGCGACGCGCTGTTTCTGGCCGCCGGACAGGCTGTTCGGATAAGCTTCTTCTTTTTCAGACAGTCCAACGCGTTCCAGCAGGATCCGGGCTTTTGTTTCCGCCTCCGCTTTTTTGACGCCTTTCGCTTTCATCGGCGCATAGGTCAGGTTTTCAAGTACTGTCAAATGAGGGAATAAATGAAAATGCTGAAATACCATGCCGATTTGCTGGCGGATTTTATGGATATTGTTTTTTGAAGCCGTCAAGCTCTTTCCGTTGATTTCGATTGTGCCGGAAGTCGGGGTTTCCAGCAGGTTCAAGCAGCGCAGGAAAGTAGACTTTCCTGAGCCGGAAGGGCCGATGATCGATACTACTTCACCTTTCGTGACGGCAGTGGAGATGTCGCTGAGTACTTCATTGGTGCCGAATTTCTTATACAAGTTTTTTACATCAATCACTTTGTTTCAGCCTCCGTTCGAAAACTCTGCCGATCATCGTCAAGCCCATTACCATGCACCAATAAATAAGGCCGACAAATAACAGGGGTTCGAAGTTGCGGAACAAGTCCGAGCCGACGACTTGTGCACGTCTCATCAAATCGAGATAACCGATGGTCGAGACGATGGCGGATTCTTTTGTTAAGGTGATGAATTCATTCATCAAAGCCGGCAGGATATTTTTTAGGGCCTGAGGCAAAATGATGTCTTTCATCATGGAACGGTAAGGAACGCCAAGAGCTTGCGCCGCTTCCATCTGCCCTTTATCGACTGCCTGGATGCCGGCACGGATGATTTCCGAAATATAAGCGGATGAATTCAGTCCAAAAGCCAAGATGGCAGATAGAAATGCCGATATATCATATCCAGTCAGCTGGGGAGTGGAATAGTAGATGATCATCAATTGGAGGATCAGCGGTGTTCCACGGAAGATGGACGTATAAGCGCCGGCAAACCATCGCAACGGTTTGATGCTGCCTATTTTAAACAGAGCCAGCAGAGTTCCAAGAATGGCTCCGAGAATGATCGCAAAAAATACAAATTTTAAAGTAGCCCATATCCCTTCCAGCATGAAAGGGATATAAGGAATGATTTGTGAGAAATCCAGATTCATCTATTACATCTCTTTTCTAAAGGTAAGTTTACTCTTCGTCAGTCAGCCATTCTTCCTTCAGCGCATCCAGCTCGCCGTTTTCTTCCATTTCGGCAAGTACACCGTCAACTTCTTCGACAAGGTCACTGCCTTTCGGGAAAGCGACTGCCATGCCTGGTGAAGAGGTAGTAGGATCATCAAATGCGCCAAGATCCTGTGCTTCGATATAGCCGATAGCAACTTGCTTGTCCATGTATGCAGCATCGATGCGGCCAGAAAGGATTTCCTGGATCAATGCGCCAGAGTCGTCCAGTGCTTTCAATTCAAAATCGATGCCTTCATCTGCAATAATGCTTTTCGCGCCTTCCTCTTGGATCGTCCCAAGTTGGACGCCGACGGATTTGCCTTCCAGCGATTCGAGTGTAGTAAGCTCTGAGTCTTTAGCTGTCAGGAACATTTCGCCTGAATGGTTGTATTCTGTAGAAAAATCAACGTTTTCTCTACGGGAGTCAGTTGCGGACATGCCAGCGATGACCATATCAACGCGGTCATTCTGCAAAGCGCCGACCAAGCCATCAAATTTCATGTCCGTAATTTCAAGTTCATAGCCGAGTTCATCCGCAATATGATTGGCCAGGTCAATATCGAATCCGACAATCTCACCTTCTGGATTACGTGATTCAAATGGAGGGAATTCAGCGGATGTGCCCATTTTCAATACTTCTTTTTCTTCTGAAGATCCTTCACTCGCGCTGTCACTGCCGCATGCTCCCAATAATAATGCAGATGATGCGAATAAAGCGATGAATGGTTTTTTCTTAATCATGTATGTTTCCCCCTAAGTTATGTATGTTTATTCATTAAAATGAATTTTAACACAGTGATGGTACTTTGAGAAGTTTTTTTCATAAGAAAGGAAAAGTTTATATTTTCAGATAGTTCATCATATGTTTCAGCCGCTTTGGGCATGGATTATGGGAAACTGCAAAAGAGTTGTTTATAATGGAGCAGTAAGGAGTGATGGGATGAAGAAATTATTATTGACGGGCTTTGAACCGTTTTTGGATTATACAGTCAACCCGACGATGAAAATAGTCGAAGAGCTGGATGGTGCTGTAATCGGCAACTACCAAATTGTCGGGCGGATTATGGCGGTGGATTTCAATTCCTCGGGAGCGGCGTTGCTGGGATTCATTGAGGAAGAGAATCCGGATGCAGTAATTTCTCTTGGACTTGCAGCGGGGCGCTTCAAGATTACGCCAGAGCGTATTGCAATCAACGTTAAAGATGGGGCAGTCGATAACGAAGGCAATAAACCTGTTGACGAACCGATTCGCGAAGAAGGCGAGCCGGCATATCTGTCTACGCTGCCCATCCGGAAAATGGTCGACAGCCTGCTTGAAAATGGTCTGCCTTCGACGATTTCAAATACAGCGGGTGCATATCTATGCAATAACGTGATGTATGAAGGCCTGCATTACGCCCATATGGACCGACCCGGCCTGCCTTCAGGGTTTATCCATATTCCGGCATCACATGAGCTGGCAATCCAGCATGGACGGATTCCAAGCTGGTCCCATGAAGATCTGGTGAAAGGCGTTCAAATCTGTATCGAAGTCTTGGACGAGGAATGAAAAAAGCGAATCGCGTTGGCGATTCGCTTTTTAACATACTAAATGATTTCCCAGTTGCGCTGTGTGGCGACGGTCCGCAACCGAGGTTCAGGCTGCACGGCTACCGGGTGTCCGACGAGTTCGAGCACAGGCAAGTCCGAGTGGCTGTCACCGTAGGCATAGCTGTTGGCCCAGTCGATGTCCTGGCCTTCTAAGGCTTCCTTGATTTTGATTGTTTTCAAAGGTCCTTGAATATGGGAGACGGCTGTCCGGTGATCCAGGATATTGTTTTTATAGAGGATTTCCGTCCCGATGATGGTCTTGATCGGCAGCTGTTTCGTCACTGCGTGGAGCAGCGGGGTGAAAGCTCCGGATACGAGCATGACGTAATCGTTGTTGGCTACGTGGTTTTTCAGGCGCTCGACTACATTCGGGTTCATGTCGCCATGCATCCGGTACGCAATCTCACCGAAATACTGTTCAAGCTCAGGTTGAGTGAACGTCTCCAGCGCAGACAGGTAAGCCTGCACAGAGCGTTCACGCATCTTTCGCTCCGGATAGATTTTCAGCTTGTGGCCGATATAGGGCGGCATGATGGCCCGGTAAAATTGGCGGTAGCGTTTACTGTGCTCGGGATGGTTCTTCAAATGATCCATCATCAGCTGGAAAGTTTCCTTCGAATACAATGTTCCATCAAAATCAAATATGGCTACACGCAAGGTGATCAACTCCGGTTTCTGAATTTTTTTCTGCTGTTTCCATCATAGCGGAAATTGCATCCTTCTTCCAGCGAATGGCAAATGCAGGTTTATGGATTTTCCTCTGCAGGGTATAGAAGCAGAAGTGAATGATTAAGTTACTGGAGGTTTTATAATGGAAAAGCAGCGCATCACAGTCGGTTACGTCGAATTGACACAGGAAGAGTCGGACCGGCTATTCGAAGAAGTAAAGAAAGACAAAGATATTGAAAACTATAAAGAGCTTCAGGGGTTGATGGATGATTATGATTCAGTGATCATTGAACCCGAAGCACGTCCACTCGACGAAATCCTCGATGGAGACGAAGCAACCGATGAGCCCGAACAAGGCGGAACCCGCTATATTGAGGTTTTCAATAAACTCGAAGAGGATACCCGTTATCGTTTCAAATCATCCAATCAGGAATAATTCAACCGCCCGGGTTCGCTTGGGCGGTTTTGTTATGGAACGATGCCTGAGGAGGATTTTATGAATTCGAGCGTTAATTCCCTGACACATGAAACATTTCCCGGATCAACAAAAAAAGGACAACCCATAACGGGTCATCCTTTCTTCAAAACTATTCTATTCTTCTGTATGTCCGATGCAGCGTTCGCATTCATAGATGATCGATTCGCGTTGCTCTTTGATTTCGCATCCGCATTCCCGGCATTCCTTTTTTGAACGAGTCCCATAAGTTTGTGTGTTTTTCATAATGATCTCCTCCAATAGTTTAGTTTAGTATTTCGTACCCAGGCAGTGTCAGGAATTCAGCAAAATCACTTTGCAAGGTAAGGTTCGTAAACAACTCGCGGGCTTCCGCGTAATTTCCGGATGAGTATCTTTCTTCGCCGACCGCTTGTTGAATCTTGGCGGCTTCTTCTTCGATGACTTCATGGAATAACGGAATATCGATTTTTCGGCCGTCATCCAAAATTCCTTTCGGATGGCGAATCCATTGCCACACTTGAGAACGTGAAATTTCAGCAGTCGCGGCGTCTTCCATCAGATTATTGATGGGAGCGGCACCGTTTCCTGACAACCAGGAAGCAATGTATTGGATGCCAACTGAAATATTGGAGCGTAAGCCTTCTTCGGTGATCGTACCCGTCGGAACTTCAACCAATTGTTCAGCAGTTACCTGGACATCTTCCCGTTTCTTATCGATTTGGTTAGGAGTTGGCATATGTTCGTCAAATTGTTCCATAGCAATCGCGACCATTCCAGGATGTGCTACCCACGTGCCATCGTGGCCGTCAACCGCTTCACGGCGTTTGTCTTCCGCGACTTTTTGGAACGCTGCAGCATTGGCTTCGTCGTTTCCTTTTACCGGAATTTGTGCAGCCATGCCGCCGAGTGCTGGTGCATTGCGCTTATGACAAGTCTTGATGCAGAGTTGGGTATAAGCGCGCATGAACGGAACAGTCATCGTCACCTGTGAGCGATCCGGGAAAATGTATTCCGGAAGGTTGCGCATCCGCTTGATGACACTGAAGATATAATCCCAGCGACCGCAATTGAGGCCGGCAGAATGATCACGCAATTCGTAAAGGATTTCATCCATTTCAAATGCAGCAAGGATGGTTTCGATCAATACCGTGGCACGAATCGTGCCTTGTGGAATTTCCAGTTCATCTTGTGCAAAGATGAAAACATCGTTCCAGAGGCGTGCTTCCAAATGGCTTTCCAATTTGGGAAGGTAGAAATAAGGGCCAGTACCACGGTCGATCAATTCCTTCGCGTTATGGAAGAAGTATAACCCGAAGTCGACAAGACTTCCGGAAATCGGCTGTCCGTTAATGTGGATATTCTTTTCCATCAGGTGCCATCCGCGTGGGCGAACCATGAGAACAGCCGTCTTTTCATTCAATGCATATTTTTTGCCGGTTTCTGGAGCTTCAAAGTCAATTTGGCGGCGAACTGCATCACGCAAGTTCACCTGGCCGTCAATGACGTTGAACCAATTGGGTGCAGTGGCATCTTCCAGGTCTGCCATAAACATTTTAGCTCCTGAATTCAAGGCATTGATCAACATTTTTCGGTTGGTCGGCCCCGTGATTTCCACGCGTCTGTCTTTCATGTCCTCCGGAAGAGGTGCGATGGTCCAATTATTTTTTCGGATATGCTTAGTCTCAGGCAGGAAGTCGAGTTTCTTTCCTCCATCGATTTCCTTTTGGCGTGCTTGGCGCTTTTCCAGAAGTTTGACTCGGCGCTGATCGAAGTTATTATGCAATTTTTCAATGAAGTCCAAGGCTTCAGGAGTTAAAATAGTCTCCATTCCCGGTACTTCTTCACCTTTTATAGTCACAGTAGATTTTGTCAACAAACAAATCATCCCTTTCTGAGAAAAAAGTTTTAAGCAACTGTATTAATACAGTTTGTTTTGATGTATATTAATATATAACAGAAAATTCTAACTGTCTTGCAAACAGGACGAAAGGGAGTATTAAGCGACGAAGACAGTTATTTGGCGATAAAGCTCGAGGGGAGAGTTATCCGCTGCTGATCTGTATAGGAGAACAACACATTTGGAAGGGGAGTCAGGGTATGGAGAACAGTATGTTGGAGCAGATGGGGTTTATCATTGGGGATTGGATTCCGAAAGAAGCATCGATTGCAATCGCGCTTGAAGGCAGCTACACCTACTATAAAGCGGGGGTGCATGACCTGCAGATTCAGGAAGGCCAACCAGTGCTCCCTGGCAGTATCGCAGCGCGTGCCAAAAAGGAAGGACAGCGGATCGAGATGTTCGTCGAGGAGTCGATTTTGGGTACAGCCTATTATGGCATCGGTTATCCCATTCGGCTTGGTGATAAAGAAGGGGTGTTGGTGATCATCCTGCCGCCCGATTATCTGGTCCGCAAGAAACAGCCGATCCGGTTTCTGACAGGCAAAATCGATGAAGCATGGCGGCCGGTCCCGGTGGATATGGTTTCCCATATTGAAAGCAGCCAGAAGAAAACCTGGTTTTATACGGATAACGAAACCTATTGCTCCATCCATACGCTGAAAAATTTGAAGCATCAATTGCCGGACAGCTTCCTGCCGATCCATCGTTCCTATATCGTAAATATCAATTATATAGAAGAGATCTCCCGGGACATTGCATCGAATTATCAATTGACGCTTAGGGACGGCTCGATTTTGCCGGTCAGCCAAAACTATACGGCGAGTGTCAGGGAACGGCTTGGATTTTAAAGCTTTCTAACATAGAAATAAAAGCCAGCTGAGGTTTCTGCTCCTCAGCTGGCTTTTATTTGAATATTTTCCCTGGGTTCAGCAGGTTGTCGGGGTCCAGCATGCGCTTCATGTTTTTCATGACCGCTATAGCGGCGCCATGTTCGGCATCCTGATATTTCATTTTGCCGAGGCCTACCCCGTGCTCGCCTGTGCACGTGCCCTCCAGCTCAATGGCGCGATAGGCGAGTTTTTCGTTGATCTTTTCCGCAGCAAGTTTTTGAACGGGATCTTTGGCATCATAAGAAATTGTAGTGTGGAAGTTGCCGTCTCCAATATGCCCTAAAGCGCCACCTTCGAGTCCGCTTTCTGCAATAAGTTCAAGAGCGAAATCAATCAGTTCCGGAAGTTTTGAAATCGGCACGCAGACATCGCCGCCGGTGACCGTCATCCCGGCTTGATGCCTGAAGGCGTAAGCCATTTCATGGCGGGCTTTCCAGATCAACGCCCGTTCTTCTGAATCTGCCGCAACACGCCAGTTTTCAGCATTCATATCGTGAAGCAATTCTTGGGCTAAGGCAGCTTCTTCCTCGACTGCACTCTTCATGCCGGCAAATTCAAAAAAGAGGGAATGCTTTTCGGGCAATCCATACTTTCCAAAGGCATTCACTTTTCCGATGCTGTAGGCGTCCACAAATTCCATGCGCTGTACAGGAATGCCGCTCAGAAGGATCATATGGGCTGCTTCTGCACATTCATGGGGCGTTTCAAAGGTGCAGCTGGCAGCGATCGTGTGTTCCGGAATCCCGTGAAGCTTTAAGGTGATTTCTGTAATAAGGCCGAGCGTTCCTTCAGACCCGGTGAACAAGCCGGTTAAATGATAGCCGGAGGAAGATTTCTTCGCTTTTGTTCCAGTATGCAGCAGCGTGCCGTCTGCCAGCACCACCTCTAAATCGATGATTTGATCGCGCATGACGCCGTAGCGGACAGCGGTAGTTCCGCTGGCATTATTGGCGGCCATTCCGCCGATGGAGGCATCTGCACCGGGATCGACCGGAAATTGCAGGCCATGCCGGTTGATGATGCTGTTCAACTGCAGGCGCGTGATGCCCGGCTGAACAGTGACCAATAAATCTTCCGGTGAAAATTTCACCACTTGATTCATGCGTTCAAAGTTGAGTGAGATTCCCCCTTTTACAGGTATGGCTTGGCCTTCCAGTCCGGAACCGATGCCGAATGGCGTGACGGGGATGGATGCCTCACGTGCAATTCCCATAATGGCCACTACGTCTTCTGTCGATTCCGGGAAGCAGACGATTTGAGGCTCTACAGGCGTATGTTCAGATTCATCATGGCTATGCCTGTATAATTCACTGACGCTGGTCGAATATTGATCTGCTTTTAAAGTGTTTTGCAATTGGGTGATCCAGTGATTTGTCATGTAGATAGAACTCCTTTATATAAAAATACTAACTGATAGCTGCAGGTTTAACTTAAATTCAAATGCGGGTAAAGAAGTTAAAATGTTAACAGGAGGAAGCTATGAAAAAACTGATTGTTTTTGCATTGATTCTACTGATTCTGTTGGCAGCCTGTGGACGGCCCGATGATCAATCCACTTCGACGGAACAAGGGGAAGGGGAAGAAACGTACACCATCCGAATGGCTTATCTGGTGCCTGAAGAGCATTCCGCCCACATCCAATCCCTGAAGTTCAAAGAAAAGTTGGAACAGGAGTCTGACGGGCGGCTGATTGTCGAGCTGTATCCGAATGGCCAATTATATGGATCGGATCGTGAAGCCATTGAAGCTGTGCAGCTGGGAAATCTGGAAATGACGATTCCGGCAGTGGCTCCATTAGCTTCGTTCAATGACAAGTTTCTGGTTTTCGATTTGCCGTTTCTGTTTAATGACTATGAAGCAGCTTACAGCGCATTGGATGGAGATCTTGGCCAGGAATTGTTGGACAGCTTGGAGGAAAGCGATTTGAAAGGTTTGGTATTCGGCGAAAATGGATTCCGCCACGTTTCCAATAATGAACAGCCGATCGAGTCGCCAGCGGATATGGAAGGGCTGAAATTGCGCACCTTAGAAAATCCGCTGCATACGGATACGTTTAAAGCATTCGGCGCCAATGCCTCACCATTTGCTTTCGGTGAGCTGTATACAGCTTTGCAGCAGGGAACTTACGATGCCATGGAATGTCCGATTTCACTGTACTATACAAATAAATTTTACGAGGTCCAGGATTATTTGACCTTGACCGGCCATGTCTATGCAGCTGCAATCGTTCTGGCCAATAATGATTTCTACGACAGTCTGCCATCAGATCTTCAGGAATTGGTCATGGAAGCTTCCGAGGAATTCCGGGACGAACAGCGCACACTTGCCCAGCAGCAGGATGTGGAATTCCTGGAGCAGCTGAAAGCTGAAGGCATGCAGGTAAACGATTTGACAGCCGAACAGCGCAACGAATTCCGTCAGGCCGCGCAGTCTGTTTATGACAAATACGAAAGCCAGATCGGCAAAGATCTGATTGACCGCGCATTAGCGGCAAATGAATAAGCAAGGATTTAAACCAGGGATCAGTTCCTGGTTTTTTGTCAGTTTCGTCTCTTTATTCTACAGAAATGTAATCAGCCTATAGCAAAAATAACGCATGAAGTTGTTAGAAAATTGTAATTCTTACTATACAAACGAATCTGTCTATTCTATACTTTCTGTATACAGTATACACTGTATGAACTAAATATGTAGAGAGGAGGAATTATGGAGAAAATCATAAAACAAGCCACGCTGGCAGATCAGGCATATGAGTATATCAAGAAAATGATCATTACCGGAAAGCTGAAACCTGGGCAGGAGCTGCCTGAAGAAAAGTTGGCTCTGGAGCTTGGAATCAGTCGGACGCCGTTGCGGGAAGCGTTGAAGAGACTGGCTGTTGATGCGCTTATCGAGTTGAGGAAGCCGAGGCCTGCAATAGTGGCAGCCTTTACTTTCCAGGATGTAAAAGAAATTATGGAGCTTCGCAGACTGCTGGAAATCTACGGACTTGAAAATTTGTCGAAAGCAGATCAACAGCCTGTCATGCAGGAACTAAAAAAAAACATCAAACGCCAATTTCAGGCAGTGAAGACGCAAAATGTCGTGGAATTTATGGATCTGGACCAGGAATTCCATTCTTTCTTATACCAGAACCATGGCAATAATCGCTTGAAAGAAATGATCAAAGGCATCAATAGCGGCGGCAGCAGAGCATTTTTGCTGTTATCTGATACGGCAGCCGACAGTGCTAAGAAAGCGTATGGTGAACATCTATCCATTATTCAGGCAATTGAAGAAGGAGATATGGGCAAAGCCAAGCAGCAGCTGGCAATCCATTTGGACAATATCGAAAATCGGCTGCTGAAATACATCACACAGGAGGAACTATGAAAAAACTACTCGGACTACTTTTTATCACATTAATTTTCCTATCAGCCTGCGGAAGACCGGACAGCGGAACAACGACAACTGAAGAAGGGGAAACGGGTGAAGATACTTATACAATCCGTCTTGCCCACCTGGTGCCTGAGGAACAATCTTCACATATCGCAGCAGTGGCCTTTAAGGAAAAACTGGAAGCGGAGTCAGACGGCCGCCTAACGGTTGAACTGTATCCGAATGGCCAATTGTACGGATCAGACCGGGAAGCGATTGAAGCAGTTCAACTGGGCAATGTCGAAATGACGATTCCAGCTGTAGCAGCAATGGCTTCATTCAATGAGAAATTCCAAGTGTTTGACCTGCCTTTCCTATTCAATAACAACGAAGCCGCTTATCGTGCGCTGGATGGAGATCTCGGCCAGGAACTGATGGCGGATCTTGAAAACAACGGCATGAAAGGCCTGGTCTTCGGCGAGAATGGATTCCGCCATGTCTCCAATAACAGAGGACCGATTGAAACCCCGGAAGATATGGAAGGACTCAAGATGCGCACATTGGAAAGCCCATTGCATACGGATACATTCAATGCTTTTGGAGCAAACGCTTCTCCGTTCGCATTTGGGGAACTTTACACAGCACTCCAACAAGGCACGTACGATGCAATGGATTGCCCGATTTCCCTTTATTACACAAACAAATTCTATGAAGTACAGGATTACCTGACATTGACAGGCCATGTATACGCAGCTACTGCGTTATTGGTGAACGATGATTTCTATAACGGCCTCCCGGAAGATCTTCAGGAACTGATGATGGAAGCTGCTGAAGAATTCCGGACGGAACAGCGCGAGTTGGCTCAGCAACAGGATGGAGAATTCTTGGATCAGCTGGAAGCGGAAGGCATGCAGATCAACGACTTGACGGATGAGCAGCGCAACCAATTCCGTGAAGCGGCTGAATCTGTTTATACGAAATACGAAGACCAGATTGGCAGAGATGTCATCGATCAAGCGTTGGCGGCAAATGAAGAATAAGTGAAAATGACAGTTGAAGAATCAAGGAAGAAATTCCTTGATTTTTCATTTTCAGCTGATTCGGCAATCAGTGAAAGAGAAAAATAGGCGAGTGGATAAACTTTCTCTTTAGGAAAGGAAGTGCATCAATGATCAAGAAATTCGAAAAGGCGGAAGAAGCATTTTTAGTCCTGACTTTAGTGGTGATGGTGGCGTTGATCTTCGGCCAGGTCGTCGGCCGCTATGTTTTTTCCAATGCACCCAGCTGGACAGAAGAGATGGCTCGCTATATACATATTTTCCAAGTGTGGATAGGAGCGAGTTATGCCGTAAAACTGCGGGAGCATATACGAGTGGAAGCTTTCATCACCCGGTTTAAAGGGTTGCCGAGAAAAGTTTTGGAAACCATCACTTTGGCAATTTGGTTTGGGATGGCGCTGTTTTTGGCGTATTTTGGAACAGACCTTGTCTTGAGCAGTATAGCCAATGGACAGGTCACTCCTGCAATGCAGCTGCCGATGTGGATTCCGTTTTTAGCAATCCCACTTGGCGGCATTGGGATGTGCATCAGACTTATCCAGCAATTGTTCAAAATCTGGAAAGGCGACTACGAGATGCATAAGGAAGGGGATCTTCCGGCATGACGATAGCTCTATTATTCGGAACTTTATTTATCTGTCTATTGATCGGTGTACCGATTGCAATTGCTTTAGGTGTCTCTGCCTTGACTGCCATCTATTTCGGCACGACCCTGCCGCTGAGCATCATCACTCAAAAAGCATTCACTTCATTGGATTCATTTCCATTGCTGGCGATTCCATTTTTCATGCTTGCGGGAATTCTTATGGGCAAAGGGGGCGTTTCCAAGCGTTTGCTGGCGTTCGCTTCTGCCTTGGTCGGTTGGATGACCGGTGGCTTGAGCATGGTGACCATCGTGGCTTGTATGTTTTTTGCCGCGATTTCAGGTTCAGGCCCGGCGACAGTTGCGGCAATCGGCGGCTTTATGATTCCGGCAATGATTGCGCGTAATTATGATGGTGGATTTGCATCTGCTGTTTCGGCCTCTGCGGGATCCATCGGTGTTATCATTCCGCCGAGTATACCCTTTGTCCTGTATGGTGTCATCGGAGGTGTCTCCGTCGGCAGCATGTTCCTGGCAGGCATCATACCTGGATTGATTATTGGATCCGGTCTGTTGCTCACAGCATATATCATTTCTAAAATACGCGGCTATAAACCGGAGCCCGGAGAAGCAATATCCATTGTATTCAAGGATGTCCTGAAAACCTTTTGGGATGCGAAATGGGCATTGCTGATTCCGGTCATCATCCTCGGTGGGATATACGGAGGCATCTTTTCTCCTACTGAAGCAGCCGTAGTAGCCGTAGTATATGCTATAATTATCGGCAAATTCGTTTATAAGGAATTGTCCTGGAAAGGACTTTATGAAAGCTTCAGGGAAGCAATCGTCATCAACGCCACCACGATGATCATCATCGGTTTATCGGTGTCGTTTGCGTACTTTATGACAATTGAACAGATTCCAGGTGAAATCTCCGATTACTTGACAGCATTGTCGACCAATCCATTGGTGATTCTGCTGGCCATCAACTTGCTGTTGCTGGTTGTGGGAATGTTCATCGATACCATTTCGGCATTGGTCGTCCTCACGCCTATTCTTTTGCCGATTGTGGTGACTGTGGGTGTGGATCCGGTTCATTTCGGTGTCATACTGGTAGCCAACCTGGCAATCGGCTTCGTGACACCACCGCTCGGTGTCAATCTGTTTGTGGCTTCAAGTGTGGGCGGAGTACGCTTTGAGCGCATCGCCTATGCCGTTTTGCCCTTCCTGTTGTCGATGATCGTTTGTTTGTTGATCATCACATTCATTCCGGCCTTGTCTTTATGGCTGCCGGGACTTTATGAATAACGAAGATTTATAAGTAGAGAAAGGTTGTCACTCATGAGCATTTCAATCAACAGCCGGATCGAGTCGATTCAAATTTCAGGCATCCGCCAGTTTTCAAATCAATTGATCGATTATCCGGAAGCTATTAATCTTACAATCGGACAGCCGGATTTCCCAACACCTGAGGCTGTCAAACAAGCGGGGATCGAAGCAATCAGAAACGATCAAACCAGCTATACACATAATGCGGGCTCACTTGAACTGCGGGCAGAAATCGCTTCTTTTTTCCGGGATTCATATGAATTGGACTTCGACCATAAAACCGAAATCATCGTCACTAATGGGGCAAGCGAAGGACTGGATTCTCTTTTCCGGGCGATTTTAGAGGAAGGTGATGAAGTCATCCTTCCTGCGCCGGCTTATCCGGGGTATGAGCCCATCATTAAGCTGTGTGGAGGAAAAGTAGTTTACCTGGACACGTCGGATACCGGCTTCCAACCAGATCCGCAGCGTCTGGAAAACTTGATCACCGACCGCACCAAAGCGGTCTTGATGAATTTCCCTTCGAATCCGACAGGTGTCACGATGGAGTCTGCCCAGCTTGAAAAGGTAGCTGCCGTGCTGGAGAAGCACGAAGTTTTCATCGTAACGGATGAAATTTACAGTGAAAATTCGTATGGCGAAAAGCATTCCACTTTTGCCCGTTTTCAAAAATTAAAACATCGGACATTTTTGGTCCACGGGCTGTCGAAATCGCATTCGATGACCGGCTGGAGAATCGGCTTTGTGCTGGGTCCGGAAATGTACATGAAGCATGTCTTGAAAGTCCATCAGTACAACGCCATCTGCGCTTCTGTCCCAAGCCAATTCGCTGCACTTGAAGCGGTGAAGAACCAGCGCCATATTCCTGCCGAAATGAATAAAGAATACATTCAGCGCAGAGATTTTGTATATGGACGGTTGACAGCGATGGGCATTGACGTGGTTCTGCCGAAAGGTGCCTTTTATATCTTTCCGTCCATTGAGAAATTCGGCATGACTTCTTTTGAATTCGCTACGCGTTTATTGAAAGAAGGGGGCGTGGCTGCAGTGCCTGGCTCTGCATTCACGAAGTACGGGGAAGGCTTTGTGCGGATTTCCTATGCCTATAGCATGAATGTCCTCGAAGAAGGAATGGACCGGTTGGAGAAATTCATCAATACGCTAGATTGATTTGCGAACTGGATAGATGATTAATCTATCCTCATCCGGGTAAAGTTCCTTAAACGATAAGGAGCTGACTTGCATGAAAAATCCGCAGTTTTATCAATTTGAAGATGACGGAGTGATTCCGAATAACCCATCGCTTGAAGTGATTGTGTATCCGGCTGCTTTCCAGGAAGATCCGGAAAGAATTGAAAAGGCCTTCAACAGCCATGAGTGGACAAACAGCTGGACCGGCGGTGTTTTCGAGTATCACCATTACCACAGCAATACACACGAAGTATTGGGGGTGCGCAGCGGTTCTGCAACTTTGCAGATCGGCGGCGAGAAAGGCGAGGCCTTAACTGTGGCAGCAGGGGACGTCTTGCTGCTGCCGGCAGGGACGGGGCATAAAAAGCTGGAAGCCAGTGATGACTTTGAGATAGTGGGTGCCTACCCTGGCGGTGTCGCCTATAACATGAAGACCGGTGAACCAGGCGAACGCCCTTATGTGCTGGAAGATATTCAAAACACACCATTGCCGAAAATGGATCCTGTCTATGGCAATCACGGACCTGTTATTGAGAAATGGACGTAAAACACATAAAAGCCCTTTGCCAGTCCTTGGCGAAGGGCTTTTGAGTTTTGGCGATTTATGCATCAAAACTCCATCGTGCTTGAATTACTCATAATAGCCTTCGGTCGATTTGCGGAAGGTCTTGAACTGATTGGCATCATGGCCGAACCAAACATCTGAATTGGTCTCCTTCGAGATTCTGCGGATTTTTTCAACGGCAGAAGTATAGCCGACGGAATCATAGAGAATGCCAGGCGGTTTGATCGGAGGGCCATAGCTTTCTGCTGTGTAAATGGCATCGGAAGCAAGGATGATTCCACCTGTTTCAGGAAGCTCGATTTGCAGCCCCAGCATGCCCCAAGCATGGCCGCTTCCGAAATTCAGGATTTTGATGCCTTCGGCAAGCTGCAAGCCATCTTCAGTCCGTTTGACGGTCTGCCATTGGAGGTTGTTCTTGATCCAGGCATCAATGTCACCCCAGATATAGGCGCCTTCCTTCATATTCCGGGCGTATGTCTGCAGTGCACCGTTCAGTTCATCTTCGTGGACGATGATGGTCGCATTGGTGAACAGCTCGAGACAGCCTGCATGATCCAAATGCAGATGGGAAGCGACCACATATTTGATATCTTCCGGACGAACGTTCAATTCCTCCAGACGATGATGCAAATAGCACTCCTCCGGCATGTCGATCGGAAACAGGGATTGTGTCACTTTCCCCCAGCGGCCTTCCGCACCCATTGAATTTGGATTGCAGGCCGTGTCGAACAGGATCTTGCCCTCGGGATGGTCGATCAAGACCGTATAGACCGGAAATGTCACCATCTCACTCGGTGGATTTGGATTCTGTACACTTGCTGGGTTGTGCATTGAAATCATGTAGTTCTTATCCATGCTTAATGTGCCATTATCCATTACATAAAGCTTTGGATTCGGCTTGATAATACCCGTCATCAATTTTCCCCCTCTCAGAATAATTCCATAATATCACAATTTTCAGAAAATAACATCAGCTACATAAAAAACTCCTGAGCGTTTGAGCCCAGGAGTTAAAAGATGGGGATAGCTGATTAATGAACCATAGCGGGCTCAAAGAATTCCTTGTATAATTCATTCAATATCTTTTGCTCATCTTCCTTGAGGATGCCGAAGACTAAGCTGACCTCAGAAGATCCCTGATTGATCATTTCAATGTTGACGCCTGTTCTGGCAAATGCATTTGCTGCGCGGGCAGTAAGGCCTTTTGTATTATTCATGCCTTCTCCAACCAAAACGATCATGGAGAAATCGCTGCGGATATGGACGTCGTCGGCCTGGAGCTCCGACTTTACACGGTCCACGATGCGCTGTTCCTTTTCAGCGGACAATTGATGGCTGCGCAAAATGACAGACAGATTATCGATGCCGGATGGGATATGTTCATAGGAAATCTCTTCATCTTCCAGTATTTGAAGAAGTCTGCGGCCGAAACCGATTTCGCGGTTCATCAAGTATTTACTGACGTACAATGTCGAGAAGCCGCTATCTGCTGAGATTCCTGTTACCGGGCGCAGCGAATGGTCGCGCTCTGCAACGATCATTGTACCGGGTGCTGCTGGATTATTGGTGTTGCGGATGCATAGCGGAACAGCCGCTTTGAAGACAGGCATAAGTGCTTCGTCATGCAATACAGCAAATCCGGCATACGAAAGTTCGCGCATTTCCCGGTAAGTCATCTGCTCGATTTCGACTGGGTTGTCGACGACACGCGGGTTGGCCGCAAATACACAGTCGACATCGGTGAAGTTTTCGTATAGCTCCGCTTTAATTGCAGCTGCCAGAATGGATCCGGTGATATCTGAGCCGCCGCGCTCGAAAGTCCGGAGCACGCCTTCTTTTGTATAGCCGAAAAAGCCGGGGAAGACGGTGATGGTTTCTTTATTGCGCAGATCTGCCAAACGTTCATAAGCTTCCGGAAGAGCTTGGGCACGCTCCGGCAATCCATTTACAAATAACCCGGCATCAAACGGATTGACGTATTCGGCAGTAAGACCGATGGAGGTCAGGTAAGCGGCAATCAATTTTGCAGAGTTATCTTCACCGCTCGCTTTAATCGAGTCTGCAAAAAGAGGGGGAGAACTTTTATCTGCTTGAAGGCGATTCAAGAGGTCTGTTTCGATGACTTCAATGATATCATTGCCCAACCCTAATCCATCAGCGATTTCCGAATATCTTCCTAAGACCTTGGCGAGAGCGGCATCAGTCGATTCTTCACGAAGTGCTGCTGCTGATAATTGGATGAGCAAATCGGTCACTTTTACGTCACCATCGAATCTTTTGCCTGGAGCAGAAACGACGACAATCCTGCGAGAAGGCTCTGCTCTAACGATTTCTGCCACTTTTTTTATCTGTTGTGCACTAGCTACTGAGGTACCGCCAAATTTGCTAACTTTCATCCAATCAAGTCCCATCTTTTTTAATAGTCTGTAAAAGGGTTGTTTTAAGTAAGATATAATACTATAATGTCCCTATGACAAAAACAGCTGTTTTTTCACAGTGTACACACCATGGGAGGAATCGTCAATGAAAAATGAAATTTCAATCGGATTATTAGGCCTTGGAACAGTGGGCAGCGGAGTTGCTAAAATCATCCAGCAGCATCAGCAGGATTTGCATCATAAATTAGGTGCCCAGGTTTCAATCCGGAAAGTACTGGTCAGAAATGCCAATAAGGACCGGCTTTCCAGTTTAGATCCGAGTGTTTTCACGACGGATATAGAAGAAATATTGAATGATTCTTCTCTCGATATCATCGTTGAAGTGATGGGCGGCATAGACGGTGCGAAATCAGCCATCGAAAAAGCGCTCAAATCCGGCAAGCAGGTCGTTACCGCCAATAAAGACGTGATGGCGGAATATGGCCATGATCTATTGAAACTTGCGGATGCCGAAAAATGTGATCTTTTCTATGAAGCAAGTGTCGCCGGCGGAGTGCCGATCATCCGCACATTGGAAGATGGTCTGGCATCAGACCGGATCTCCAGTTTGATGGGAATCGTCAACGGTACCACCAACTTCATCATGACAAAAATGAAACAAGAGAATATGACTTATGACGACGCATTGGCTGAAGCGACTGCACTTGGCTATGCTGAGGCAGACCCGTCATCGGATGTCGATGGCATCGATGCAGCACGGAAAATGGTCATCTTGTCTTCTCTGGCATTCTCGACAGAAGTCCACCTGGATGACGTCCTGGTCAGAGGCATGAAGGAAATTCGCGATGGCGATTTGGAGCTTGCGAATAAGTTCGGTTATACCATGAAAATGGTCGGTTCTTCAACTAAAGACGATGACGGAATCGAAGTTTCGGTAGAACCGATCTTCCTGGCAAACTCACATCCGCTGGCTTCTGTTAACAATGAATTCAACGCCGTGTACATATACGGTGATGCTGTAGGAGAGACGATGCTGTATGGTCCGGGAGCAGGATCTTTGCCGACGGCCACTTCAGTGGTCTCCGACATTATTGCAGCCTGCCGTAACCTGCAGCTTGGCGTCAACGGAAAACGTGCACATGCTGCACAACACGAACGTGTCATGAAACCGGAATCGAAACGGTTTGCAAAATACTGCCACCGCTTGTTGGTAAACGATGAAGTCGGTGTTTTATCGAAAATGACTTCCGTCTACAGCAAACACGGAGCAAGCATCCAATCGGTCATGCAATCGCCGGCACAGGATGATGGAAAAGCCGAATTGGTGTTGCTGACGCATCAGATTTCCCGACAGCAGCATTTGGATGTATTAAGTGAATTAGAAGGAACGGCGAGCGTCATCAGCCATTACCGCATAGAAGGAGAGGAAACAGCATGAGATGGCAAGGATTGATCGAAGAACATAAAGAATGGCTTCCAGTTACAGAAAACACCCCTTCACTGACGTTGCAGGAAGGCAATACGCCTTTGGTGCATTTGGAGAAACTATCGAAAGAATGGGGAATTGACCTCTATGTAAAACTGGAAGGTGCGAATCCGACCGGTTCTTTTAAAGACCGAGGCATGGTAATGGCTGTCGCCAAGGCCAAAGAAGAAGGCAAGACCGTATTGATTTGTGCTTCAACAGGCAATACCTCCGCTTCAGCAGCAGCTTATGGTGCAAGAGCGGGTATGCGGACCATCGTTGTCATTCCGGAAGGGCGCATCGCACTTGGGAAATTGGCGCAAGCCAAAATGTATGGAGCGGAAATTCTTGAAATCAAAGGAAACTTTGACGAAGCGCTGCAGATGGTGCGTGAAGTTGGTCAGGAAGCTGGCATCGCGCTAGTCAATTCCGTCAACCCTTACCGCCTTGAAGGCCAAAAAACCATTGCTTTTGAAGTGATCGACCAATTGGGCCAAGTACCGGATATCTTCGCTTTGCCGGTCGGGAATGCCGGGAACATTTCGGCATCCTGGAAAGGCTTTACCGAGTATGCTGAACGTACAGGCGAGAAGCGTCCGGTGTTGCTGGGTGTCCAAGCAGCCGGAGCAGCACCGATCGTCAATAATAAAGTTGTCGAAAATCCGGAAACGGTGGCGACAGCCATCCGTATCGGAAACCCGGCAAGCTGGCAGTTGGCACTCGATGCTTTGGATCAATCAGATGGCACGATTCTAGCGGCAACAGATGAAGAAATCCTGGAAGCCTACCAGTTACTGGCTTCAACTGAAGGGGTATTCGCTGAACCTGCGTCATGCGCTTCTATTGCGGGCATCAAAAAGCAGGTAGAGAATGGAATGTTGCCGAAAGGTTCGAAAGTGGTTGCTGTTCTGACAGGCAACGGACTGAAAGATCCTGAAACTGCGATTTCGGTTAATCAGCATAAAGCACTTCTTGTTCCGGAAGACATGGAACGTTTTTGGGAGGATCTTAAAAAAGGAGTGAAGATATGAGCTGGAAAGAATTTTCGGTGACCGTTCCTGCTTCAACGGCCAATCTGGGTCCTGGATTTGATTCGATCGGCTTGGCGTTGGACCTTCATATGTTCGTCCATGTTTTCCCGGCTGAAGAGTGGCTGGTCGAATACAAGGATCAAGGCTATCAGCAGATTGCAAGTGGCAACGACAATTTGATCGTTGCTACTGCGCAGTCAGTTGCGGATAAATACGGCCAACCACTTCCCACTGCGAAATTGGTTGTGGAGACAGAGATTCCATTAAGCAGAGGGCTTGGAAGCAGTGCATCTGCAATTGCTGCAGGAATTGAAATTGCGGATCGTTTAATCGGGTTAAAGCTGCCGATGAAAGAGAAGTTGAGAATCGGAACGGAAATGGAAGGCCATCCGGACAATATTTCGGCCTCACTTCTTGGCGGTTTGACAATTTCTTATTTTGATGAAGAAAATCTTGAAGTCGTCCATGTTCCAGAAGTGGAAATCGGCGTGGTGATCTTGGTTCCTCCTACAGAATTTCTGACTGCGGAATCACGGAACCTGCTTCCGGAAGCCCTAGCCCATAAAACAGCCATACGCGGCAGCGCTGCCGGAAATGTTGTGTCAGCCGCTTTAGCAAGAGGAGACTGGCGGACTGCAGGCCGGATGATGCAGAAAGATGTTTTTCATGAACCCTACCGGAAAGATAGATTTCCTGATTTTGATGCGATTCAACAAAGTTGCCTCGAGCTTGATGTCTTTGGTTCGGCCATCAGCGGCGCAGGGCCATCTTTGTTCATCGCGGTAGAAAAAGGCAGGGAAAAAGAGGTGGCCGCCCAATTGGCGGAGAAATTCCCACTTTATGAATGCATGGTTACAAGGCCCTCTTCCAAAGGGGTTAAAATTGGCGAAACAGTTGTATGAACAAGAAAAAGCGATCCGGATTTTCCGGATCGCTTTTTTCTCGTTTTAACATGCGGATTTTACCTTATAGCTTTATAGAAATGTATTTGGTTTCCAGGAATGCTTCTAAGCCTTCCTGTCCGCCTTCGCGGCCTACACCACTTTCTTTCATACCGCCGAATGGAGCTTGGGCTGTTGAAGGGGCACCATCATTCCAGCCGACAATTCCGTAATCCAGGTTTTCGGATAAGTAAGTGCCGCGGGACATGCTTTCAGTGAAGAAGTAGGCTGCTAGGCCGAAACGGGTGTCATTTGCGAGCTTGACCGCTTCTTCATCCGTTTCAAAAGACATGATTGGAGCTACAGGGCCGAATGTCTCTTCATTCATGACCAGCATATCTGAAGTGGCGTTGACTAACACGGTAGGATTATAGAAATAGGCATTGTTCTCGGAACGGCCATCTCCACCTACCAATACTTTCGCTCCTTTTTCGACAGCATCATTGACATGATTTTCGACTTTTTCATAGCCGTCTTTATCAACCAACGGCCCGATCTGGACGCCTTCATCCAGCCCATTGCCGACTTTCAGGTTGCCTGCAGCTTGCTGGAGTTTCTGGGAAAATTCCTCGACGATGCTTTGCTGGACGTAAATCCGATTGCCGCAGACACAGGTCTGCCCGGCATTCCGGAATTTCGATGCCATGACACCTTCAACTGCCAGCTCCATATTGGCATCCTCCAAAACGATGATCGGTGCGTGTCCTCCAAGTTCAAGAGACAGGTTCAACATGGTTTCAGAAGCCTGCTTCATCAATTCCTTGCCGATTTCAGTAGAGCCTGTGAATGTCAGTTTGCGGACGTCCGGATGGCTGGTGAAAACCTTGCCGATTTTACTTGCGCTGCCGGTCACCAAGTTGATGACGCCTTTAGGGAAGCCTGCCTCAATGGCGAGCTCGTACATCTTGACTGCAGTCAACGGCGTCATTTTTGCAGGCTTGGCTACAAATGTACAACCCGCAGCAAGGGCAGGAGCCATTTTTCTGGCCATCATGGCTGCTGGGAAGTTCCAAGGTGTAATGGAGACCACAACGCCGACGGGCTGTTTGTTGACCTGAATCCGTTTGCCGTCTTTGCTTGCCGGAATTGTACGGCCATACACGCGCTTGCCTTCTTCTGCAAACCAGGAGACGAATGAAGCTGAATATTCGATTTCCCCAATGGCTTCAGCCAGTGGTTTCCCCATTTCCTTCGTCAGGATTTCACCTATTTCTTCTTTGTGTTCAAGAAGAAGATCATGCCATTTCATCAAAAGCTCAGCACGATGATAAGCTGTCGTTTTTGACCATTCCGGGAAAGCCGCAGCCGCTGCCTCGATTGCTGCAGTAGCTTCCTGTTCACCGCCGTTGGGCACTGAACCTACGACTTCACCTGTTGCCGGATTCATCACTTCTATTTTTCCATCACCTGTATCGGTCCACTCGCCGTTGATATAATGTCTGCCATCCATTTGTTTGAATCCTCCTTTTGATTTTCGCTTATCCTAATAAATACCTCTAATGGATGAGGGATAAACGTTGCGAACCAATTGAAGGGCCGGCAGTTCGTAAAATGGACATATTTCAGAAAGTATAGATTGATATGCAATATATAGGCGTTGGAATCGTTTTCATAAAACATGAATCATTATTCAATTTAATATTATTTCAAAATAGTCGTTTTATTCTATTTATTAGCTTCCGATAGTGTGCTACTATTGCATCATTAAAAAAACACTCTTTGTAAAGCTTTGATTTCAATAGCTTATTAGTAATCAGGAAGAAAAGGGAGGAAATGGAAATGGCTCAAATGCTGGCGTTAACGATTTTGATTTTTGTATTGTTTATTGGCGAAGCAGTTTCAACCCGCACCAAAGCGTGGATTCCTTCGATATTTATCAGTGGAGTCCTGTTCCTGCTGGGATACTGGACGTTCTTTCCTCCTGAAATTGTCGCGATTGCAGGTATTCCGCCGGCAGTAGCAGTAATGCTCATTTATCTATTGATCACCAATATGGGAACGCTTTTGTCGCTGGAAGAATTAAAAAATCAATGGAGAACCATCCTGATTGCCATATCCGGTATTTTAGGAATTATTGCTGCATTGTTCAGTATCGGAATCCTGCTGTTCGACTTTGAAACGGTAGTGGTTGCGATACCGCCATTGGTTGGCGGACTGGTTTCTGCGCTGATCATGTCGGAAGGGGCAACTGCTGCTGGACTCCCGACTCTGGCTGTTTTTGCGATCGTCATTTATGTGGTCCAAGGATTTGCAGGCTATCCGCTGACTTCGATCATGCTGAAAAAAGAAGGCCAAAATCTGTTGGCTAAATACAGAAATAATGAACTGACTGCGAAGCAATTGCCTGGCGAACAAAAAGGGACGACCGGCAAGACCGTAAAAGAGCCGCGTATGTTTGCCAATATGCCGGATAAATATAACACCGATTTCTTCAAATTTTTCCGTCTTGCATTGGTCGGTTACCTTGCGTATCTGACATCTGTCCTTGCAGCGCCAGTAGTGGAAATCAGCCCGTTTGTCCTATGTCTACTGTTCGGTGTAATCGGGCGCAGCATCGGTTTCCTGGAGCGCCATCCGCTGCAGAAAGCGAACGGATTCGGATTTGCGATCATGGGGTTGCTGCTATATATTTTCGATGGCTTGAAAAATGCCACTCCGAGCATGATGCTGGAAATCCTCTACCCGCTTATCGGCTGTATCGTCATCGGTGTTGCAGGAATGTATATCTTTTCATTCATCATCGGCAAACTGCTTAAAGTCAGCAAAGAAATGGCATTTGCGGTTTCCCTGACAGCTTTGTATGGTTTCCCAGCCGATTATATCATCACCGTGGAAGTCATCAATTCCTTGACGAAAGACGAAGAAGAACGTGAAGTGCTGACCAGCCATATGCTGCCTCCGATGCTGGTCGCAGGATTTATCACCGTTACGATTGTTTCTGTTATATTGGCAGGCATATTTGTCGGCTTCCTATAGAACTGGAGGAAATTCATCATGATTAACCAAACCATAAAAAACGCTATCAAAGAAAACAACGAAGAAATGATTCAAATCCGCCGCAAGCTACACAGCGAGCCGGAACTGTCATGGGAGGAGTTTCAAACTTCCCAATTTGTCTATGATTACTTAACGGAACTTGGCATTGAAGCGCGTAAGACAGAACCGACTGGTGTAATCGGAGAGCTGAAAGGCGGAAAAGAAGGCAAGACCGTCGCATTGCGAGCTGATATGGATGCTTTGTCTGTGGAAGAGTTGAATGTGGATCTACCTTATAAGTCAAAAGAACTTGGAAAAATGCATGCCTGTGGACACGATGCGCATACATCCATGCTTTTAGCTGCAGCTAAAGCTTTGGTCAGTGTAAAAGATGAAATTCCAGGAAATGTCCGGTTTATTTTCCAACCTGCAGAAGAAGTGGCGACTGGTGCGAAAGCGATGGTCGAACAAGGAGCAGTGGCAGGTGTTGATGATGTGTTCGGCATCCATATCTGGTCTCAAAGCCCGTCGAATACAGTTGCCTGCAACCCGGGCGCTTCATTTGCTTCAGCAGATATTTTCAAAGTGCATTTCAAGGGGCAGGGCGGACACGGAGCAATTCCGCAAGCCTGCATCGATGCAGCCATCATCGCTTCTTCATTCGTCATGAATCTGCAGTCTGTCGTGTCGCGTACCATCGATCCCCAGCAGGCGGCGGTTGTGACTGTCGGGAAGATGATCGTCGGAACCCGCTTTAATATCATTGCTGAAAATGCGGAGATTGAAGGTACGGTAAGATGCTTTGATCCTGCGACCCGTGACCATATCGAAAGCCAGCTTCAAGTCTATGCTGACAACACGGCTGCCATATATGGAGGTTCTGCTGAAGTCGAGTATATACGAGGGACACAGGCAGTCATCAATGGAACAGAAAGTGCGCAGTTGGTCCAGCAAGTAGCCAGCGAAGCGTTCGGTGAAAATTCCATTTATGATGAAAAGCCGACAATGGGCGGAGAAGACTTTTCGTTTTATCTGGATGAAGTTCCCGGCAGCTTTGCATTGGTGGGCAGCGGAAATTCCGATAAAGATACACAATGGGCACATCATCATGGCAAGTTCAATATTGATGAAGATGCAATGGCAACAGGCGCAGAGCTCTATGCACAATATGCCTGGTCGTTTTTAACCAAGTAATGAAGCGCGATTAAAAAAGGAGGAAATCATACCCGTGAATAATGATAATCCTTTATACGAAGAGTTGATGAAAGACTATGATACTGCACTCGACCATTCAGGAATCAATGGAGAGCGGATTGCAAAACGGCTTTATGAATTGTCCCAAATCGGATTCGTACAGGTCGGAGGCGTAAAAAGGCCAGGATTTTCGGATGAAGAAAAAGCGGCAAAAGAGCTTGTGAAAAAATGGATGGCCGAAGCCGGGTTGTTGGTGAAGGAAGACGGAGCCGGCAATATCATGGCAAGGCTGGAAGGGAAATCCAACGTAGCGGCGATTGCCTCCGGCTCCCATGTGGACAGTGTGCCGAATGGAGGGAATTTTGACGGTCCTCTGGGCGTTTTGTCTGCTTTGGAAGTTGCAGAATCATGGAAAGAGATCGGCTATCTTCCTGAGAAGCCTTATGAAGTCATTGTCTTCTCTGATGAAGAAGGATCCCGCTTTAATAGCGGATTAACGGGCAGCCAGGCAATGACAGGTGCAATCACTGAGCAGGAGATGGCGCAGCTCAGAGACTATAACGGAGAAACCTTGGAGCAGGTATTGGCTCACTACGGCAGTACACTAGATGCTTTTAAAACGGCTAAACGGGATTTAAGTGAATTGGAACTATTTGTGGAAGTTCATATTGAACAAGGCAAAAAGTTGGAAAAGGCAGATCAGCCGGTGGGGATTGTAAATGGAATTGCAGGTCCCGCCTGGCTCGAAGTGGAATTTGTCGGAGAAGCGGGACACGCAGGGAACACGCCTATGATTGGAAGAAAAGACTCGTTGGTAACAGCAGCGGAATTCCTGCAAACAATCCCTGAATTTCCAAAAACGGTCAGTGATACTGCAGTAGCGACGGTCGGAAAATTAGAGGTTTTTCCTAATGGAGCGAATGTCATCCCTGAAAAAGTGAAACTGCTTGTCGATATTCGGGATATAAATGAAGAACCGAGAGACCGCCTCATCGATCAATTGGTCGAGCAGGCAGAAAAGATTGCGGCGAAAAACGATATTCAGTTGAACAGTAAGTTGAACACGCGTATTCAACCGGTGCCGATTGCGGAAGAACTCCAAGAGCGTTTGGCGGCTTCCCTGGAAAAATTCGGAATTTCCCCAACCTATATTCCAAGTGGAGCGGGACATGATGCTATGAACTTGGGCCGTTTTATTCCGGTGGCTATGCTCTTTGTCAGAAGTAAGGATGGCATTAGCCATAATCCGAAAGAATGGTCGTCTCTGAATGATTGCGTCACCGGCATCCATGTACTCAAGGATTTTGTTGAAGACGCGATGAATCGATAAAATAGAAGTGTACGTTGCATTTAAATGAAACAGGAAAAGAAATACTCTTTTCCTGTTTTTTGCTGTCTTCAATAGATTTTAAAGTAGATTTTAAACCTAACTTTAATCGGGAAATAAAATCCTTATAATGGATAATTAAAATTAAATTTGGAATTATCAGTATTAATTGAAATAGAGTGACTATTTTTAAAGAGAAAGGGTATAGGAAGAGTAAGTACCTATCAAAGGGCTGCAATTTTTGGAGGTGGTTAGATGAAAGTAATGGAAAATCGAGTGCATAATAGAACGAGAAATTTTTCGGAAGAAAAGATTTTAAACGAATGCCGTGAATATTTTTCATCCGAAACTGAAAAAACAGCAGAAATTGGTGAAAGGTTTATACGTTATTTTTTAAAGAACGCGTCTTCAGAAGGTGTGCTTTTCAAAACCATCAAAGAAATTACAACAGATATTACTATTTCACACCAAACTTTAACGAAAGTATTAAAAACGCTCGAATCGAAGCAAATCATTTACCGTAGAAACGGCATTATCGGTTTGTGGAAAGATTAACGGCGAAAGGCATCTCTCAATTTATTGAGAGATGCCTTTTTTTATTGGTTAAAAGTAGAGAAGGCATGGAAAAGATTGATCTATAAGTGCCGAGTAAAAAGGCTTTTTTCAATGTGGAATAAAAGCTCCAACTACTTATTTGTTATGGGAAGAACAAGTCTTAAGAATCAGTATTTCTACTCACATATAAGGGTAATAATGCCTAAACATAAGGATATAAATATAAAAAAATTTAACTGCATAGTCTAAGTGCTTATATTTTTTCTGAATAATTTAAAAAATATCCTTAAAAGTGTAGATTGAACCAATGATTTATGATATAAATGAACTATAATAATCTGAATTTTTAGAAATAATTTCAAAAAAACCATCTGTTTTAAGCGAAGGAGGAGAGGTTTGTGAATAATAAGCAAGTTGTATTGCCCTTATTGAAGAACTTGAAAAAACAAATTCGCTTCACAATTGGACTCATCCTTCTTTTGATGCTGGCAGTATGGGCTGTTTTTGTTTTTATTATCGAACCTGAGCACCAAGTATCCAGCCAATTGCTTATCCAAGAATCAGTGCCAGCGATCCCGCGCCTGGCTGCAGAAAAAAACCAGGTAGATTTTCAAACTTTAGAAGCATATGCAGCCTTTATCGAAAGTCCAGAAGTACTGGAGCGGGTAAGGGGAAACCTTGGATTAAAAATGTCCATCTCCCAACTTCGGGAGCGGGTGGAGATAAGTTATTCCGGTCATTCACCGGTGTTAACAATCCTTGTTTCTTCTGGCAGTACCCAACAGGCAATTGAAATTGCTGATGCATTGGCATTCACTTTTCAGAATGAGGTGAAAAATTCATTAAAAGCGGACAATGTCACGATTATTTCGCTGGCATCTTCGCAGGATGGAAGTATAAATCCGAGTGGAAATGAGCTGCTGTCCGCTCTGATGATAGCAGCGGTTTGTGGATTAGTTTTCAGCATTTTTTCAGCATTCGGCATCACTGCATTAAAAACAGCTGCCAATGCAAAAAAAAGAAAGATACGAAAAAAAGAGAATCAGTTGCAGACAGTGTTTAAGTGATTTTCTAGGTGAAGCAGGGGTGGAAAGCATGTACGAGCTAATATCAATACAAGAACATAGTCGTTGGCAACGGATTCTTGATATTTTGAAGATATCGGATATTTACTATACGAGCCAATATTTTCTATCGGCTTTGAAATTAGATCCGGGAGAAGCTTTGCTTTTCTATTACAAGGATGAAGATGGCGAAGTTGCCTATCCTTTCATCAAAAGGCGTATAAGCGATGAAAACACCCCTTACTTTGACGTTACGACTCCCTTCGGTTATGGAGGTCCTATATTAAAAGCAGGGAAAAATCATTCCAAACTGGCAGCCAATTTTCGAAAAGCTTTTGTTGAGTATTGTCAGAGTGAAAAGATTATTGCTGAATATATACGTTTTCATCCTCTCAAAGAAAATGCCCAGTTTTTCAAAGATCACCTGAAACTCTCTCCATTGTATGAAACTTTTACAATCAAACTGAAAGATTATTTCACTTCCACCACAAAAAAACAGTCGCCCACTGGACAAGCTGAAAAGGATTTGGATTTAGTGGTCAAAAAACTTGGAACGGTTCGGCATATGTTTGAATTTTTGGTGTTGTATTATTCAGCAGCAAGAAGAAGGGAAGAGGCAGACAGCTATTATTTTTTCACCAATGATTATTTTGAGACATTGATCAGTTCCATGGGGCCTAATCTACATTTATTTGGGGCTTACCACGAAAACAAATTGGTTTCAGCATGCTATGTTCTTGCTATGGGGGATACGATCTATTACCATCTCGAGGGAAGTTTATCCGAAGTGGAAAGTGAAAATACGCTCCGAACCCTTCTGCTGAAAATTGCTGAGTGGGGAGAAGAAAATTATTATACTTTCTTCCACTTAGGTGGAGACTTTCAAGGGGAAGCAAATAAAGATACTCAGATAAAAAGAGGAATCGCTAATTGTGAACCCGCTGTTTTTTCTATCGGTCAGCAAATCCATGACTTGCATGCCTATCACAATATGGGGTCTTTTGAAGACGAAGATATCATACGAAGATATAGAAATATTTGATGGAACAGGATGGAAGAGCATAAAAATCGTGATTATTCCGGGGAGGTATACTAATGAGATACATGCAGTATAAAGGTGTGGTAGAAAGAGAATACAAAAAATCATTGAGAAAAATCATGTATGAAATTTGTGTAGTAGAAGGGTTGAATGCTTCCCTGGGAGCAAAAAAGCTGGGAGTTGCGAAAGAGATTTTTGTTTTTTGGAGAAGTTTCTATCGTTTGGATAAGAACCAGCAATTGTTTGACCAAGCAGTCGATAATATGGAACAAATGAAGTTCCTTTATTTAAATGAAGCGAAGGGCATTGATTTATCTCGTCCCTTGCAGCATCAAAATGAACAATCACTTCAAGGTCTTGAAGAATTGATTGCCCATATGATAGAGTATTATAAATGCAAACACGCTGAAAGTGGTGGTCTTGCAATAGATGCAGGAAAGTTGCCATTATATGAATTTGCGCAGGAACTTCTTGAAGAGTATAAAACCGGCAGCTTACTAGCCGAAGTGGAAAACCTGAAGAAAAAAGCGTAATTGAAAGTTTTCAGAATGGATGGAATGGATGCAGAATTTTACTGAAAGAGCATTAACGATTATAAAGCAGATTCCTGCTGGCAGAATTATGACTTACGGACAAGTTGCTGCGGCTGCTGGAAGTCCCCGGGCAGCCAGGCAAGTGACAAGGATTCTACACAGCATGAGTGCAAAGTACAACTTGCCTTGGCACCGAATCGTAAATGTTCAAGGCCGCATTGCCCTTTTAGATGAAGAATCCCGATCTTTCCAAAGAGAGATGCTGCAGGCCGAAGGTGTAGAAGTGGATTCGAATGATCAAATCGATTTAAATCGTTTTCGCTTCGATCCAGAGAAGGATGTACATTGTTGAAAAACCCTTAATAGGGGTTTTTTTTATTGGTTATCAAGTAGTGGGAATTGTACTTGCCTGCATAATGAGAAGAAGTGAGATCTTCTCAGGGAAAGAATGGAAAGAACATAGTTTGCAGTTTAAATGTTTACTGGTTTGGAGCACTAGGGTATACAAAACAATGGACAACTGATTAAGTGGAAAAGAGGAAAAAAAATGACAGTAAAAGATAAGCCGGTAATTGGCATAACAGCACGCGTGGAAGAAGATCAGACATACTCGCTGGATCCTGTATATGGCAGAGCGATTCTGCAGGCTGGCGGTTTACCATTAATTGTACCTATCGTAGATAAAGAAGATATTCCCTTGTTATGTGAGCGTTTGGATGGGCTGATTGTCACTGGGGGAGGAGATGTTAATCCTACCTTATATGGCGAGGAGCCGCATCTGCGCCTGGGAGCAGTATATCCTGGCAGTGATGAATATGAAAAAGAATTGATTTTGAAGTTTCTTGATTTAGATAAGCCTTTCATTGGAATGTGCAGGGGTTTGCAGATGTTCAATATTTCATTGGGCGGCACTAACTATCAGGATTTAGAGTCCCAGTTTGAAGGGGATTTACATCAGCATAAGCAAATGGCGATGCGGACTCACCGTACCCATTCTGTAACTTTAGAAGATGAAAGCTTACTATATGACATCATGCAGGAGAAAAAGTTCAATGTAAACTCCTTCCACCATCAGGGAGTTAAAGATGTCTCAGAACAATTGACAGTAGCAGCTTATGCGGCAGACGGATTGGTGGAAGCACTGGAAAGTAAAAACCACCAATTTGCGATGGGAATTCAATGGCATCCGGAAGAATTTGCCCTTCAAGGGGATGAGGCATCGATGAATATCTTCAAACGTTTCGTCGATGAGTGTTTAGTGGATAAAAAACAAAATCAGTAAAGACAAAACTACAATTGAATATAAAAAGATCCAGGGATTAGTTATTCCCTGGATCTTTTTCGTTTTCTGATGGGACAAACAACGTTGTTTCTTTGCCATTGTCCTGAAACAAAGTATGTGCAGGCGAGTTGAAAGCAATAGAGGCTTGTACATAGTCGCCTCCCGACCCAGCGAAATTTACGATCACTACTATAAAAATACTGAGAAAGAAGCGCTCAGGAATGACTAACAACAGGATAATAAGCAATGTTCCCCATAATAATACAGGAGCTAATGCGATGACAATAAAATTGCCCCGCTTAAAGACTGCTTCGCTCCCGACGGAAAGAAATGGGAAGCGAATCCGAAAGGAAGGTCGACTCCCCGAAAAGAACTTTATGAAGAGAGCGTGAGTAAGTTCGTGAAAGGCCATATAAATCAAAACCAACAATACAGTGACTAGAAACGATAGAAAAGGGTTCAAGTCGGTTGACAAAGGCAAGCCAGTCCACAAAGCTAGACTGATCAAGACGCCAGTGATGAATAAGAAAGAGAATTGAATCATCCCGTTCAGATGCTTGTCCTTAGCTAAGTTAAACGTACGTTTAGCTTCGTAGCCGGCAGGTAAGGTACCTGTAACTTGTCTATTCATAAAAATCCCTCCATCCATAAGTTCAGGAAAATAAAAAAATTGCCGCTTTATGACATAAGCGGCAACCGGGTATGATTAAATGTATCAAGCTTGTTGGTTTTTAACAGACCAAGGTTCAGGAACACGGGCTTGGACAGCAACTTCAGTGCCGACTGACCAAGGCTCAGGAACGCGGGCCTGGACAGCAACTTCAGTGCCGACTGACCAAGGCTCAGGGACGCGGGCTTGGACAGCAACTTCAGTGCCGACCGACCAAGGTTCAGGAACACGGGCCTGGACAGCAACTTCAGTGCCGACCGACCAAGGTTCAGGGACACGGGCCTGGACAGCAATTTCAGTGCCGACCGACCAAGGCTCAGGAACGCGGGCCTGGACAGCAACTTCTTCTGATGAGCTTGAATCATTATTAATAGTTAAACTGCTTATTGCAAGAACAGAAAAGAACAAAATCGTAATGCCTTTTTTCATCACTTTCACTCCCTAAATAATGTATTGATATTTCTATATGATTCTCTTGCTTTGTTCATAATTTCAGCTGATTCTTTATAGCGTCCTTGATTATAGTATATTTGGCCCAAATGTCCAAAATAATACCCGCTTTCAAAATAATTATCTGTAGCCTCAAGGCTAGGAATCAATTGGTTTAGAACATAATTTTCGAATTTATCGTATTTCTTTTCTAAAAGATGTACTAAGCATATAAATTCGATATAAGCTTCTTTAAATATGTGGTTAGTTGGAGAATCAATATTCAATTTTTTGTTTTCGACAATTTCTAAGCCCTTACGGATCCATTCTTTTGCAGCCTCAAAATTCCCGACTTCATATTGGCATTTAATTAAAATGCAATAACTTAATAAAAGATCGGCAGTGTATTCTGGGTGAATGTATTTTAAGGAATTTTCAATATGGACAATTGAAAGGTCATAATTTTGAAACAAAAAGTATGAATACCCTAAATTAAATTCTGTCGTAAAACGCAGAATATCAATTTCCAGCTTGTTTCCTATCGTCAAAGCATTTTTATAATGTTCCATTGACATTCTGAAATTGCCGAAATGCTGGTGCGTAATCGCGATATTTAAGTGGCATTCGACAATACGTTTAGGAATGAATTCCTGTTGGTAAATTTTTAGCGCCATCTCCGAATATTTGTACGCCATTTCTGTTTCTCTGCACTTAGTGCTGGAAATTCCAATTGAATAATAGAGATCTCCGAGTTCAGAAGCAGAAATCGTATTAGGTGCGATTTTTTCTGCAACAAGATAGGTCTTTAATGCTTTTTCGAAATCATTCAGGATGTAATTGTAGTTGCCGTTGTATTTATGGAACAGGTAAAACTGTTCCTGGTTCATAAATTCCCTGAATCGATCCACTTCTTTAATTTTTTCTTCAGCACTATCCAGATCTCCGGTAATGATGAAATACCTGATTTGTTGAATGGAGTATTCCAACTCCACATCTTCATCAGCATGCAGTAAAGGATGACCTTGTATGTCTGCATACTGCTCCATGATTTTAGCTTTGTTTTGAGGATGTAATAATGAGTTTTTGAAATTCTTTACGAGTACTTTTCCAATCGGATTATCTTTGGGAGCTAATGGTATAGCCAATTTCTTGCATAATGCTTCCAAGTCTTTCAACGCCGGATCTTTACTGCCGATTTCTATTTTTTTCAGTTCCCGGGGAGACAGTATGCCAGAGGCTATATCTTCCAAGCTGATTCTCTTTTTTAAACGATGGTATTTTAAACGCATTCCCGTGTCCATTACTGCTCTCCTTTCCTTTTGCAAGGGCAGTACTTCTGTCATCCATGTAGGAGAGTTGTTTTCCGCCTTTGTCGGATCTTCCGAAAAGTAAGAAGAAAATAGATCGCCAAGTACGATAATTGCCGCCTCCATATCCTTTTTTTTTACTTTGTGTTCATATCTTTAATCCATGATATCATCAATTTTCAAAATAAACTGCTTTTTTATTTTAGAAATATGGAAAAAGAGAAAAAAGGTAAAATATGCTTACTCCGGTAATTGTTGAATAAAAATTTTTTTGAAATAGACCTATCTCTAGGCATATTGTATTAGAAAAGATTGGTTGACAAGTAAATCTTGCGCCTCAATCTAAAAAATGTGTAGATCAGCAGCCTTTCAGTTGTGGGATCAAAAATGATGGATAGGGGATTTTCCCATTCAATTGACTGGGAAGGTTAAGGTTAGTCCTGTGATGGGTAAAGATACAATAAGGTATTTTATCAAATCTATGGAGGTTTTTGTATGAGTTCGCACAAAAAAGTCTTGGCGGTAGTATTTTCAGAAACTGATTTATTGAAGAAGATTGAGGAGCTAAAGAGTTTAGGTTATAAGGAGCAGGATCTTCATATAATGGCAAGAGATACTGACCACTTTAAGGATTACGAAGTCGATAAAAAAGAAGTCGATACATTTGCTGACAAATTCAAAGGATTCATTTCTGGAGATAGTGGTATACGGGAAGGGGTCAAATCCTTGAACCTTTCGGAGACAGAAACAGAACGTTATACAGCTGATCTTGCAAAAGGCGGCATATTGCTCTACAAAGACGAAGAGAGTGAAACAATCCTTGATGAAATTTCCAGCAATGAAGTAAGGGCAGAACAAGAAGAACCGAATGATCGGGAAAGAAGGCAGTTCATCAATTCAGTCGATAATAACTTTGATGAGCAGGAAGACCGTTTTGCCCGTGGTGAAACATTTATGCAGGAGCCTACTATAGTGCAGGATGAAAAGCATAATTCGTTTACCACACAGAAAAAGCCTGATGTTGAAAAAGTACGTGGCGGTTCGAGTGAAGCTGAAAAGCATACCCAAAGCGACAAAAAGTATAAGTAAAACTTTGCTGAACGTTCAGCAAAGTTTTTTTGACTCAAGGATAATATAGGCAGCTGGGGAGTGGGGTCTTGTCTTTGCTCACTGTAGGTTTTAGCGATCCATAGGAGAGGGTAAACAAAAGTAACACAGTACACAGGAGGTTTTATAAAATGAGATCAGGAAATCGTGAATTTGAAATTGTCTACAGTAAATCAGAAATGGAAACAGCCATCCAGTCTTTAAAAGCAAAAGGCTATCGTGAAGAGGATATCCATGTAATGGCTAATGATAAGAAAATGGTGGAAACTGCTGGAAATTCAGGTGTTCATGCAGATCAGGCCAATTCCTTTTCAAATCGCTTTAAATCATTTCTGGGAGGGAAAGATGTTGTCAGAAAAGAACTGGATCGGTTTAATTTGAATAAAGACAGAGCAGATGACTATGAACGTGAAATTGAAAAAGGAGCTGTTCTTCTATATACAGACGGAGATGCAGCCTCACCCGAAGATGAACATTTTTCTTCTTTAGATGATTCAAATGCTCCAATGGATATGGAAGGTAGCACAGGACAAACAGCGGGTAATAAAGTTGTTCATCGCAACGACGTTAACCACGGAAACTCTGATGAGATATATGCGCGCGAAGTTTCCAGAGAAGATCAGCATGCACGTGCAGGTAAGAATGACCGCTTGCAGGATTCGCGCTTGAAAGGTGATGAAATTCATCCGACAGATGGGTTGAAGAAAGATGAAGGCAGTGTACGTGAGAAGGAATTGGATCATGAACCAGGCCTTCAAACAAAAGAAGGCGAAGATAATCTATTGCGTGAAGATGGAGTAAACCGTCGTCAGGATGAACCTTCACCTGGAGTAGACCCGAATTTGGGTCCTGCACCGTTTGGACGCGATTCAGAAGAAGAGCATCTACTGAATGATGAGCGAAAGGATCAGGGTGATAAGGGTAGAAACCCTCGCGATCATTATGACGAAAGAGATAGACAGAACAAAAATGATACCCCACCGCCAACGCAGAGATTATTTTAAATACAAAGGAGCCATTCCCTATAGGGGAAGGCTCCTTTGGTTGTTCTTATGGGTCGATCGCGCAACTGCTATTCCGATTGCAGTTCCGACAACAGCCGGAAGGACCCAGCCGATTCCCTGTTCAAAAAACAGCAGATGGCTTAAAATCGAATCGATCTGTTCAAAGGCTATTCCGGCTGAACGGAGGGCGTCGAAAATACTGACGATTGCAGTTACTGAGAGGGCAATCATGTAGACGAACGGTTTTCGATAGAAAACTCGATCAAAAAATGACAGTATGACTAGAACAATTGCCACAGGATATATTGCCAATAATACAGGGAGTGATATGGCGATTAACTGTGTTAAGCCTACATTTGCAATTATTGCGGAAAAGAGTGCAAAAAACAGGACATAAGTGATATAAGAAAATTTTGGGAAAATCTTATAAAAGAATTGTGCAGTGGCCGATACCAATCCGATAGAAGTAGTCAAACAAGCAAAGCTTATTGCAGCAGATAGGATAATGCCTCCAATTTCTCCATATAGAATACGTGAAGCCATCGCAATAATGATGCCTCCGTTATCCTGCAGGCCGATAGCTTCTACACTTGTAGCTCCAATGTGGCTTAACGATAAATATACTGCAGATAAACCGATGGCAGCAATAAACCCGGCATAAGCGGTCGCTTTTAGAATGGTCCTTGTATCCGTAACGCCTTTGCTTCGGACGGACTGAATAATGACAATCCCGAAGACCAAAGCGGCTATAGCATCCATCGTAAGGTAACCCTGCAGAAAGCTTTCAAAGAATGCCTCTGTATCATAATTTCCAACAGGTGAATTGATAGAACCCATCGGCGTCAAAAAACTTTTTATAGCCAGTGATCCAATGACCAGTATTAGCAATGGCGTCAAAACTTTACCGATCCTATCTACTAATTTCGTGGGATTCATCGCAAACAAAACTGTGATGGTAAAGAAGATTAGCGTAAAGATAGACAAAGACCAGAAAGATTCAGCGAAGTCAGCTGGCAGAAAAGGTGCTGTCCCGATTTCAAAAGCAACTGTAGCGGTACGCGGAATCCCGAAGAAAGGACCGATCGCTAAGTAAACAATCATTGTAAACACAATGCCGAATACGGGGTGAACGCGCCCGGCGATGGACTGAAGGTCACCGCCTGCTTTCGCGATTGCCAGAATGCCCAATAACGGAAGGCCGACTCCTGTCAGCAAAAATCCGGTTATGGCGATTGCTAATTGATCGCCGGCAAGCTGCCCTAAATAGGGGGGGAAGATGATGTTTCCAGCGCCAAGGAACAAAGCGAAAAGCATCAGTCCCAAGGTGAGGATATCTATTTTTGTAAGCGCCTTCTTTTGCATGACAAGCTCCTTCATAAATAACATTTACGCACGAATATTTATTATAACCGAATTCTTTAACTTTTGAAAACATTATAAATGCAAGAAAAAAAGCCCGTTTCAGAAACCGGGCTTTTGATTATTTATTATTTTTGTTTTTAAAGTCGCCGATCTTATCTTGGATATTCCCTTTGGCCTTATCCATTTTGCCTTCATTCTGCTTTTTCGGATCATCAGAGGCATTACCGATTTGATCTTTGAGCTCGCCCTTGCCTTTGTTCACGGCACCTTTTAACTTATCTGAGAAGCCTTTATTGTCGCTCATGAATAATTCCTCCTTCAAAATTTAGCTTACTTCTATAATAACCTTCAAAGGCAGATGCTAAACATCAAAAAGTCAATTCCTCGTGGCAGGGAGGTTTAATAAGGTTTTTTTAGCGGTATCTTTAATAGTAATACATAAATCTTCTTCGCTTAACCTTTTTAATGTCTGATGAGGCGTATGAAGGTTTTGGGCAACAGCCAATCGTACTTCAGTATGCTGGTCCATCGACAAATCAACAAGCAATCCTTCGCAGTTGATGATTTTTGCGAGTTCTGCACGGGATCCGTAATCCATCTTCAAAACAGCAGCTTCATCCCAAGGCGTCCAATCCGTCTTCAATGAATAGGGTTGAAGAGAGTTATCCATTTAAGTAACACTCCTAAAAAGTTAAAATTCAATCTATTTTATTTAATATATCATATATAAGATATTTAAGTAATCAAAAATACTTATAAAGGAGCAGGTAAATGAAAGTTTTAGTACTCGGAGGCACATCTTTTGTAGGGAGACATATGGTAGAGGAACTAGTGTCTAAAGGGCATGAAGTGATTTTGTTCAATCGGGGGAAAAGTAATCCTGGACTCTTTCCGAATCTAAAGAAAATTAAGGGGGACAGAAGAAAAGACGCTGCAAAAATTGGAGATGAAAAATGGGATGCTGTATTGGATACATCTGCTTACACACCAGCAGATTTGCAGCCAATAATGGAAAATATCAGAACGGATCATTACACATTCATTTCTACGATTTCTGTATATAATGACTTCACATCGGGGCCTGTTAAAGAAAGTTCTTCTGTATTTCGAGAAAATGTCAAAGGTGACCAGGTTACAAGTGATACCTATGGCCCTTTCAAGGTGATGTGTGAACAGCTGATTAAAGAAGAGATTGGAGGCAAGGCATTGATCATCCGTCCAGGCATCGTGATTGGACCTTTTGACCCCACAGACAGGTTTACTTACTGGGCAATGAAATTAAATGATAAAAGTACTGTATTAATTCCAGGAAGTAAAGAAAGGAAGGTCCAATGGATCGATGCCAGAGATTTAGCCCGGTTTACAGTCATGCAATTGGAGACAAAGGTGACAGGGGTGTTCAATGTAGTGGCTGATCCAGTTTCTATGAAAGAGTTTGTTGAGCAAATATCCGATAGAGAATGTAAAACTATTTGGGCAGATGATCAGTATTTAATAGAGGAAGGGGTGGAAGCTTTTGAACTGCCGTTTTGGATTCCCAATTCAGAAGAATTTCCAGATGGTTTCATTTTGGCAGATAATAAAAAAGCGAAAAGCGCAGGTTTGACCTTTCGTACGCTGAAACAATCTGCAAAAGAAACACTCGAATGGATTGAAAAACAAGGGGATTTTCGATTGAAAGCAGGGATAAGCAAAACAAGAGAGCAAGAATTATTGAAGAAACTTGGAGAGTAAGAAATCAGTGGTTTCACTATTTTGCCTGTTCTTGCGGCGAATATAGTTTTGATAAATAAAAATTTGTGCTTGTTGAAACTTTATCCGAATGAAGTCGTCCAATTTAAAAGAGCCTTAAGTATAGGCAAATTTTTCTTTATTTCTAATTTAGTCATGCTATAATACAAATGGATATGTATGTATCAATGTTTTTAAGGAGGAAAGATATGCTATACCTTACAATGGTTTTGGCATTTATCGCTTCGATTGTGCTGACTCCGATTGTCAAACGCATCGCCTTTCGGGTAGGCGCAGTTGACCGTCCGAATTATCGAAAAGTTCATGCGAGAATTATGCCGCGATTAGGCGGATTGGCCATTTTTGGTTCATTTTTAATCGCTTATTTTATATTGAAACCCCAAGATCCGATTTCCAATGCTATAGAGGCTTCATTTATTTCCATTGAAACGGCTATTATTATAGGAGCCTTATTGATCATCATTACCGGTGTCTTGGATGATATATACGAAATCAGTGCGAAAGCTAAATTAATCGGACAATTGGTTGCCGCAGGAATTGTGGTGGTCGGCGGTGGACTTGAAATTTCCTTCATCAATCTGCCATTTGGCGGAGTACTGGATTTTGGTTATTTGAGTATTCCACTGACGATCCTTTGGATTGTCGGTATTACAAACGCAATTAATTTAATTGATGGCCTCGATGGATTGGCCGCTGGTGTTTCTACGGTTGCTTTATTGACTTTAGCGGCTATGGCATTCATTATGGGCGATATCTTTGTCATGTCAACAGCTGCTCTATTGGCGGCAAGTACTTCAGGATTTTTGGTCTACAACTTTCACCCCGCAAAAATCTTCATGGGTGATACGGGTGCATTGTTTCTTGGATTTATGATTTCGGTGCTGGCATTGATGGGCTTCAAAAACGTAACGGTGGTTGCGTTAATTATCCCCATCATCATGTTGGGTGTTCCGATTTCGGATACATTTTTCGCCATTGTTCGTCGAGTACGTGAGAAAAAATCTATTTCGGAAGCGGATAAATCCCATTTGCATCACTGTTTATTGAATATAGGATTCTCCCATAGACAAACTGTTTTGATCATTTATGGGATTGCAGCCTTATTCGGGCTTGCAGCATTATTATTTTCACAAGCAACCTTATGGGGAGGGATTTTGCTCATCAGCGTGATGCTGGTAGCAATTGAACTTTTCGTGGAAGTCGTCGGATTGGCAGGAAAGAATTACCGTCCGCTTTTAAATTTGGTGAGGCTGATCGGCAAATGAAGAAACTGGACTTGAAGCTCAAATGCTTTGGGTTCAGTTTTTTTTGTGAAGGAATAGATCGTCTTAATTCGAATTTTATCCACGCACGTGATAAAACACAAAAAAAACACCACATTTTATTGTGGTGTTTTTTCCTCTTCTGTTTGATATTCCGCTAATTCCTGTTCAATTCCGCTATTCGTTAAATTCGATGTATCCGGCTTTAAACCTAAGTGGCTTTTTAGAACATCTTGTACTTCCATCAGCGATTCTTCTTCAAGCTGCCAATAGTAAATCCCTGTGGTCATATCATCGTAGCCATCAAGTGTAATGGTTTCTACATCAGGTTTTCCATTTTTCGCATATTCGAAAAATGCTTGCATGTCCTTGAAACTCATGCTCGTTTTCATATTGTCACCCACAGCTTCAATGACATCCCCATATTTAGTGATTGATCCGGCTGACAAGGTCCGGTTCATAATGGATTCCAAAATCATCTGTTGCCGTTTGCCCCGCTCAATATCATTGTCGTAATGACGAGTTCTCGCAAGTGCGAGTGCTTCACTGCCATTTAAAAATTGAATGCCTTCTTTCAATTCGATGGCATTTTTTGAATCATTTTCATCCTGCTCGGTCAAATCATAAGGAACTTCAACTTTGATGCCACCGAGAGCATCGATCGTATCAATAAAAGCATCAAAATTCATGCGCAGATAATAATCCACCGGTACTTCCAATAATTCTTCGACACTTTCAATGGTCGAACTCGGCCCATTATAAGAGTAGGCGTGCGTAATTTTATCTTCGTATCCTGCATCAGGAATATAGGTATAGGTGTCACGAGGAATACTGACCAATTTAATGGACTTGTCTTCGTTGTTCAAAGTGGCTAAAATCAGTGCATCCGAACGGATATTGTCATCGTTTTGATCTCGCACTTCACTGTCATCCACTCCTATAAACAAAATAGAAATATTATCAGTAAGCGGCTCGACTTTTTCGTCGCGTAAATCAGATAGGCCAAGTCCATCATCAAAGGCTCCATCTGCTGCAAACTCAGCCTTCTTCACCAGATAAATACCATAGGCAGATACACAAATAAGTAAGGAGACGGCTAAAGTGGCGATTATCTTGATAATTGTCCTTTTCTTATCTGATTTGGTTTTCCGATAAACTTTTCGGTTCATGTTTAGTTTCTCCTCTATAAGGAATGGGCCAACCGAGTATCTATTTCGGACAATCCAATCTTTTATTTAAAATAAAAATGTTAAAATTTGGAATTAAGTATATTTTCATTTTTCTATGCTGTTGATATTATACAGTGATTTTGGAAATGCGTAAATAAAAAGAATTACAGTGCCTTAAACTCCAAAAATTCACTGGTGACTATACTGGTCTTTGCTTGGCCATTTGTCAATTCATTTATCCAATTGATAAATTCTTCTTCTTTTTCGACTGGAACATGAATAAAGAGATCCACGCCTTCTGTGTATTCGAGATGATCCAGCGGATATGGAGATTGGCGGATTTCGTTTTCCAGTTTTCCAAGCCAGGTATAGTCTATAGAAGTTTTCATCACATGATGAAGTTTTCTTTCGACTATGCCAGCAGCAGTAAGCGCCGCAGATACAGCTTTCCCATATGCCCGTATCAAGCCGCCGCTGCCCAGCTTGATTCCGCCATAATAGCGGGTCACAACAACGACTGTATCTTTCAAGCCTTGTTTCTTAAGGACCTCCAGCATAGGAAACCCGGCAGTTCCACTTGGCTCCCCGTCGTCATTGGCTTTCTGCACAGAGTCGTGCTCTCCGATAAGGTAGGCAGAACAATTATGTGTAGCTGACCGGTGAAGGGATTTAATTGAATCGATAAATTCGATAGCTTGCTGTTCGGTTTCTGCTCGAGCGGCATGTCCGATGAACCTGGATTTTTGGATAAGTATTTCTGCACTGGCAGAATCGCCTACAGTTGTGTAATTTTCTCGCAATTTGACTCCCCCTGTTGTAAAATGAAATCAGATAATTTGTAACGTATATTTAATATGGTCTTGCGTATATAGTGATATACTTAATACAACCGACAAGGTATAAAGAAGCAAGGAATATACCTGGATACAGTCAGTATAGCTAAGGCGGTTTTGAAATGGCAAAGAAAATCGGTGGAAAATCACCTGATTCTATTTTTAATGCAATGTTGGAAGGAATGGAACAGGCAAAACAGGATATTTTCGTCATTAGCGAAGAAAGTCGCCAAAGTTATGAAGAGATGAAAGATGAGCTGGAAGACGTCCGAGTGAATATTTCACGTGTCATTGAAGCCGGAGATCTTTTGGAAGAGAAGACGCGCGCTGCTAGGAGGCGTTTAGCTGAAGTATCTCAGTTTTTCAATTCTTTTACTGAAAGTCAGGTTCGCCAAGTATATGAGCAGGCAAATGACCTTCAAGTACAATTATCCCTAAATCGCAACGAGGAAAAAAAGTATCGGCAAAAGCGGGACAAACTGCAGCGCAGGCTTCAAATTTTACTTCAGACGATAGAACGGGCTGAAAGCCTAGTCAATCAAATCAATGTCGCCAGCAGTTATTTGAATTCAGATTTAGAGAATGTGGATGAGGCTATCGGCAAGAATAAGTCAAGTCAGGATTATAGTCTGCGCATCATTGAAGCACAAGAGGAAGAAAGAAAACGCCTCTCGAGGGAAATCCATGATGGACCGGCTCAAATGATGGCGAACGTCCTGCTCCGTTCAGATTTGATTGAAAGGACTTACCGTGAAAAAGGTCCTGAGTTGGCTTTCCAGGAAATCACTTCATTAAAGGATATGGTTAGGCAGGCATTGACTGAAGTGAGGAGAATCATTTACGATTTACGGCCAATGGCGCTTGATGATCTTGGTTTGGTGCCGACTTTAAAGAAATACATCGACACCATTCAAGAGTACAACAAGGGAATCAAATTGGAATTCCAGTCAAAAGGAAAAGAAGGACGGTTACCCAATAAATACGAAACTGCTATTTTCCGCCTTATCCAAGAAGGAATTTCAAACGCAATCCGCCATGGAAAGTCGACTAAAATTACAGTTGAGATGGAATGGTTGAAAGACCAAGTGAAAATTATGGTAACTGATAACGGAACTGGTTTTGATCAAGGGATTGTGAAAAACCAGTCATTCGGATTAGCCGGGATGAGAGAAAGAATTGAATTGGTCGAAGGTGACTTTTTCATTAATTCCTCACCAGGGAACGGTACAATCTTAATGTTTCATATACCTTTTGAAAAGGGTATGTAAGATAGGGTATTCGAGGAGGACGACATAATGACAAAAATAATTATTATTGATGATCACCAATTATTTCGTGAAGGTGTAAAAAGAATTCTGGATTTTGAAAGTTCGTTTGAAGTCGTTGCTGAAGGTGGAGATGGCAGCGAAGTCGTTAAATTATATGAAGAAAATCAGCCGGATGTGGTATTGATGGATATCAACATGCCACAAAAAAATGGTGTAGAAGCAACAGGTGAGCTGATTGAGAAATTCCCTGATGCAAAAGTCATTATGCTGTCCATTCACGATGATGAATCTTATGTAACGCATGCATTGAAGACAGGTGCTTTAGGTTATATGCTTAAAGAAATGGATGCAGATGCAATTATTCAGGCTATTAAAGTAGTAGCAAAAGGCGGATCTTATTTACATCCGAAAGTAACCCGTAATTTGGTGATGGAATTCCGTCGATTGAGTGAACGTGAAAACAAAGGCTCTTTCCACCAAACGGAAATTCGCCGTCCATACCATCTTTTGACAAAACGCGAAAGTGAAGTTCTTCAATTATTGACAGATGGCCAAAGCAATCGAGTCATCGGAGAAACTCTATTCATCTCGGAAAAAACAGTTAAAAACCATGTATCGAGCATCTTACAAAAAATGCAGGTAAATGACCGGACACAAGCAGTTGTGACCGCGATTAAAAATGGCTGGGTTGAAGTAAGATAATACGAATAGGGAAGACGGTGCATCTGCTGGTTGGCAGTTGCACCGTCTTTTTTGTTTAGTAAGGAAATAATTGTTTTGCTTTTGGGCGCTTCCGCTTTTCTTTATAAACGGTCATAGCAGTATTGATAGATGGCCGCCGTTGCCAGGCAATCGCCTAGTGCATCGTGGGCGTCGTGCTCGAGTTTTAAAAAAGCTGTTAATGTGGTCAGTTTGTGGTTGGGTGTTTGAGTAATCGCTTTTCTCGCCAGTTTGACTGTATCGATTACTGTATATTCAGGAATTGGTGTAATTTCTTCAAGTGCATATAAGAATCCCATATCAAAAGGAGCATTATGAGCGATGATCGGCAAGTCGCCGATAAACGCAATCAGTTCATGGGCTACTTCTTCGATGGTTGGTGCGTTTTCTACATCTTTATTTGAGATGCCGGTAATTCGGGTGATGGTGCTGGAAATGAAGCATTCCGGATTGACCATGAGGTACATGGTTTCCTTGCGTTCATGCTCGATGAATTTGACGGCTCCGATCTGGATGATTTTATCGCTTCCTGCACGCAGACCGGTGGTTTCAAAATCCAGGACCACGTAATTCTCGACTTTTTTCATACTCGATTTATACTTCTTGGGGCGGGCAGGCTGTTTGCGGCTCCATTGAGGGCGCGTTTCTCTCATTTTTTGTTCCAGTATCTGTCTTGCATCTCTTTTCTCCATGCTATCCCTCCTTTTTTGGTACCTATTAGTGTACCGTAAAACTGAAAAAAATTCAGTTTTGACAGATGACACAGTTTCTTCATTGTATTCAACAACTGCCTATGGCAAAATGAAGCGCAGGAGGAATGCATGATGAAAAAAATGATTATTGCAGCAGGACTTATTTTGACACTGGCTGCCTGTTCAGATTCCGAAGAGCCTTCAGTCAATGAAAACACGGTCGAAGATGGCAATGCAGCTAATGAGAATAATGCAGTCGACCACGGCATTGATGAAGACAAGGAAGAAAAAGTCGGTTTCACAGTAGATGACGAAGGAAATGTTATAGAAGCAGAAGTGCCTGAAGAACAGGCCAGTGAATTATTGGCAGCTTATGATGAATATATTGCAGCGTTTAATGCTGAAGATATTGATCGTTACATGAACACCATCGCCCAGGATCCGGATGGTTTTGATCGCGAGGAAGATAAAGCTGCATTAGCACAAGCTTTCGAAGCTTATGACAGCCAATATGAAACAAGTGATGAAACGATTGTAAAATACGAAGAAGATCGCGCGGAGGTTTTTGCGACACTCAATGTAAAGATGAAGGACGCGAACTCGGATGATGCGATTGAACAATCCGGCCGGCAGGTCGTTGTATTCGAAAAAGAGAATGATGGATGGAAAGTGACAAGCGTTCACTTTATCGGTAATCAATAAAAGGTTTCTCGCTATATGCGGGAAATTTTTTTATTATGTCCTTTCCATTCATGTCTTTTCTATGTCTTTTTTTGGTAAACTAGCAGAGGAGGCTGATTAAGCATGAAAACCGCAATTGTAACAGATAGCACATCCTATTTATCTGAAGAAACACGTAAAGCGTTGAATATTCATATGATTTCGCTGGAAGTGACATTCGGAAACAAGTCATTTAAAGAAGCGGAAATGACCGAAGAAGAGTTTTATCAAAAGGCGAAAGTGGAATTCCCGAAAACTTCACAGCCCCCACTGGGAGAATTCACCACACTTTATGACAAGCTTTCAGCCGATCACAAGGAAATTGTCTCCATCCATTTGTCCAGTGGCATCAGTGGGACTTATGCAGGTTCGAAGCAGGCGGCAGAAATGGTCGAGAATGTAAAAGTATATTCTTTTGATACGGAACTCACCTGTGCTCTGCAGGGATTTTACACGGTAAAAGCTGCGAAGATGGCTGAAGAGGGAGCGGATGCTCAAACGATTTTAGCTGAATTGGATGAAATGAAAACCTCTTTGCGCGCTTATTTCATGGTGGAAGATTTGAAGCATCTGCAGCGCGGGGGAAGATTATCCAGTGCCCAGGCCTTGGTTGGCGGGATGCTGCAAATTAAACCGATATTGCACTTTCAGCAAAAAGTCATTATTCCTTTCGAAAAAATCCGGACGCGCAAAAAAGCGATGAACCGAATTGTGGATTTGTTGAAAGAAGATAGCAAAGATGGCCACGAGTGGCAAGCGACAATTATTCATGCGAACCGTCCTGAAGAAGCAAAGCAATGGAAAGCGGAACTGGAAATTGCGTGTCCGGAAGTGGATTTTGAAATTTCCTATTTCGGACCGGTTATTGGAACACATTTAGGAGAAGGAGCGATGGGTCTTGGTTGGGTGAAGAAATAAACCTGCTGAGGCTTTTTCTCTACCGAAAGGTGGTTGCAGATGAAGCAGTTAGAAGAATTTTTAACAGGCAGAACATGGCTGCGAAATTTTATTCCATTTCCAAAGGAGCTCGTGGACAAAGCCATATCCACCGGAGCCATCAGTGTCAGTCAAGGGATGCTTGACGGAAGGCAATGTGCCAGATGCCTGGAAAAATCCAAACAAAAAATCATTCCTTTTTTATGTGCCAGGTGCAATGGAATCTGTTATTATTGCCGGCACTGCATAAAAATGGGGCGCATCAGTTCCTGTACGGAATTGATCACTTGGGCGCTCCCTTCAACAATCTCTCCTCAAAGCCATTCATTCCATTGGAACGGCAATCTCACCCCGCTGCAGGAAAAAGCTTCGCTGGAAGTTCAAAATAGCCTCTCACAAAAAAACGATCACCTTGTATACGCTGTGTGTGGAGCAGGAAAAACTGAGCTGTTGTTTCCGTCCATCTTCGATGCATTGAAAAAAGGGCAGCGTGTTTGCATCGCTGCTCCCAGAACGGACGTGGTATTGGAGCTTTCTCCACGATTGCGAACCGTTTTTCCGAATACGATTGTCCATAGCCTCTACGGGAATTCTCCAGAAGAACCTGGCTTTGCCCAATTGGTCCTTGCCACTACCCATCAATTGTATCGATTCAAAGATGCCTTCGATGTCATGATCGTCGATGAGGCGGATGCATTTCCCTATTCTTATGACCCAGCGCTGAAGAGGGCGGTTATAAAGGCGAAGAAAAAGGAAGCGCCCATCATTTATGTGTCAGCGACTCCTTCAGATCAATTAATAAAGCAAGTGTCCAATACTTCAAAGATATTTCAGCGGTTTCATGGTTACCCTTTGCCTGTTCCAGAATTCCGCTCCTTATGGGGGTACGAAAAGGATATTGCCAAAGGCAGGATTCCGTCGAAATTAATGGCATGGGTAGATGATAAAATAGCGAAAGAGCAACCGTTCTTATTGTTTTTTCCATCGATTGAACTGATTGAACAGGCGATAGTCCTATTCCAGAAAAAACATCCAAGCATCGAAGCGGTCCACTCTCAAGATGAAGACAGAAAAGAGAAAATCATGAAATTGCGTCAAAGGCAAATTCCCGGCGTATTGACTTCGACGATTTTGGAGCGCGGAATCACGATTACGAATGTGCAAGTTGCGGTAGTCGGAGCAGATCAACCTATTTTTGACGCTGCGGCATTAATTCAAATCTCCGGGAGAACAGGCAGATCCAAAGACTATCCAGACGGGGAAATCGTATTTTTTCACAATGGCATTGTCCGGCAGATGGATAAAGCGAAAAAGTTGATCGTTTCTTATAATGAGGGGGCTGGAATTTGAATTGCTATTTATGTGATCGAATGACATCATCCCAAGTAAGTTGGCGAAGCATTTTTTTCAATGAGTTGGAAGAGGTGATTTGTCTGCGCTGTCGTGCCGGCTTCGAAAGGACCGCAGTAGGATGCCCACTTTGCAGTGCCCCAGGAGAAGGGAAATGCCTCAATTGCAGTCAGTGGGAAACTACAGAGTATGCTGGGGTAATTGATTCTGGGAAGAGCTTATACCGCTATAATCACGCGATGAAAGAATTTCTTCATCAATATAAATTTTTGAAAGACGTGGTGTTGTCGGAAGTTTTCGCTTCGGTTCTAAAAGAAGAATGCGGCAAACAGAATTCGGTGATTGTTCCGATTCCGATGAATGCTGTCAAATTGAAAGAACGGACTTTCCCTCAAGTTGATCGGCTGCTTGATGCAGCTTCTATCCCATATACACATTGCCTCGGGAAAAATGAAGTCGGTCTTGGTGAGAAATCGAAATCCGAAAGAATGGCACTGCAAGACGTCTTTTGGTGGAATGGACAAGCTGTACCTGAAAAAATCTTGCTGTTTGATGATTTATATACCACAGGAAGTACGATGCGCCTGGCTGCTAAAGTCCTGAAAGAAAAGGGTGCGAAAGAAATTAAAATCCTTGCCCTTATCCGTGCATAACCAATTGGTTTATACTGGAGGGACAAATAGGAGGGACAGCCATGTTCTATAAACGGTCAGAAAGTTTTCGTTACACTTTTGGCACGCCGCCAGAAATATGTCTGCAATTGATGGACCCACTCGCGAATCAAGCGGTGTCTCCGAAAATATATTGTTTATTGCTTGATATTTCGCCTAAGGGAGCAAAACTGTTTTCCGAAAAAGAGTTGAAGCCGGGAGAAGAAAACGTCAATCTGCAGTTTGTCCTGAATCATGAAACAATCACCGCAGGTGCGACGGTCGTCTGGAAACAGCAGTATGAGGAAGGCTGGATTTACGGTGCTGATTTTGAGCGCAATTCGATTAAAGAAATGTTGATCTTAAATGAAATCAGAGAGTTGAAAGAGATCGAAATGAATTAAAAAACCGGCCTTGGCCGGTTTCAGACTGTAGACAAAGTCTGACCAAAATGTATAGCGGTGCATAATCCCCAACCGGTCCGGCCACTTCGCTTTCCGTGAGCTCAGCTTCAGCCTCCTCGTCACTGGAAAACCCATGCTCCTGCATCGCTGCGCTAGCTTCGTCGCAAAGGATTGGCCTCACAAGTTTCGGCCAATGCCTTTCCTGCGGGGTCTTCAGCTTTCGCTGTCCCACTGGAGTCTTCGTGGCCAGCCCGGTTGGGGGCATGTTGCTTCAATCAAAGAGAGAAGCTTGCTAGTCTGTTCTAGAAAGAATAGTCCTAACAAATCTAGAAAACCCTTCACTCAAGGATCCGGAGCACAAGGCGGCGACTCCTGCGGGGACAGCGAAGTGCCGAAATCCACTCGGGCGCCAGTCCGAGTTAGTTCGGCGCGAGCCCGCGGAAAGCGTCCGCCTGAAGCGCAGGATCCGGTATAAATATGTTAAAATGTGTATTCATTCTTTAAATGACATCAATATTCTTTTGTCTACAAGCTCAAACCGGCCTTGGTCGGTTTTTTAGTGTTCTAAGAAGTAATGGATGTTAGTTTTTTAGTTTTGTTTGGTGGGGTCTGGGGATTGTGGTTTTCAGTGTCCAGGCTCCGGCAGCCAGCTCCTCGAGTCGCTTCAGCCTTACCAGCAATGGCAAAGAACGCCATTACCGGTAAGGCTTCCAGCGCTTGTCGGAGCTAAGCGGCTGCTTCCGCTTTTCTTAGTGTCCAGCTCCATCGGCCAGCTCCTCGGGTCATAAGCCACTCTGACTATGCGGCAAAGGACGCCGCTTCGTCAGATCGTCTTATGCCTTTCGGAGCTGAACGGCCGCTTCCGCTTTTCAGTGTCCAGACTCCGGCAGCCAGCTCCTCGAGTCGCTTCAGCATTACCAGCAATGGCAAAGACCGCCATTACCGGTAATGCTTCCAGCGCTTGTCGGAGCTAAGCGGCTGCCTCCGCTTTTCTATTCTAATGTTCATAGATCATTTTCCGTGTCATGCCGCCGTCGATGTTCAGGCATTCTCCTGTGATGAATGAGTTTTGTGGGTTGCTTAGGAACAGGCAGGCCCGGGCTATGTCGGCTGGTTCACCGACGCGGCCGCTCCAATGTTGGTGATGGTCGACGTCACGCAGTTCTGTTGTGTCTCCGGTATGGATCCAGCCAGGGGCGATGGAGTTGACGCGAATTCCTTTTTCGCTGAAAGTGGCAGCAAGTGAATGGGTCAAAGCAAAAATACCGCCTTTTGATGCCGAATAAGTTTCAGTATTGGGCTCCGACATGAATGCGCGTGTCGAGGTCATGTTGATGATGGAACGGATATCGTCCGTCATATAGCGTGCAGCTTCCCTGCTGCAGATAAAGACACTTTTCAGGTTCGTGTCCAGGACATGATCCCATTCCTGCTCATCCACCTCCCAGATGGATTTGAAGGTGGAAATTCCCGCATTGTTGATCAAGGCATGGACAGCACCGTAATCTTCATTGATTTTCTTGAATACGGCGACGACCTCATTGAAATTGCCGACGTCGCATGCCCGATATTCTACCCCTTCCAGTTCGACGGGTTGGACATCCAATCCGATGACCCGTGCATTTTCTGCAGCGAAATGTGTTGCGATGCTCTTGCCGATGCCTTGGGAGGCACCTGTAACAATGACTGTTTTATTAGTGAACATAAACTTCATCTCCTTGTCATAATGTTTACCTGTAATCAATACTGTTAAAACTTTTTTGGTTTTAAGAAGGAAAGACAAGGGAAGATGTAGAAGTGTACAGGTAGCACAATAGAAGGAGGAGTTAACATGTTGCAATTTAACATCAGAGGCGAAAATATTGAGGTAACTCCCGCAATACGTGACCACATTGAAAAGAAAGTTGAAAAGATTGAACGCTATTTCACAGACGGTGCTAATGCTACCGCAATGGTCAACTTGAAATCATATAACCACAGCCAAACAAAAGTGGAAGTTACAATACCAATGAAAAACCTGACATTACGTGCTGAAGAGCGGCATGATGATATGTACGCTGCAATAGATTTGATCGTCAGCAAGCTGGAGCGTCAAATTCGCAAGTACAAAACAAAAGTAAACCGTAAATTCCGTGAGCGCGACGGTATGGGACTTGCATTTGCTACTGCCGAGAACGATACTCGCAATCAAAACGAAGCTGAAGAAGAGGATGAGGATTTCACAATCGTCCGTACTAAGCAGTTTGACTTGAAACCGATGGATGAAGAAGAAGCGGTTTTGCAGATGAATATGCTTGGACACAATTTCTTTGTCTTCACTGACGCAGAATCCAATGAAACGAATATCGTCTACAAACGTAAAGATGGAAGCTACGGCTTGATCGAAACTTCCGCACAATAAAAATTGAATAGTTTTTAAGCTAAACTGTGTTGAACAGTAAAGCCTCTCCAAGCGAGAGGCTTTTTTGTTTCCTGTAAATTAATGAAATCCTGATTGCTCAGTGTTCAAAGCGGGCAAGGCTGTTTCTTCCATCCGGCAAAAGAATAGCTGACGTCATTATTTGCACGCTTTTGGGCGCAGTGTTAAAATGAATAGTGAGATTTTTTTTGAATCGACTGAAGATGATTTGGATAACTATGCCCATTAAGCAAAATGTTTAATAGGACACTATAAAAGCTAAAGCGATCATCCGGTGTGTTGGATGCCGGCGGACACTTACGCAGGGAGCGGTATAATTATGCTAGGAGTATTAAATAAGGTATTTGATCCGAATAAACGGGATTTGAAACGATTGGAAAAAGTAGCGGATCGTGTAGAGGCGTTGGCTTCAGATTTTGCAGCTTTGTCTGATGAAGCATTGCAAGCGAAAACAGAAGAATTTATTGGGCGCCATGCCAAAGGCGAAGCGTTGAATGACTTGCTGCCTGAAGCGTTCGCGACTATTCGGGAAGCCTCGAAGCGCGTGCTTGGACTTTACCCATTCCGCGTCCAGATCATGGGCGCTGTTTCCCTGCACGAAGGGAATATTTCAGAGATGAAGACAGGTGAAGGTAAGACCTTGACTTCCACACTGTCTGTTTACTTGAATGCCATCAGTAAAAAAGGGGTTCATGTGGTAACGGTCAACGAATACTTGGCCAGCCGTGATGCTTTGGAGATGGGTCAGCTTTATGAATGGCTTGGATTGTCTGTCGGCTTGAATTTAAACTCGTTGACCAAAGACGAAAAACGGGCAGCTTACCAGGCGGATGTCACTTATAGCACCAATAACGAACTGGGTTTTGATTATCTCCGGGACAATATGGTGCTTTACAAAGAAGAGATGGTCCAGCGTCCATTGAATTACGCAGTAATCGATGAAGTCGATTCCATCTTGATCGATGAAGCGCGGACGCCTTTGATCATTTCCGGACAGGCAGCTAAAGCGGCTCAATTGTATCAGCAGTCGAATGCTTTTGCGCGCCTATTGAGAAAAGATACAGATTATACGTACGATGAAACAACCAAAGGAGTCGTTCTGACGGAGGAAGGCATCGAGAAAGTCGAGAAAGCATTCGGCATCGATAACCTTTTCGATATCAGCCATGTTCGCTTGAACCACACAATCAATCAATCATTGAAGGCATACGTTACGATGCACAAAGATGTGGATTACGTGGTACAGGAAGGGGAAGTGGTCATCGTCGACCAGTTTACAGGCCGTCTGATGAAGGGGCGCCGGTATTCGGATGGTCTTCACCAGGCAATCGAAGCTAAAGAAGGCCTGGAAATCCAAAATGAATCGATGACTATGGCTACAATCACTTTCCAGAACTATTTCCGTATGTATGACAAATTGTCTGGTATGACCGGTACAGCTAAGACTGAGGAAGAAGAATTCCGCAATATCTACAATATGTATGTCATTGTGATTCCGACGAATAAACCGATCATCCGTGAAGACCATGTTGATTTGATTTATTCCACAACTGCCGGTAAGTACAAAGCAGTGGGAGATGACATTGCAGAGCGCAATGCCAAAGGCCAGCCGGTGCTGGTAGGTACTGTAGCAATCGAGACATCTGAAATCATTTCGGAGTATTTGACGAAAAAAGGCATCAAGCATTCCGTATTGAACGCGAAGAATCACGCGCATGAAGCGGAAATTATTTTAAATGCAGGCCAAAAAGGTTCTGTGACCATTGCAACCAATATGGCAGGACGAGGCACCGATATCAAGCTTGGTGAAGGTGTCATCGAAGCCGGTGGTCTGGCGGTCATTGGTACAGAGCGCCATGAATCCCGCCGTATTGATAATCAGCTGCGCGGACGTTCAGGCCGCCAGGGAGATCCGGGTGTTACTCAATTCTATCTGTCTCTCGAAGACGATTTAATGCGCCGATTCGGATCGGATGCTATGCGCAATATGATGGGCAAACTGGGAATGGATGATTCCCAGCCATTGCAATCGAAGATGGTGACGCGTTCTGTAGAGTCGGCGCAAAAACGGGTGGAAGGCAATAACTTCGATGCTCGAAAGCGCCTGCTTCAATACGATGATGTTCTTCGCCAACAGCGCGAAATCATCTATAAAGAACGTATGGAAGTTCTGGAAACTGAAAATATGCGTGCACTGGTTGAAAATATGATCAACAGTTCAATTGAGCGGATGGTCTACACGCATACTGTAGAAGAAAAGCAGGATGACTGGCACCTGAAAACACTGTCAGAACTAATTTCAGCAAACCTTCTTCCTGAAAACACAGTGACCGAAGCAGATCTTCAAGGGAAATCCCAGGAAGAGCTCATTGACTTCATTAAAGCCGCTGTTACTAAGCATTACGATGAAAAAGAGATTGAAATGACGCCTGACCGGATGCGCGAATTCGAAAAAGTTGTTCTTCTCCGTTCGATTGATACCAAGTGGATCGATCATATCGATGCGATGGATCAACTGCGCCAGGGGATCCATTTGCGTGCTTATGGACAAAACGATCCACTTCGTGAATACCAAAGCGAAGGCTTTGCAATGTTCGAGGCGATGGTTGAAGCTATTGAAGAAGATGTCGCGAAGTATTCGATGAAGGCTGAAATCCGCAACAACCTTGAACGTGAGGAAGTGGCGAAAGGCCAGGCAGTCAATCCGAAAGAAGACGGACCAGCTCCGAAAAAGAAAAAGGTTCCTGTCCGCAAAGATATGGAAGTCGGCCGCAATGATCTTTGCCCATGCGGCAGCGGCAAGAAGTATAAGAATTGCCATGGAACAGCTTCATAAGAGCGTGTGAAAATACCGAAGAGCTTATGCTCTTCGGTGTTATTTTGAGGAGGAACATATAATGATGGAATTAGCAGACATTCGTAACCAGCTCGACAAATCAGCCAGCAAGCTGGCGGACTTTAGGGGGTCTCTTTGACTTAGAGAACAAAGAAGCCCGCATTCAGGAATTAGATGAAATGATGTTGGATCCCGCTTTTTGGAATGATCAGGAGTCAGCACAAACTGTCATTACGGAATTGAATGGATTAAAGGAAATTGTGAACACTTATTACGATTTCGTGGAAACGCAGGAAAGTATGGAAATGTCCTTGGAACTTTTAAGAGAAGAAGATGATGAGGATCTGCATGAAGACGTCGATAATGAAATGAAGGAATTCAATTCCAAGCTGGCGGATTATGAATTAACGATGCTGCTCAGCGAACCTTATGATAAGAACAATGCCATCTTGGAATTACATCCAGGTGCAGGTGGTACAGAATCACAGGACTGGTGTTCCATGTTATTGAGGATGTATACACGATGGGCGGAAAAGCGCGGCTTCAAGGTGGAGACGCTGGACTACCAGGCTGGCGATGAGGCTGGAGTCAAATCTGTTACGCTTGGAATTCGCGGCCATAATGCCTATGGTTACCTGAAAGCCGAAAAAGGGGTTCACCGCTTAGTCCGTATTTCGCCTTTCGACTCATCAGGGCGCCGCCATACTTCATTTGTTTCCTGCGAAGTGATGCCGGAATTCACAGGTGAGATTGAAATTGATATCCGCACCGAAGATTTAAAAATCGATACGTACCGGGCAAGTGGTGCGGGTGGACAGCACATCAACACTACGGATTCCGCTGTCCGCATCACGCACCTTCCAACAGGGGCTGTGGTGACGTGCCAGCAGGAACGTTCACAAATCAAGAACCGTGAAAAAGCAATGCAAATGTTGAAAGCAAAATTATATGCTTTAAAAATCGAAGAAGAAGAAGCGCGCCTTCTTGAAATTCGTGGAGAACAAAAGGAAATTGGCTGGGGAAGCCAGATCCGTTCCTATGTATTCCATCCATATTCAATGGTTAAAGATCACCGAACCAACTATGAAACCGGTAATTTAGGCGCGGTCATGGACGGGGACATTGATGGATTCATCAACTCTCTCTTGCGTTCGAAAATGGATTGATAAAATATGTGGAAAGTCCGGAAGCTTAACCGCTTTCGGACTTTTTTGCGCTATGGCCTCTTTCATTGTGCCGTTCCACTTGGTGAACGCTTTATTCTGATCAGGCAATGCTTTGCTTTACCTGGATGAAGTTCACAAAGCTCAGCACCTTTGGTATACTCTGACAGGGTTTAACCGAACAGAAGAGAGAAGAGGAAGAAGAACAGATGACTAAAAAAAATCGACGTATCCGCAAAGATCCACATCCACTGCTGACCTTATTCCTGGATTATGCCAGTGTGATCGTTGGATCAGCGATTGTGGCAATTTCCTTTAATGTATTTTTATTGCCGAATGAAGTGGCTTCAGGAGGCGTAAGCGGCATCAGTACCATTTTGAAAGGATTGTTCGAATGGAAACCGGCTTTTGTTCAATGGGCTTTCAATATTCCGCTGTTTATTGCGGGATTGATCTTACTGGGTAAGAATTTTGGGATTAAAACGGCTGTGGGAACAGTCTTTTTGCCTTTTGTCGTATTTTTGACGGAAACGTGGGAGCCTTGGACCCAAGATCCTTTACTTGGCGCTTTATTCGGCGGGATTATGGTTGGGCTTGGGCTGGGCATCGTCTTCCGCGGGAAAGCATCCACAGGCGGAACAGACCTTGCAGCCCAAATCATCACGAAGTATACGGGCTTGACTCTTGGCACGAGTGTCGCAATGATCGACGGCTTTATCGTGCTGGCAGCAGCGCTGGTCTTCGATATTGAAAAAGGGCTATACGCTTTGATCGGATTATATGTTACGACGAAAACCATCGACTTGGTCCAAGTGGGGTTCGGCCAATCAAAGCTGGTCTATATCATCACCAACAAGCAGATGGAAATCCGGGACGCCATTTACGAAGAAGTTGATCGGGGCGTGACGGAACTGACTGCGACCGGGGGCTATTCAGGGACGGAAAAGCCGTTATTGATGGTGGTTATTCCTCAAACAGAATTTACGAGACTGAAACAATTGGTCAAATATATCGACCCTAGCGCCTTTGTAATCGTTTCAGATGCTTCTGAAGTTCTCGGCGAGGGTTTTAAAAGGCCATAACTTTGGTATACTCTAATATGTAGAAGAATTCATAAGAGGAGGTCACCAAATGAAAAAGCAATTGATGGCGATGCTGTTCGGTACGGCACTCATACTTGGCGCATGTGGCGGTGAAGAAACGACGGAACCTGTAGAAACTCCTGTAGAAGAGCCTGCAGAAGCGCCTGCAGATGGCGGAGGAGAAACAACGGCCGTTGATGCCGAGCAAGTGGTTCAACAAAATTGCATTTCCTGCCATGGTGAAAATCTGGAGGGTCAAGGAAACTTCCCGCCTTTGAATGACGTGGGATCCCGTTTATCACAGGAAGAGATCCTTTCTGTCATTGAAAATGGACAAGGTGCAATGCCTGCTAATATCATCGAAGGTGATGAAGCGGTAGCGGTTGCAGAATATTTAGCGAACATGGAATAAACCTGCCGAACAGCAGGTTTATTTTTTTATGCTAAAATATAAGCGTTTTTAATACTTTTCTATACTTTTTGAGGTATAATATGGAACTTATTTGATAGATTAATATCTATAAAATTAAATTTTCTTATAGTTCAGATTATTCAATTTGAATTCCAAATGATACAGAAATGTAATAAAAATATATGTTTAAGGTGTTATAATAAGTTTGCTGCAAAATTCCAAGGAAATAATGTTGGCATATGCCAATTAATATTAGGTGGGTAATAAAAATGATTCAAATGAAGAACGTCTACAAAAAGTATCCGAATGGAATTGTCGCCCTAAACGGTCTCAATGTTGAAATTGAGCAAGGGGAATTCGTATATATCGTAGGCCCGAGTGGTGCAGGTAAATCGACATTCATCAAAATGATGTATCGTGAAGAACGTCCGTCCTCAGGACAGATGTTCGTTGACGATATTGACATAGCAACATTAAAGAACCGGAAAGTTCCGATGCTGCGCCGCCAGATTGGCGTCGTATTTCAGGATTTTAAATTGCTGACAAAACTGAATGTCTATGAAAATGTAGCATTTGCGTTGGAAGTAATTGAAGAAAAGCCCGCGGCCATCAAAAAACGGGTCATGGAAGTGTTGGATCTGGTCGGGTTGAAACATAAAGCTAAAATGTTTCCGACGGAATTGTCCGGAGGCGAACAGCAACGTGTGTCCATCGCGCGATCTATCGTCAATATGCCGAAAGTGATGATTGCAGATGAGCCGACAGGAAATCTGGACCCCGAAACAGCCTGGGATATCATGAACCTGTTCGAACGCATCAACAAAGCGGGTACGACCATTATTATGGCAACACACAATCAGCAAATCGTGAATACACGGCGACATCGTGTAATTGCAATAGAGGGCGGCTTGATTGTCCGTGATGTAGCTGGAGGTGACTACGGCTATGAAAGCTAGAACGATGATGCGCCATTTCAAGGAAAGTTTCAAAAGTATTGGCCGCAACAGCTGGATGACATTCGCATCCGTAAGCGCAGTGACGGTAACGCTATTGTTGGTCGGTGTATTTGTTCTCATTATGATGAACCTGAACAAAGTGGCCGACGATCTCGAAAATGATGTTGAAATTAAAGTATTTGTTTCCTTAGATGCTACAGAAGAGACAATAGAGGATCTGGAATCTCGGATTGTCCAAATGCCTGGTGTAGAATCTACTGATTTTTCGACAAAAGAAGAAGAACTGACCGACTTGGTCCTTGATTTCGGGGATGAGTTGAGCTTATTCGAACAAAGCAATCCATTGTTCGATGTTTTTTATGTAAAAGCACTTGATCCACAGCAAACTGAAGCAGTAGCAACCGGGATTGCGGCTTTAGAAAGTATAGAGGACGTCAAATACGGTGAAGGCAAGATAGAGAAGCTCTTTAACTTTTTGAATGCCGGACGGAACGTCGGACTGATTTTAATCCTGGCGCTGTTGTTCACGGCTATGTTCCTTATATCAAATACGATTCGAATTACGATTGTCGCAAGACGCCGTGAAATCGAAATCATGAAATTAGTAGGTGCTACAAACTGGTTCGTGCGTATTCCATTCATTTTGGAAGGCATGTGGCTTGGAATCTTAGGCTCACTCATTCCGATTGGCCTGGTCGCATTGCTCTACAAAAAAATAACTGAATTTGCACAACCCCGTTTAAGTGGAGAACTCTTCCAGCTATTGGAGTTCACCCCATTCATCTACCAGGTAAGTGCCTTGATCTTATTGATGGGCGTATTTATCGGTATCTGGGGAAGCTTCATGTCAATCAGAAAATTTTTGCGTGTATAATTATAGATATAAGAACGGTCTGCAGGTATTATAAAGAGACCTCAGACCGTTTGAATGGTATGGCTTAAACTAGAGATAGATAGAAAAAGAGCGTAAAGCCGAAAGGGGATCACAAACTTGAACTCGAAGTCGAAATGGTTGTTGACTGGTGTTTCATCCGTATTAGCGCTTACCTTGTTGATTCCAACAGCAAACGCTGATACCTTAAGTGAATTGCAGCAAGAGCAGCAAAAAATAGAACAAAAAGAAAATGAATTGAATTCTGGAATCAGTGAAAAATCCACTGAAATGAATCAAAACCAATCCACACTGGAAAGCATCATGGCTAAAATCCAGGAGCTGGAGAACCAAATGCAGGAAACCCAGTCAAAAATCAATGGAGTGCAAGGTGAAATCGATCAGACAATCGTTGAAATCGATGACCTGAAAAAATCCATTGAAGAACTGGAAAGAAAAATTGCTGAACGGACAGAGTTGCTTCAAGAACGTGCACGTGCCATCCAATTGAGCGGCGGCTCTGTGGATTACATAGACGTATTGCTGGGTGCAAACAGCTTTGTTGATTTCATTGACCGTTTTTCGGCAGTGAACACCTTGATTGATGCAGATCGCGAAATCATGAACGAACAAGCTGAAGATAAAAAGCTTTTAGGTGAACAAAAAGCACAAGTTGAGACAAAGCTTGCAGAGCAGGAACAACGCCGTGCAGAACTTGTTGACCTCAAGAAATCATTAGACGGGCAGAAAGCTGAACAAGCTGGCCATGTGAAAGACCTGAAAGCTGAACAGGACCGTTTAGCAAAAGAAAAGACTACACTTGTCCAGCAACGCGAAGAAGCGATTGACGTGAGTGCGGAACTTGAAACAAAGATTGCCAACGAACAAGCGCGGCTTGCGGAATTGGCAAGAAAAGCTGAAGAAGAGCGCTTGCGTAAGCTAGCTGCAGAACGCGCCGCAGCAGAAAAAGCCGCAGCAGAAAAAGCGGCAGCTGAACGAGCAGCGGCAGAACGGGCGGCAGCTGAACGCGTCGCTGAAGACAAGGCAAAGGCAGCTTCGCAAAAATCGGTCAGCAAGCCTGAAGCACCAAGTGCTCCTGTTGCCGCTGCGCCGGCACCGGCTTACAGCGCGCCGGCACCGGCAGTTTCTGTGAATGCAAGTTCTGGATTTATCCGTCCGGCTGCCGGACGTTTTACTTCTAAATTCGGCTGGCGCGATATCGGTTCTGGTCCGGAGTTTCACCAGGGCGTAGATATTGCCAACAGCAAAGGCACTGCGATCGTGGCAGCTGCGAACGGATTTGTATCCTACGCCGGTTCAATGGGCGGCTACGGCAACGTAGTCATCATCACCCATTCGATTAATGGCCAAACGCATGCAACTGTATACGCTCATCTGAATTCGATTGGCGTGTCAGTTGGACAGCAGGTTTCACAAGGACAAAACATAGGTGGAATGGGGAATACCGGAAGATCATTCGGTGATCACCTGCATTTCGAAATCCATGTTGGACCTTGGAACGGCGGACGCACAAATGCCGTGAATCCAGCCAGCTATGTTTCATTATAAGTTCAGGACAGCCGGCATCTCATGTCGGCTGTTTTTTAAATTCCTGTTATTCTGTCACATTTTTTAGCAATCTTAGTGGAACAAACTGTCCAATTTATCGTATGATGAAAGTTGAATGGAGTGAATAACAGATGCCTAAAAAGATAATCGGCTTATTGGTGCTTGCTGTTATGGTGGCGCTCGTCATCATCGGCGCTGTTCAGAATAATATGGCGGAATCCGAAGCACTCGATAACATGGCTCTTGGCAGCGATGTGGATTTTTTGCCGACAGATGAAGGGTTGGCTATAGGAGAAAAAGCTCCGGATTTTCAGTTGACTACCTTGGATGGCGAAAAAGTTAAGCTTTCGGATTATCAAGGAAAAAAAGTAATGCTGAATTTCTGGGCAACCTGGTGTCCTCCGTGCCGAGCAGAAATGCCGCATATGCAAAGTTATTATGACGAACAGGCTGAAGACGAAAATGTTGTAATCCTGGCAGTCAATTTAACGACTAAAGATAAAGGTCTTGGGAAAATTGAGGAGTTTGTTGAAGAATTCGGATTGGAATTTCCGATTCCGATGGATGAAAATGGCGATGTAGGTTCAACTTATCAAGCGGCATCCATCCCGACTTCTTATATGATCGATACGAATGGGCGCATCCAAAATAAAGTGGTAGGCCCCATGGACGAACCCATGATGGAACAACTAATTGCAGAATTGGAATAGGAGATGGACTAATGGCGTCAATTGAAACGAAATCAGTGCACACAGCAACGATGAAGGAACGGACGATCCAATCGAAAGTTATGCCGCTTTACCAGACTTCCGCATTTTCTTTTTCTTCTTTGGAAGAACTTGAAGGCTATTATGAAGGAAATGGCACTTACCTGTATTCACGTACAGCCAATCCGAATACCGATGCACTTGGACAAACTGTAGCTGATTTAGAGCTTGCCCCGAAAGGCGTTTCGGCATCTTCAGGAACTTCTGCGATTCTTGCCGGAATCCTGTCGGTTGTTAAAACAGGCGATCATGTTCTGGCCGCACAGGATGTGTATGGCGGAACATTCCATTTATTGAAAGAAGAACTTGTCCTCATGGGAATCCAAGTTCATTTTGCCGATTTCTCGAATATCAGCAAAATCGAGCAAATCCTGATTGATACTCCTGAAATCAAACTGATATTCAGTGAATCGATCACCAATCCGTTTTTGCGTCTGGAAGATATCGAAGTTCTTTGCCAGTTGAAGCGGCATTACGACGTCCGGGTCATGATCGACAATACCTTTGCTACACCTTACACAATGACGCCTTATTCGCTTGGCGCGGATCTAGTTGCTCACAGTGCGACCAAGTACCTTGGTGGCCACAGCGACGTCACTGCCGGTGTTTTGGTAGGGGACGCGGAGCTGATCGGCATTGCAGAGAAACGTGTAGTGAATTTGGGGTTGAATTTAAGTCCTTTCGAAGCTTGGCTCACGATTCGTGGCATTAAGACGCTGGCTCTTCGAATGAAGACACAAACAGAAAATGCGCAGGCGATTGCTGCATTTCTGGAGGACAAGGCACGTGTCTGGTATCCAGGCGTAGGGGCGATCGTATCTTTCGAATTGCCGGAAACAGTTGATGTGTCGAAGTTCTTTTCCTCACTGGGCTGGATAAAAATTGTACCGACTCTGGCAGGCGTGGAAACGACAGTTTCGTATCCATACGGAACTTCCCACAGAGCGCTGTCAGCTGAAGAAAAAGAGCGAATCGGCGTAACTCGCCGAGTGATCCGGCTGTCTGCTGGAATTGAAGGAACTGAAGATATTTTGGAGCAATTGGGCTCCGCGTTCATTTAACTGAAAAAGAAATGCAGAAAGCCGGTTTTCTTTGTTACAATGAGAGATAGCGTCAATTGCCGGTGATAGGATGGTGTAAGTATAGTGATAATGGATTTAATGTTAGCGATTGGTAGATTTTTTGTAAATCCGGTTTTATACATAGCATTGCTCGCTGCAGTGCTGTTGGGATATTATCGAGTAAAGAAGGAACGAAGAATATTCAGGATTCGGATTGTTTATGGTTTGACCGAATTCAAACGGCTGTTGAAGGATGGCTGGTTGTACGCTCTTGTCTTCTCCGTGCTTTTTGCCGGAATCGGATTGGTTGTGCCGATGGATTGGCTGATTGCTTTGAGCATCGTCTCCATTCTTTTGATGGCTACGACTTTTTATCAGGCAGGGTCATTCGTCTACTTGGCTGCAGCAGCAGTCGGCCTCAGCTGGTTAGTTAATGCCAATGGCTGGTCATTGAATTTTGGTTTATTTGAGTTTGAAGGTACAGCTTTTGCTTATGAATGGCTTGTTCCTGTCGCACTTATTGCAGGGGCACTGGTCTTCGCAGAAGGAAAAATGATCAACAAAGCAGCGGCAGACGCTGCTTCACCCCGTTTACATAAATCGGGACGCGGCCTTAAAGCCGCAGCTTATCTATCGAAACGCTTATGGCTATTGCCGATTCTATTGGTGGTGCCAGGTACGGTGATTGATTCGTATGCACCTTACTGGCCTCAGTTGCCGATTGGTGAAACCAGCTTCTCGCTGATTCTTTTCCCATTCGTCTTCGGATTCCTGGGGCGCTCACAGCGGACATTGCCGGTATATCTTTATCCGTTGGTCGGTAAAGCCGTTTCCACTTTAGGGATCGGCATCATTGTTGTCGGACTGGCCGCGTTATTATGGCAGCCGCTGGCAGCAGTTGCACTCGCAGCCGGAGTGATCGGACGCATCGCCATCACAATCCATTTCGCATTGAAGGAACGCAGCGGCAATTATGCTGTAACGCCGCAGTCCCAAGGCGTTATGATTGTGGATGTTCTGCCGGGTTCTCCTGCCGATAAGATGGGCTTGCTGCGCGGCGAAGTGATCCGCAAAGTAAATGGCATCGCCATTTCAAATGAATCGGAGCTGTATGAAGCGATTCAGGTCAACGCCGCCCACTGCCGCTTGGAAGTTTTGGACCATAACCTGGAAGTGCGTTTGCGCCAACATGTTATTTTCCGTCATGACCATCATCGCCTGGGATTATTAGTGGTCAATTAAGGAGCTAACTAAATGGAATCAATGATAACGAAATTTTTCCTGTCTCTTTTGGTGCCGGGATTGCTCGTCATTTTGTTTACGAGAGTCACGTTCAACCACATTGTTGCATTGATTTTGACTGTGGCACTTATGGCGGCAGCAGTTTATGCGGGTTATACCCATACATGGCTGCTGTTCATCGCCAATGCGGCATCTCTTACTGTCGGATTCTGGTATTCCACTAATATGTTCAATCGCAGAAAAAAAGCCGAAGCTCATGAAGATGAGTAACGGCTTTTTTTCTGCGATTTTATATGAATATGCTGTAAATTGCCAGCACTGCGATGGAACCAAGGACGACAACCATAACATTCGCGCCTGTAAAGGCGATTCCGAATGCAGCAATGGCACCGATGATCCCAAACCAAATATTTTCCTGGATAAAAAAGATAGCAGGGAAAATCAACGCACCCAATACGGCGTAGGGAATATTGCGTAAAATGTTTTGGACCGGTTCCGGCAGTTCCTTGCCCTCCAGAAAAGTCAGCGGAATGGCGCGGGGAATATAAGTCACAACTGCCATGCCAAGTACCATCCACCAATACCATGCCCCCATTATTCTTTCACCTCTTTCCGGGAAATCCATTCAATGAAAATGGCAGATGCCAAAGTCGAGACCATGATGGCCCAGCCTGTGGACAGCCATTCTGTGAAATAAAAGAAGGAATTGACCAAGCCTGCAATAAGGGCCAAGCTGACTACTTTGCGATTACCGCGCATCGAAGGCACCAATAATCCGACGAACATAGCGTAAAGGGCAATCGACATGGAAGCTTGTAGGAATTGTGGCAAATTGGCGCCGATCAGGTGGCCGATTGCAGTGAAGATGATCCAGCTTCCATAAGCGATGAGGATGACTCCGGCGGCAAAAGTGGTACTTAATTTATTGCCTTTTTGAGTGGCCAGTACAGAAAATGATTCATCTGTGATGCCAAAAGCATAGAGAGCTTTTTTCCACCGGTCATCTGGCTGCATCTTTTCATTGAGTGCAGCCGTCATTAGAAAATGCCGGATGTTGACGATAAAGGTATTCAGAACAATCACGGCTGGGGCTACCCCAGCTGTGATGAGAGAAAGGGAAATATATTGTGCGGCTCCTGCAAAAACAAATATGCTCATCGCTGTTGCTTCCCACAGCGACAGGCCGGTTGTCTTGGCCAATAGACCAAATGTCAATGCTATTGGAAAATAGCCGATTGCTATACTGGTTCCAGCCTTTATCCCAGCAGCAAACTCGCGTCTATCCATTTTTCTCGCTCCTTATGTATATGTATTTCCTTTTCCAAACCCATTGAAAGAGTGTAAAGTAATTATAATAGCATATCATACAAGCTTTAAATTTTTTATCAGCATTTTTAAAAATTTTGTACTTTAAAGGAATGAGCTTATGTCGGATTTTTTTTCCATGGAGAATATTGTTGAATTGACGCAATCCTACCGGGCTTTTGGTCCATTGATCGGTTTCCTGTTGCCGTTCATTGAAGCGTTCCTGCCGTTTTTGCCATTGTTCGTCTTTGTATTCGCCAATGCAACAGCTTACGGATTATGGTTTGGTTTCCTATTGTCGTGGGGAGGTTCTGTTGTAGGTGCATATGCAGTGTTCCTATTGATCCGCAAATACGGAAGGGCGCGTTTCATGAACTTTATGACAAGGCATGAAAAAGTGCAAAAACTGATTCATTGGGTGGAGCGGAACGGGTTTGGACCGCTGTTCCTGCTGTTGTGCCTGCCCTTTACGCCGTCTGCTCTGGTCAACCTCGTAGCTGGCCTATCAAACATCCGCAGATATTATTATCTGCTGACGGTCATGGCAGGGAAATTTGTCATGGTCTTCACGATTTCTTTTGTCGGTTATGACCTGCGTGCTCTTTTTACCCAGCCGGTTCGGACTGCCGTTGTCATCCTTGTCATTATTCTGTTGTATATAATCGGTAAAATTCTTGAAAAACGATTAAATAAAAAAGTGGAAGCTGAATATCGTCTGGCAAATGAAGAGCGTAAAAAGCAGAAGCAATAAATAGTCTTGGTGTTGGCAAACATCTTGGGATAGTCGTATAATTAGAACAAACGTTCTTATTCAAGGGAGTGATCATGTGTCTTTACGCATTGTATATGGCAGGGCGGGAGCGGGGAAAACCCGTTTTGTCCAAGATGAAATAGTGGAGGAATTAAAACGGCAGGCGGATGGGGATCCTATTTTTCTTATCGTGCCGGACCAGATGTCGTTTTCTACCGAATATCGTCTTTCTGCTGCATATGGCATGAATGGCATGATTCGGGCGCAGGCAGTCACCTTTAAAAGGCTTGCCTGGCGCGTGCTGCAGGAAGTGGGAGGAATCAGCAGGAAAGAAGTGGATACCTTCGGTTACCGGATGCTGATCCGCAGTCTGTTGGAAGAACATCGGGAAGAATTCCAATTGTTCCGCAGAGCTGCCGGCAAAAGGGGATTTACCGACCAAATAGAACAATTGGTGAAGGAATTTGCCCGCTATTGTGTGGATTGCGGAGAATTCAGTTCAATCCGCTCCTCATTAACTGAAGTGGGAGCGCCGAAAACGCTGTTGGATAAAGCGGAAGATCTGGAATTGATCCTGACAGAGATTGAAAACCGTTTAGGAAAAGTGTTCGTAGATTCCGAAGGCCACCTGGCTTTGCTGAGCGAAAAAATACCATATTCGGAACTGATCAAATCATCCACGATCTATATCGATGGTTTTGTAACGTTTACAGCAAGAGAATATGAAATTCTATTTGAATTGATGAAACATGCCAAATCTGTGACCATTGCCTTACCGATGGATGAAGGGACGGATCCGAACGACGAGCAGGCACTGTTCTATCAGTCTGCCAATACCGCCCGCCGATTAAGCGAACAGGCTGCAAAAGAGGGTGTCGAGATTGATGGTTCTGTGCATCTTTTTGTACCGCGCAGATTTTCTCATCCTGAACTGGAGCACATCGAACGGCATTTCGATGATTATCCGACCAGAAAGATTCAAGGCCAAGGCCGTGTATCCCTTGTTGAAGCATCGAACAGGAGAGCAGAAATGCACGCAGTGGCAAGGAGGATCAGAGACCAAGCCAGAAAAGGCTTTCGGTACAATGAAATGGCCATTCTGTACAGACAGCCTGAAATCTATGATGAACTGATCAACACTATTTTTCCACAATATGAAATCCCTTATTTCATAAGCCAGAAAAAGTCGATGCTGCATCACCCGTTGATTGAATTCAGCCGTTCGGTCCTTGAAGCGACCGTCTCCAATTATTCTTATGAATCCATTTTCCGGGCGGTTAAAACAGATTTGTTCTTTCCGCAGGGACCGGCTACAAAATGGCGGGAACGAAGCGATCTGCTGGAGAACTTTGTCATTGCCAATGGCATTTATGGGGAACGTTGGTTTGAAGAGAAGCGCTGGTTCTATAAGAAATACCGGGGTCTGGAATTTCATACATCCATCCAAACGGATGAAGAACTGTCGGCTCAAATGGAGCTTCATGCGGTCCGTGATCTAATCAGAGAGCCTTTAGCGCAGTTAAAGGAACAGCTGAAGCTCAGCAAAACAGGTAGGGATATCGCAGAAGCTCTCTTTCTTTTTATAGAAAAGATGGACGTTTATGCGAAAATCCAAGATTTGAAAGAACGGGAAGAAAGCGAGCATCGTCTACTGGCAGCTACTGAACACGAACAGGCCTGGAATCAGTGGATCGGAGTGCTGGATCAGTTTGTCTTGATGTTCGGAGATAAGGAAATCGACTTGGCGACAGCAGTCAAAATCCTTGACGAAGGGTTTGAAACGCTTGAATTTTCACGGATTCCGCCTTCCCTTGACCAGGTCACGGTCTCTAAAATCGATTTAGCGCGTCTGATGGATATCAAGTCGGTGTTTGTTATCGGCGCCAATGACGGCGTATTGCCGAAGCGCATCGAGCAGGAAGGGCTTTTGACTGATACGGATCGCGAGTGGTTTGCGCAGATCGGTTTTGAGCTGGCGCCTACTTCGAAAATGCGTCTGATGGATGAGACTTATATGGTTTACCGTGCCTTTACGTCGGCGTCCGATCTGTTGACGGTCTCGTACCCGATTGCAGATGAAGAAGGAAAAGCTTTGCTGCCTTCCCTCTATATCCAGAAGTTGAAGGATATGCTGTCGATTGACACCGTTCCGGCAGTCATCGATCCCGAAGAGCTTTTGGATGTTTCTCCAATGGCCTATATTTCACACCCGAGGGCAAGTCTGGCTTATTTGACTTCACAGATCCGTGGCGGAAAATTGTCAGCTGAATGGCGTGCTGTCTTGAACTATTATGAGGAAGATCCGTTGTGGTCTTCGGTCATAAAACGAATTTTAGCGCCGATCAAACCGAATATAGCGGATCCACTGCGAGGAGACATCGCCGAACCTTTATATGGTACGCCGATCTCGTCCAGCGTATCGCGGGTTGAAACCTATTACGGCTGTCCATTTGCGCATTATGCAGCATATGGGCTGCGTCTTGAAGAACGCAGCCAGTACAAACTGGCTGCTCCCGCTATGGGGGATCTTTTCCATGCGGCAATTAAGTGGATCTCAGACGAAGTCCTAAGGCTTGGGGTCTCCTGGTCATCGCTGACCCGAACACAATGCCAAAACTTAGCGAAAGAAGCAATTGAGCAGCTGTCGCCATATTTCGTCAACCATATCCTGATCAGTTCCCATCGCTATCGCTATATCCAGCATAAATTGGAAGGCATCATCCGGCAGACAGCATTTATGCTCAGCAAGCATGCCAAAGTATCTGGATTTGTGCCAGTTGCGCTGGAGGTTGGATTCGGTCCGCAAGAAACGATTCCCCCCCTCGATATTTCTTTGAAAAACGGACGCAAAATGAATGTCCGGGGCCGTATCGACCGTATCGATTCGACTGAAATCCATGGCAAACCGTATTTACGTGTCGTCGATTACAAATCGTCCAAACAAGGGCTCGACCTCAGCCATGTCTATCATGGCCTGTCTTTGCAAACTTTCACATATCTCGATGTGGCACTGACACATTCCGAACGATGGCTTGGAGATGAAGCAGAACCCGCTGGTGTATTGTATTTCCATATGCATAATCCGATGTTGAAATTGACGAAGCTCATGACAACAGAAGAACTCGAAGAAGAAATGGCCAAATCTTTTAAAATGAACGGTTTGGTCGTCGAAGATCCGGAAGTGATTCAGGCGATGGACGATGGGATTGACGGCTATTCCAATGTCATACCCGTAAGGCTCAATAAAAGCGGTGAAGTGTCCGCTTCCCAGTCGAAAACAGTTGCTAAAGAGGATATGCATGCCATCCGCCAATTTGTCCGCAGTAAGCATCAACAGGCCGGTAATGGCATATTGGACGGCAACACGAGCATCACCCCTTATAAGGTCAAAGAAGACACACCATGCCAATTCTGTTCCTATCGCTCTGTCTGCCAGTTCGACCCAGCGGACCCAACACAGACTTATCGGAAATTACCGGCATTATCGCCGGACAAAGCAGTAGAGTTGATCAGAAAGGAGACCGCTGAAGATGATACCGATAAAACCGACTGATGCCACATGGACGGATGAACAATGGCTGGCGATTTGGGCAACAGGACAGGACATGCTTGTTTCAGCAGCAGCCGGTTCAGGAAAAACGGCTGTCCTGATCAATCGGATGATTGAAAAGGTGCTGGCCGAGGAAGATCCCATTTCAGTGGACGAACTTTTGGTCGTTACTTTCACCAATGCCTCAGCTGCTGAAATGCGTCACCGCATGTCGAATGCATTAGAAAAAGCTGTTGCAGAAAACCCTGATTCAACCCATTTGCGTAAGCAATTACGGCTGATCAATAAAGCACAAATCTCCACATTGCATTCATTTTGTCTGCAGGTGGTGAAACAATATGCCTATTTGCTTGAAATTGACCCGGGGTTCCGGATTGCAGGAGAGACAGAAGCGGCTTTGCTGCGGGATGATGTCCTGGAAGCTGTTCTTGAAACGGCTTATGAGGGGGAAGGGGCTGAGGCAGTATATAGGTTGGCGGACAGTTTTACTTCCGACCGCAGCGACCAGGCGATGGAGGTGCTGCTTAGCAAGCTCTATGATTATTCGCGTGTCCATCCAGATCCTGTAGGCTGGCTGCAGCAAGTACCCGCATTATACGAGGTGCCGGAATCAGCCAGCATCGATGAATTGCCGTTTACCGGTGACTTGAAACTAACGATACGTCATGCTTTAGAGGAAGCGCTGCAGCTGACGCAGGAGGGACTGCAATTGGCTTTGCAGCCGGATGGCCCCGCTCTCCTGGAAAATACCTTCAAGACAGACACAGAAGTGATCCAATCGGCTCTTTCTGCTTTAGAGACTTCCTGGGACAGCCTTTATGCTTTTTCAAAGTCCTTCAAATTCGAAAAAGCGGCCAGTATCAAGAAAGATTCTTGTGACCCTGCAGTTGCAGACGAAGCGAAAGCGATGCGCAATGAAGTGAAGAAAATCGTCAACGGCCTGTTCGATGCCTATTTTACGAGGTCGCCTAAACGCCTGCTCGACGAAATGCGTGAAATGGCGCCTTTGATGAAAACCTTAGTGGAACTGACGCAGCTTTTTGCGGATCAATATAAAGCCCTCAAGATCGACCGGGCACTGGTTGATTTCTCTGACTTGGAGCATTATGCACTTGAAATCTTATCGGATGATGGCAAACCATCGGCCATTGCAAAAGAATACCAGGATCGCTTCAAGGAAGTTCTGGTGGATGAATATCAGGACACCAATCTGCTGCAGGAAACCATTTTGAATTTAGTGAAGTCAGGAACTGAACAAGACGGCAATCTGTTTATGGTGGGCGACGTCAAACAATCGATCTACCGATTCAGGCTCGCTGAACCGATGCTATTCCTGGGGAAATATTCCCGTTTTCGCCACGATGCAAAAGATGCCGGGCTGCGCATCGATTTGAATGCGAATTTCAGGAGCCGTAAGGAAATATTGGATGGCACCAACTATATATTCTCGCAGATTATGGGAGAGCGGGTCGGGGAAATCGACTATGACGAAGCAGCGGCGCTAAAAGCGAAGGCACCTTATCCCGAGCAGCAGGTACCGATTGAACTGGCTCTGATCCATGAACCGGAAACAGAAGAGGAAGTTATGGATGAGGACCTGGTGAAATCGCAGTGGGAAGCGCGTTATATCGCCAAAAAAATCAAAGAGATGATGGACCAGGAAATGGTCGTCAATGACCCCTGGACCCAGCAGCAACGAAAACTTGAATACCGGGATATCGTTGTTTTGATGCGCTCCATGACTTGGTCTGGAGACTTTGTGGACGAATTTAAAATGGCAGGGATTCCTTTATACGCTGAATTGACAGGCGGCTACTTTGACGCACTCGAAGTAATGATCATGCTCAATACACTGCGCGTCATCGACAATCCATATCAGGACATTCCGCTTGCTTCTGTTTTGCGGGCACCGTTCATCGGCTTGAAAGAGAATGAGTTGGCCGAGATCCGCTTAGCGGCGCCTCAGGCTTCGTTTTATGAAGCGCTGAAAACCTTCATGCGAGCCGGTACAGGAATTGATCGTGGCACAGCGGTGAAACTTCAACGCTTTATCATTCAGCTGGAGGGGTGGCGCAACCAGGCCCGCAGAGGCTCTTTGGCGGAATTGATCTGGCAGGTTTACCTGGATACGAACTATTACGAGATGGCAGGCGCCATGACCAATGGCAAGCAGCGCCAGGCCAATTTGCGTGCGTTGCATGACCGGGCGTTGGAATATGAGAAAACCTCTTTCCGCGGACTGTTCCGCTTTTTGCGCTTCATTGATCGCATGCGCGAACGTGGAGATGATTTGGGTACAGCGAAATCGCTCAGCGAAAAAGAAAATGTCGTTCGGCTCATGACAGTCCACAAGTCGAAGGGACTTGAGTTTCCAGTAGTATTCTTTGCCGGTACAGGCCGCTCTTTCAATGAAATGGATTTCAGAAAATCCTACCTGTTCGATCAGGATTATGGATTGGCTGTTAAGGCGGTCAATCCTGATACGCGGATTGAATATACATCCTTGCCATTCCTTGCGGTCAGAGAAATGAAGCAGCTGCAGATGAAAGCGGAAGAAATGCGGGTTTTATATGTAGCGATGACACGGGCAAAAGAGCGTCTGTATTTGACGGCTTCCGTTAAGGAAATCGATAAGCTTTTTGAAAAATGGAAAGTCGGTACACAAGATGTCCGGCTGCCGGATTTCTTGCGGTCACGTGCAAAAGGTTATTTGGACTGGATTGGCCCCGCTCTTGCCAGACATCCGGATGCCGCTGAACAATTGAATGTCAATGGCAATGTTCTTGATCATTCCTCCCGCTTCCATATTGAAATTATTGAGTCCCAGTCATTGCTCCCAGGAGTTGTGAATTTGGAAGAGCTGCTGGAAGGCGATGATTCCAATGAAAATTATCAGCAGCTGGTCAACGATCGCTTCAACTATCAATATCCGCACCAAAAAGCGGTTGAGAAACGTTCTAAGCAGTCTGTGACGGAAATGAAACGGCTGCAGATGCTGCAGCGTCTGGATGAGCCTGAATCCTTTATCCAAACGGCAAAGCCCGAAAGAACGGTGTTGTTGCACCGTCCTGATTTCATGATGGACAAACGCTTGTCAGCGGCCGATGTCGGTACTGCTGTCCATGCGGTCATGCAGCACATTCCATTGGATCGCACAATGGATGCCGCTGAAATAAAAGAGTTCATCGAAACGCTGGTCGGGATGGAGATCCTTTCGCCCGACGAGGGAAAAGCGGTGAAGATCGAAGAACTGGAAAGATTTTATGAAAGCGATACTGCTGCACGTCTCCGTTCGGCGAAAAACATCAAACGGGAAGTTCCTTTTACTTACGCAAAAGCGGATGAGGACGGAGACCATCAGATTATCCAGGGAATCGTCGATTGCCTTTTTGAAGAACAGGACGGTTGGGTTCTGCTGGATTACAAGACCGATCGGATATCGCACATAAGCGATGTCAATACGGAGATGGCCGAGCGTTATGGCGTTCAGTTGACCGTCTATCAGGAAGCGGTTGAATCGATCCTCAGAATCCCGATCAAGGAGCGTCTGCTGTATTTGTTTGCAGCAAGCCGAGAAGTGACTATTTAGGAGGATTATTTTGAACTTACAGCCCGTTTCACTAAATGAACGAGTAAAAGCGATTGATTTGATGAGAGGTTTTTCGCTTTTTGGAATATTGATCATCAATATGCTGACTTTCCATTCCCCATTTTTGTATATCGATCCATACAAATGGTTCAATGGCACGTTGAATGAAGGAATATACCGGTTTATCGATATATTCATACAGGCAAGCTTCTACCCCTTATTTGCCATGTTATTTGGCTATGGGTTGGCGATGCAATACATGCGTGCAGAAGCCAGCAAGCGCCCCTTTATGCCCTTAGCCGTCAAACGTCTGGTGATCTTGTTGGTGTTCGGTATCCTTCATGCCTTTTTGATCTGGTATGGAGATATTTTGATCACCTATGCCATCATGGGATTCCTTCTGATCTTCATGATTCGGCTGCCATCAGGTTGGTTGCTGGGTTTTGCGGCCATCATCTATACGATTCCACATCTCCTGCTGCTCGGCATCATGTTTATAGCAGCTGCAGCAGATCCGAATATTTATGTGGGGTACATGGAAATTGAAAGCTCGATTCAAGCTTACCAATCGGGAAGCTTTGCAGAAATCTTCAGTCAGCGATTGGCTGATTGGACTTATAGCAATAACTTTGCCAATTACATCATCTTGATCGCGACAATCCTGCCATTTCTGATGGTCGGAGCGGCGGCGGCAAAATGGCGGCTGATTGAACGGACCCAGGAAAAGCGTAAGCTGTGGCTGGCCCTGGCCATTGGCCCCTTGCTGATCGGTTTATTGTTGAAATCCGGCCCCATCCTATTTGAGCCGAATTACGCGTTTGTCTATTTGCAGGATATTTTTGGAGGCCCGCTTCTTGCTGTCAGCTATGCAGCGATCATCGCACTGCTCGCACAAAAAACAATCGTTCAGAAGTTATTTTCTCCGGTCGCCAAAGTAGGGCAGATGTCTCTGACGACATATATCACACAATCCATTTTAGCGACGACGATCTATTATTCTTACGGCTTCGGTCTATATGGACAGGTTGACTTGTTGACTGGAACATTGATCGCCATCGGTATTTTCGTGGTTCAGCTGATTTTCGCAGAACTTTGGTTCGAAAAATTCACCCGGGGACCGCTTGAAATGGTTTGGAGAAAATGGACATACGGAAATAATTTCGAAAAAACTAACAATTCAAAACGCTGAATGTGTATAATGAATTCAATCAAAGAAAAGGAGTGTTTGACGAATGAAGCTGTTATCATTTCGCTACGAAGGAAAAGAAGGATTTGGACCGAAAGTTAAGAAGGAAGAAGCTGTATGGGATCTGATTGCCATTCAACAGCAATTGCAGGTCTTACCCGAGTTTCCTGAGAAATTGGTGGAAGGAATTCCGCAAGGCATGGAATTTGTTGAACAAATTCGTAAATTGACGGAAGCTGCTGTCCAATCTGACCGCTCTAAAGAATTCAAACACTCTTTTTCAGAAATTGAATGGTTAGCTCCCATTTCAAGAACACCCAAAAATATTATCTGCATCGGAAAGAATTATGCAGACCATGCAAAAGAAATGGGCAGTGAAGCTCCTGTAGATCTAGTGGTATTCACGAAGTCGCCTACTTGCATTTCTGCAGATGGTGAGACCGTTTCTGTCCATGCTGATTTAACCGATTCCTATGATTATGAAGGGGAACTTGCTGTTATCATTGGAAAAGCAGGGCATAAGATCCCGAAACAAATGGCCTATGACTATGTTTTCGGTTATACGATCGCCAATGATTTGACTGCCCGCGATATACAGGACAAGCATCAACAGTATTTCCTTGGGAAAAGCTTCCCGGGTTCATGTCCTTTAGGGCCCTACATCGTCACCAAAGACGAAATTCCACAGTCGCAGAATTTGTCGATCGTCACAAAAGTGAATGATGAAGTTCGCCAGAATGGCAATACAGAAAACATGATCCGCCGTGTGGACGAACTTGTAGCGGAAGTCTCGAAGTATGTGGCATTGGAGCCCGGTGATGTTCTGCTGACCGGAACTCCAGCTGGAGTCGGTAAAGGCTTCAATCCGCCGAAATTCCTGAAAGCGGGAGACACCGTCAAAGTCTCAATCGAATCGATCGGAACGCTCGTCACACATTTGTCATAAGATCTGAGCCCTTTTACTCGTCCGGTTTGTGATAAACTGGAAAGGACTTTATTAGAAGAGGTGAGATTTTGGACATTTTTACACAAACTACACATTTGCACATCACTACATGGGTCGTAGCCGTCATTTTATTCCTAGTTGCAGCATTCATGCAGCGTGACAGCAAAGGCCGCAAGATCCTTCACATGGTCTTGAGATTGTTCTACATTTTGATCATCATCACTGGCCTTACTTTATTCATCGAATGGTCTTCATCAGATCCGATGGTATACGGCATCAAATTCCTATTGGGTATATTGACGATTGGAATGATGGAAATGGTTTTGGTCCGTTCGAAAAAACAAAAACCGGTTACGATGTTCTGGGCATTGTTTGCATTGTTCTTGTTTGCAACGATGTTTGTCGGATTCATGTTGCCGATCGGTTTGGATTTCTTTTAATGAAAGCAGGGCAGATGCATCCAGCATCTGCCTTTTTTCATTTTTTGTACACGTTGACGGCTGCTTCTGCTTTTCTTATTGTCCAGACTCCAACGCCCAGCTCTTCGGGTCATAAGCCAGCCCAGCTGTGCGGCTGAAAACATGCCACTTCGCCGGTCTGTCTTATGCCCGTCAGAGCTCCACGGGCGCTTCCGCTTTTCTAAGTGTCCAGCTACAGCGATCAGCCCCTCGGGGTCATAAGTCACGTCGACTGTGCGGCAAAAATACGCCGCTTCGTCAACGCGCCTTATGCCTGTCGGGTCTTAACGATCGCTTTCGCTTTTCTTAGTTGTCCAGACTCCAGCAGCCAGCCCCTCGAGTCGCTTCAGCCTTACCAGAAATGGCAAAGAGCGCCATTCCCGGCAAGGCTTCCAGCGCTTGTCGGGGCTAAACGGCTGCTTCCGCTTTTCTTTAGGTTTTCACAGTTTAGACGAAACTCCGGGAAGTCGTTGTCGTTTCGCTAACTTAACATGGCGGCGGTAGCCTGAGTTTGATAAAATTAACCGGGTGGAACGCAATAACAACCTCATTGAAGGAGGATTTTAGATTGAAGGCAAAATGGATTTCAAGCATATTAGCAAGTGTGCTATTACTGACAATGGTTAATCCGGTATCTGCTCAGGAAGAGTTTGAACTTAAAGATGAACTCATCTATGATACGCTGGTTGATCGTTATTTCAACAAAAAGATCGACAATGATTACGAAGTAAATGCCTTAGACCCAGCCGCTTTTAATGGTGGCGATTTTGATGGGATGGCAAGCGAAATTCTATTCGTAAAAGAAATGGGCTTTACTGCTCTTTCAATAGGACCAGTGTTTTCGACAGCTACATACGATGGAAAAAGAGTATTGGACTATACGGAGTTTGAACGCCATTTTGGAACCGAAGAGGAGTTCAACGAATTGGTGGCTGAGATCCATGACCAGGATATGAAAGTGATAGTGGATATCCCTACGCAGCAGGTGAGTGAAAACCATGTGTGGGCAGCTCAGAATCCAGAATGGTTCATAAAAAATGAAGACGGCAGCCTGGCGCTGGATACTGCAAATCCGGAAGTTCAGGAAGCTCTGATTTCCACATTCACGGATTTCAGTGACACCTATCAGGTTGATGGTTTCCGGCTGCAGAATTCAGATCAATTGGATCCTGCATTTATCAGTGGTTTTTCTGAAGCCATTAAAGACGTTCGGGACAGCTACATCTTAAGCGATCAGGAAATGGAAGAGACGCCTGGATTGGATGCAGTGGTTCTTCCGGGTGTAGAAGAAACGCTGCGTGATGCCTATAAGAATTTTGACCAGGACTTAACAGGCGTTTCTGCTTTAATGGGCGAGAGCGAAGGAAAACTGATTCAGGTCGACTCCATATTCGGTTCGCGGTTTACAGCGGATATTGTGGACGTTAACGGATTTCCGCCAACCCGCTGGACGTTGTTATTGACTCAATTATTGACGATGCCCGGTATTCCAGTCATTCAGTATGGTTCGGAATCAGCGATGAATGGAACGGAATTGCCTGAATCGCATCAAATTCTGGATATGGCGGTAGACAAAGAATTGGTTGACCATATCACGGATTTGACTTCATTGCGCAATTCATCTGAAGCTTTGCGGACAGGGGAATTGGAAGTCCTGCATGATGAAGATGGCTGGCTTGTCTACAAGCGTTCAAATGACGAAGAAACATGGGTCATCGCGATCAATGACTCTTCTTCGACAAAGAACATCAACTTGTCTGCTGAAGCCATTGGGGATGGAAAGGAATTACGTGGTCTATTTGAAAGCGATATTATCCGCCAGGAAGACAATGGGGATTATCGGGTGACGCAGGACCGTGAAATAGCGGAAGTGTTCCATGTGACTGAAGAAACAAAGCTCAACTCGGCTTATATTGCGACCCTTGCTATCATGTATGTCGTCTTCATGCTGTTCCTTTGGATTGTTTGGCGCAAAGGCAAACAACGAAAAGCAGATGCAGCAAAACAAAGAGCCAATGAAAAAACTGTCTAATCGTTTGGACAATAAAACAGGAAGAGAAAGCAATATGCTTTTCTCTTCCTGTTTTTAATTTGGCATCATTTATTGATGGCCTTATAGCCAATCATATTGATTGGATCTTTTGGTGAAGAATAGGGAGGAGCATAACAAAGCTCCAGTGCCTGTAAGTCGTCGACGGTCAAGCCGCCGTATATGGCTGTAACAATAACATCGATTCGCTTATCGACGCCTTTGCCACCGATGCACTGCGCTCCGAGGATCTTTCGGGTCTGTGGATCGTAATGGACCTTTAAGGTGATTTTGGAATGCTCAGGGTAATAGCCGGCATTCGAGTTGCCCGTATGGGTTACTGAAGCGGCTGGCAGGTTCTTGTCTTTGATCGCCTGCTCGTTTAACCCCGTCATGGCAGCGGTCAACGAGAAGATTTTCAATACTGAAGTGCCAAGCAACCCTTTTTTCGCTATTTTGTCCCCGATCAGGTGCCGCGCTGCGATAAATGCCTGACGATGCGCTGGAGAGGCGAGAGGAACTCTCTTCGGATCTCCCGTCACCATATCAAAATTCTCCGAAGCATCACCGATTGCGTAAATCGAAGGGTCGTTTGTCTGCATATATTCATTGGTTCGGATGCCGCCGGTTTCACCGATGTCCAGTCCGGCTTTGACGGCCAGTTTGGTGTTGGGCCTCAATCCGATGCTCATGATAATGAAATCGGCTTGCAGTTCAATGCCGTTCGTCAACGTGATGTTTTTGCCTTCGGACTTTTCAATCGCAGTTCCAGTAAGCAGCTTAACGCCTTGGAGTGCCAATTCTTTCTCGATGATCAGGGACATATCGAGATCTAATATAGACATGATGGCAGGGGATTTATGCACCAGCGTAACATCTAAGCCGAGGTTTTTCAGATTTTCGGCCATTTCAAGACCAATAAAACCGCCACCTGAAACCACACAGGTTTTCGGTTGTTGAGTTTTGATGAATTGGTCTATTCGCTGCATATCTTCATAATTGCGCAAAGTGAAAACCTTTGAAGTATCCAATCCTTCGACTTCAGGAACGATGGCAGAACCCCCTGGAGCAAGGATCAAGGCGTCGTAGGGTTCACTGAATTGTTCATCGGTTTCCATATTGTGAACCAGCACTGTTTTAGCTTGTCTATCGATTTCCATCACTTCATGGCGCAATTTAACGTCGACATCGCGCTTTTTCTTAAATTGCTCAGGGTCCGTCATGATGATCGAACGTTCGTCTTCAATTACATTGCCGATGACGTACGGTGTTCCACATGCCGCATACGACATCGTAGAATCACGGTCGAACACAGTGATGCGTGCCTCGGAGTCATAGAATCGGATTTGGCCAGCGGCTGTTGCTCCGCCGCCCACTGCGCCTACGATGACTATTTTCTTCACAGTCTGATCAGCTCCTAGTTGATTTTATTGAAGAAGAATAATGCTAAAGTTCCAGGTCCGGTATGTGCTGCGATAACAGAACCGATCATATGGACTTCAATCTTCTGCGGATGGAAGTTCTCCTCGATTTCCTGTTTCAGGACATTGGCGAACTCTTCGTCATCGCCATGGCTGATGGCAACTGTTTGCTGATCTAATTGGGTGCCGCGTTCTTTCATCAATTCGATCATCCGCTTGATGACTTTCTTGCGTCCGCGGAGTTTTTCAATCGGCACCAATTTGCCATCCTCCACATGAAGCAATGGTTTGATGTTCAATAAGCCGCCAACAAACGCACTGCCTTTGGAGATGCGTCCGCCTTTGGCCATATAATCCAGGTCTTCAACAGTAAAGAGGCTTTCCAGGTGGTCGGCCATAAAACTGGTTTTCTCAATGATTTTTTCCAATGGCTGTCCTGTGGCTCGCATGGCTGCAGCTTCTTTTACGATCAATCCGTAGCCCAACGAAGCGGCTTTCGAATCCAGTATCGTCAACTTCAGGTCGGGGTATTCTTCGCGTACTTGATCCGCTACCATCACAGCTGTACTGTAAGTACCGGAAAGTTCAGAAGAGAAAGCGATGTAATAGCCCTCATCGCCGTCCTTTGCCAGCTTCTCAAAAGAAGACAGCATTTCCTCGGGTGAAACCTGGGATGTTTTTGGATGGTTGCCTGCACGGATTGTATCAAATACTTTAATGGACTGAATGCCGCGTATATCTTCGTAGTCCTGGTCTCCGATATGGACACGGAGCGGAAACAAAACGACGTCTTCTTTTTCAAAAAAGTCTTTTGGCAGATCTGATGCGCTGTCAGCGAATAGTCTCATAGTGAACTCCCCTTTTGATTTATAGTTTCAATCGGTCGATCAGCAGTTCGGCAATGCCGTCGTCATTATTAGTTAAGGTAATTTCATCGGCAATATTTTTCAAAGGATCGATTGCATTGCCCATAGCCACCCCGACTCCGGCAAAGTCGATCATTTCGAGATCATTGTCCTCATCTCCGAACGCAATGATGTTTTCCCGTGAAATTCCAAGGGATTTGGAGACGCGGTCCAGCCCGACAGCTTTGCTCATGCCGCTTTTAACGATTTCGATGACATGCCAAGGAGCTCCCCAGCGGCGATGGTCGATCACTTCAGCATGAACCGAAGACAGATGGTCGTGAATTTCCTGGACCCGTTCATAAGGCGCATGGATTAAAATGGACGTTGGATCTGTCTTCAAGTAATTGCGCAAGTCGCCTGTGGTGATAGTAGGATCGCCGAATCGGAAAATATCCATCAGCTTTTCATCATGATGATGAACATAGACATCATCCAATACTTCAGCCACAATATTGTGGAAATCGTAATCATGCATCGATTCCACTACTTCGTGGACGACATCCAATCCGATTGGTGTATGGTGCATCCCCCAATGTTGATTTTGGGGATGGTGGACAAATGCTCCGTTAAAGTTAACGATAGGTGTTGTCAAGCCCAATTCCCTGTAATAAGTTTCACTGGAACGATATGGCCGGCCAGTAGCGATCATTACCTGGTGCCCTGCTTCAAGTGCTTTATTTAAAGTCAGTTTCGTTTTAGGTGAAATGACTTTTTGGTCTGTTAATAATGTTCCATCCAAATCAAGAACAATCAAATGTTGCTTCATAAATAGCCGACTCCTTTCTATATATTACTAGTGTAGCGATAATACAAGGGTTTCGTCAAAAAATCTTGAGGAAATCAAAATACTTTAGTCCTGCTTTAATAGCCATATGAAGATAAATAATCGGCTTTTGATTGAATTTTCCGTTAAGTGGACTTGTGTTTGCTGGATACTGTGAAGATTGATAGGATTACTAATGAAGGAAGTGATTTTACATGAAAGTCCAAAGACAAGTATGGGGGCATGTCCCGTTGCTTCACATAACTCCGGAGCGAAAAGTGGAGACCGCATTGCCGACGGTTGTTTTTTTTCATGGCCATATGAGTGCCAAAGAGCATAATTTGCATTATGCGTACCAATTGGCTGAAAAAGGGCTACGGGTGATTTTGCCGGATGCACATCTCCACGGGGAACGAAGTGAGGGATTGGATGATGTCCAAATCAGCTTGCGGTTTTGGGAAATCGTACTGACCTCAATTGAAGAATTGGCCTTTCTGCATAAAGAAATACATAAGCAAGGTCTGGCAGTTGGAGAACCGGGAGTAGGCGGCACGTCTATGGGGGGCATTACGACCATGGGCGCGTTGACAGTTTATCCTTGGATCAAAGCTGCTGCGATTATGATGGGGGCAGGAAATTATGTGGAACTGGCTCAAGCGCAGATGGCTCAATATGAATCGAGAGGCTTTCAATTGCCGATAAGCGCAGAAGAACGTGAAAAGATGCTTTCGACATTAGCTGTTTTTGACAGCAGCCATCACATGGAGAATTTCAATGGCCGCCCAATCTACTTCTGGCACGGAGAGCAGGATGTTACGGTACCGTTTGAACCGACGCATCGGCTCTTTAAAGAGTTGAAGAAACAGTATGAAGCTGTGCCAGAGAACATCGTCTTCAAACGGGAAAGAGAAGCGGGCCACGCTGTGAGCCGCAACGGCATGCTGGAAGCAACAGAATGGCTTGCCCGCCATCTGGTACAATAAGCGTGTAGATTTCATTTTCGTAGAAAGTTTGTTAAGATGGTACTAATAGTAAAGGGAGGGATTCTGAATGGATCAAGATATGAAAGACAGCATGATGGGTGCCTTAGAAACAGTTATCGACCCTGAATTGGGCGTCGATATTGTCAATCTGGGCCTTGTATACGATGTAATGGTGACAGAAGACGGATTTGCGGTTGTGACAATGACATTGACATCAATGGGATGCCCAATGGGACCTCAAATCGTAGAAATGGTCAAAAATGCTTTGTATGAATTGCCTGAAGTGGAAGAAGTCGATGTTAAAATCGTATGGACACCAGTGTGGGGCAAAGATCATATGTCTCGTTACGCAAAAATGGCGCTTGGCGTCAGATAATCGATACAGCAAAAGCCTTTCCAGGATATTTCTGGGAAGGCTTTTTTCTTTTTTATAAAAGCAGTAAATTCAAGTCTATAATAATTGCTAATTCCAGAAAAAATGATTATAATTTAATTAGTCAAAGATAGTCAAACTAATTGGAAGGTGTGGTTTTTATGGTTCAATTCCCAAATAGCACAGAACAAAAATCCCCGTTGGAACAGTTTGGCCGCAATATGGTGGAACAAGCACAATCAGGGAAGATGGATCCGGTCATCGGCCGGGATCAGGAAATTCGGAATGTTATCCGGATCCTATCACGGAAAACGAAAAACAACCCGGTTTTGATCGGGGAGCCGGGTGTCGGAAAAACGGCGATTGTCGAAGGGCTGGCGCAGCGCATCGTCCGCAACGACGTTCCGGAAGGGTTGAAAAACAGGACCATTTACGAACTCGATATGAGTGCGTTGATTGCCGGGGCCAAGTACCGAGGAGAATTTGAGGAACGCTTGAAAGGCGTTTTAAAGCAAGTTAAAGACAGTGAAGGCCAGATTATCCTGTTCATCGATGAAATCCATACCATTGTTGGAGCGGGTAAAACTGAAGGAGCTATGGACGCGGGAAATATGCTGAAGCCGATGCTCGCACGGGGGGAATTGTACTGTATCGGAGCGACCACATTGGACGAGTACCGCATGCATATCGAAAAAGACCCTGCCCTGGAGCGCCGCTTCCAACAGGTGATGGTTCGTGAGCCTTCAGTAGAAGATACGGTTTCCATTTTACGCGGTTTGAAGGAACGCTTTGAATTGCACCATGCTGTCCGTATCCATGACCGGGCGATTGTAGCTGCTGCTGCCATGTCGGACCGTTATATAACTGAGCGCTTTTTACCGGATAAAGCCATCGATTTGATTGATGAGGCTTGTGCGATGATCCGTACGGAAATCGATTCGATGCCACAGGAGCTCGATGAAGTGACACGACGCCTCATGCAGCTTGAAATCGAAGAACAGGCTTTGATGAAAGAAAAAGATGCTGCAAGCAAAACACGGCTGGAAACTTTACGCGAAGAAATCAAAGAGCTGAGGGATTCTTCCGCTGATATGAAGAACCAATGGACCGAAGAAAAAGAATCCTTGAAAAAAATTCAGGAAAAGCGCGAGCAATTGGATCAATACCGCCGCCAGTTGGAAGATGCGGAAAACCGCTATGACTTGAATGCCGCAGCTGTTCTGCAGCATGGCAAGATTCCTGAATTGGAAAAAGAGCTGATGGCACTCGAAGCCAATCTTGAAAAAGACGGCACAGAACGTTTGCTGCGTGAAGAAGTAACTGAAGAAGAAATCGCTGGAATTGTAGCGAGATGGACCGGTATTCCAGTAACGAAACTGGTGGAAGGTGAGCGGGAGAAACTATTGCGCTTGGGCGAAACCTTGAAGGAGCGGGTAATCGGCCAGGATCAAGCAGTCGAACTGGTCACTGAAGCGGTGTGGAGAGCACGTGCGGGCATCAAGGATGAGCGGAAGCCGATCGGTTCATTCATTTTCCTCGGACCAACAGGCGTCGGTAAAACAGAATTGGCCAAGTCATTGGCAGCCAACCTGTTTGATTCGGAAGACCACTTCATCCGGATTGACATGTCTGAGTACATGGAAAAACACAGTGTATCCCGTTTGGTCGGTGCGCCTCCCGGATATATCGGCTACGAAGAAGGCGGCCAGCTGACAGAAGCGGTGCGCCGCAATCCGTATTCAGTTGTCTTACTTGATGAAATTGAAAAAGCGCATCCGGATGTCGCCAATATCCTGCTGCAGATCCTGGATGATGGGCGAATCACCGACAGCCAGGGACGCTTAGTCAACTTCTCGAATACAGTAGTAATCATGACTTCAAATATTGGATCTGCCTATATCAGCGATACCAGCAATGAACATGATATCGAAGACATTGTCATGAGTGAATTGCGCAGACACTTCAAACCTGAGCTGTTGAACCGCATCGATGATATCGTCATTTTCCATGCGCTCAATAATACACATTTCTACGGTATTGCCAAGAAAATGATAGCTGAACTGGCAGCGCGCATCAGCCAGCAGCAAATCAAGTTAACTGTAGATGATTCAGTCATCAATTATATTGTAGAAGCAGGAACCGATCCGGTGTTCGGAGCCCGTCCATTGAAACGGTTTATCCAGCGCAATATCGAAACGAATATTGCCCGTGAATTGATCAAAGGTGGGATTGTCGCCAATATGGAACTGGAACTGACCATGGATGACAACAAGCAGATCGTCATCAACAAAAAAGAAGCGTAAACCGGAACTCCGGTTTACGCTTCTTTTTTGTATTAATGCTTTTCAGGAGCAGGTTCGTTAGGAATAACTGCTGCCATAACGAAGATCAGGATTGAAACTCCGACTGAAATGTAAACGCCGATCATGAAATCGAAAGGCACGTTTTGCACTGCACTTACCACATAGTTGACCAATGAAATCAAAAAGAATGACCATAAGAACGTTCCAATATATTGCATCTAGTTTCACCTCTACATAGAATAACTAGATTAATCATAGCATAAGGTGTAACAGACAGAAAGAAAGATTCCAGAGAAAGAAGATTTTTTGTCGGAAATATGTCAGTTAGTTGAAATAAGCGTGTAGATGACGTATTATTAACACCAGGTACTAATATATGATGATAATCGAAATGAGGGATATAAATGAATGCTGGAATAATCGGTATGGGCAGATGTTTGCCTGAAGATATATTGACGAACTTTCAATTAGAGCAGCGCATGGATACAAGTGACGAATGGATTCGTACGATGACAGGCATTGAAGAACGCCGAATTGCAAAAGACGATCAGGATACTTCCGACATGGCACGCGAAGCTGCACAAAAAGCGATTGAAGATGCTGGTATTGATCCGGCTGAAATTGGCTTGATTTTAGTGGCGACTGTGACACCGGACCAGCCTTTCCCATCAATGGCTTGTGTGATTCAGCAGGAGATCGGTGCTGTCAATGCTGCCGCCATGGATATCTCAGCTGCATGTGCAGGATTCATGTATGGAGTCATTACCGCAAAACAATTCATCGATTCCGATGTTTATAAATATGTGCTTGTTGTTGGCGTTGAGAAATTGTCGAAGATCACCAACTGGGAAGACCGTAATACAGCTGTCCTTTTCGGAGATGGTGCAGGAGCTGCAGTAATCGGAAAAGTTTCAGAAGGCAGGGGGATTCTATCTTTTGAACTCGGAGCCGATGGTACTGGAGGCAAACATCTTTTCCAGGACGAGAAAGACCATTTACAGATGAACGGCAGAGAAGTGTTCAAGTTCGCTGTACGACAAATGGGCGAATCAGCAATAAACGTTATCGAAAAAGCGGGCTTACAAAAAGAAGATGTTGATTTTCTGATTCCGCATCAAGCGAATATCCGCATTATGGAGGCTTCCAGGGAACGTCTGGGTCTGCCGCTTGAAAAGATGTCGAAAACAATTCATAAATATGGCAACACTTCAGCAGCAACAATTCCGATTTCCCTTGTCGAAGACATCGAAGAAGGCCGCGTAAAAGATGATGATGTCATCGTCATGGTCGGTTTCGGGGGTGGCTTGACTTGGGGAGCAATTGCTATGAAGTGGGGCAAATAATCAGGTATGCGAAAGGAAGAAGATAGAATGGAAAATCGCCGTGTAGTTATTACAGGAATGGGTGCAGTAACGCCATTGGGAAATAATATTGAAACGACATGGGAAGCTGTAAAGAGCGGCAAGTCCGGTGTCGGTCCTTTAACCAGGCTGGATGCAGATTTGTATTCAGCGAAAATCGCAGCAGAAGTGAATGATTTTTCGATAGAAGATTATATTGAAAAGAAAGATGCCCGGAAAATGGACCGTTTCACGCATTATGCGTTGGCTGCTTCCATCATGGCAATGAAAGATGCGGCTCTTGAATTGGACGATAAGACGGCTTTGCGGACAGGAGTATGGATCGGTTCAGGCATCGGCGGCATGGAGACCATCGAAAATCAGATGAATGTACTGAATACAAGAGGTGTCCGACGCATCAGCCCATTCTTGATTCCGATGATTATTCCGGACATGGCATCAGGCCAGGTATCGATCTACTTTGGCGCCAAAGCCATCAACTCCTGCTCGGTAACTGCCTGTGCTTCAGGGACAAACTCGATTGGTGACGCTTTTAAAGTCATTCAGCGCGGAGATGCAGATGTTATGATCTCTGGCGGAGCGGAAGCGCCGATCACGCAATTGTCCGTGGCTGGATTTACAGCGAACACAGCATTGACGACAAATCCGGATGCAGCTACAGCTTCCCGCCCGTTCGACAAAAACCGTGATGGCTTCGTCATCGGTGAAGGAGCAGGAATCGTCATCCTTGAAGAATATGAACATGCAAAAGCACGAGGTGCTAAAATATATGCGGAAGTTGTCGGTTATGGTTCTACTGGCGACGCCCATCACATTACAGCCCCTGCTGAAGGCGGAGAAGGCGCGGCTCGCGCAATGGCGCAAGCCCTAGCAGATGCAGGTGTTGAAACGACGGAAATTGGCTACATCAATGCCCATGGAACAAGTACACCGTATAATGATTTATACGAAACAATGGCTGTTAAAACGGTATTCGGTGAACATGCCTATAAATTAGGCATGAGTTCGACAAAATCCATGACCGGCCATTTGCTTGGCGCTGCCGGCGGAGTTGAAGCGATTTTCACAGCTTTGGCGCTGCAGGAAGGGATCATGCCTCCGACGACTAATTACGAAACGCCTGATGAAGAATGTGATTTGGATTATGTTCCAAACGAAGCGCGTAAAGCAGATCTCAACTTTGCAATGAGCAATTCATTGGGATTCGGCGGACATAACGCTTCACTCGTATTCAAGAAAGTTTAAAATGACCTGAACAAAAAAGGCAATCCGCAACTTACTGCGGATTGTTTTTTTTTATGCTCTACCTGTGTAAATTCAGAAAATAAGCACATTATTTCAAAAAAATTGAAAAAATTTTCCGATTACTTTAAACATTATGGTATTGTAAAAGACAGATGTAATAATATTTAACTAATTAGGGTGCTGATTCAATTTATGTGAACATTATGAACTACCTCTGCACATTGAAAAAATTTTCATTCTTTCTGGATTATAGCTCAGCTAGTTGTGCAGAGGTGCCAAGGTTTGAATTGGAGGCCAGTCATTCCAATCAATATTTCAAATAAGACGATTATTCACAAAATTAAAAATAATATTGTCTTTGTAATCTTATTGTAATAAAATTAATATTAGAAGCTGCTGACCAATTAAACTATTGAATTGCCAGCAATTCTTTTGAGGAAGAACCAAAGTCGACCTTTGCAATGTTTTTTTTGATGTAATAAATCTGAATGTTGAAAACTTTTCCGATAAAGATATCAGCTGCAACGAGGAGTAACTATAGAACAGCTTCATTTAGAGGAGGATAAATGTGAATGATGTTTTGCTGAATATCAAAAATTTAAAAACATCTTTTAGAATTAAGGACGATTATTACGCTGCGGTCGACGATGTTTCATTAACAGTTAGAAAAAATGAAGTGTTGGCAATCGTAGGCGAATCAGGTTCCGGAAAAAGTGCATTTGCATTTTCGATTATGGGACTTCATACAAGAGCCAAAATTGAAGGAGAGATAGATTATAAAGGCATCAACCTTGCAAAGGCAAGTGCCAATCAAATGAAAAAATTGCGCGGCAATGAAATGGGGATGATTTTTCAGGACGCCCTTTCAGCGCTGAATCCTTTGATGGTCGTGGGTGCACAGATTGATGAAGCGATTTTACTGCACAATCCTAAAAGTTCCAAGAGCCTGCGGAAAAAACAAGTCATCAATTTATTGAACCAAGTGGGCATTCCCCGTCCTGAGAAAACGTATGACCAGTATCCCCACGAACTATCGGGAGGAATGCGCCAGCGCATTGTCATCGCCATGGCGATTTCAAACCAGCCAGAATTGCTGATTGCCGACGAACCGACAACGGCGCTAGATGTGACCATTCAATCGCAGATTCTCGATTTGATCAAAGAACTGAAAGAAACCATTCATGCCGGCATCATCCTGATCACCCATGATTTAGGGGTAGTGGCGGAAATGGCCGATAGAGTGGCAGTCATGTATGCAGGGCAGATTGTAGAGATCGCTGATGTTTATACCTTAATGGAAAATCCACAGCATCCGTATACACGTTCCCTCCTGAACTCCATCCCGACATTAAATGAAGTAAAAGAAGAGCTTCACGTAATACAGGGGGTAGTGCCATCGCTTCAGAACTTGCCGAGAACCGGATGCCGGTTCGCTGCAAGAATTCCTTGGATCGAAGAATCTGCGCATGAAGCTTCACCGGAACTCCATGAAATCAGTCCAGGGCATTATGTGCGGTGCACATGCTATAAGGACTTTTACTTCCCAGAACAAGCCGAGGAGGAGCGCAATTATGTCGCTAATTGAAGTTGAAAACCTGAAAGTCCATTTTCCCGTTCGTGGAGGCATCTTTCAGACAGTCAAAGACCATGTTCGTGCAGTAGATGGCGTCTCGTTTTCGATTGAACAGGGCCAGACTTATGGACTTGTAGGAGAATCAGGATCAGGGAAAACGACGACAGGCCGTGCGATTATTGGATTAAATGATATAACTTCAGGAAAAGTACTGTTTGAAGGCAAGGATTTGTCGACCATAGACAAAAAAGAATATATAGATGTCCGAAAAGATATACAGATGATCTTCCAGGATCCATTTTCCTCACTGAACCCGAAAAAACGAGTGGCGGACATTGTGGCAGAACCGCTTCGCAATTACGAAAACCTGTCTGCTAAAGAAGAGCGGATCCGCGTTCAGGAGCTAATGGAATTGGTCGGACTGAGCCCTGAAGCCATTTACAAATATCCACACGAATTTTCCGGAGGCCAGCGTCAGCGCATCGGGATTGCCCGGGCAATTGCACTGAACCCGAAATTGATTATCGCTGATGAGCCTGTTTCTGCACTGGATGTTTCCGTGCAGGCTCAAGTTTTGAACTTCATGCGTGAAATTCAAAAAGAATTGAACTTAACGTATTTATTCATCAGCCATGATTTGGGCATCATCCGTCACATGTGCGATCACATCGGCATTATGTATAAAGGCCGTTATGTTGAACATGGTACATCCGAAGAGATTTTCACGAATCCACAGCATATTTACACGAAACGGCTGATTGCGGCAATTCCGGACAGCAATCCACGCAATCGGGAGATGCATTACGAAAACCGTAAGTTAGTGAAAGCTGAATATGACAAGCTGGAAAAAGACTTTTTTGATGAAGAAGGTTTGCCTTTCTCGTTAAAATCAATTTCAGCTACCCATCAAGTAGCGTTGCCTGAGAGAGGTTGAATGGTATGTGGAAATTAATTGTACGCAGAACACTTATAACGATTCCGCAAATTATTATTTTGAGTATTTTGGTATTCATATTAGCCCAGGCAATGCCTGGAGATGCCCTGACTGGTTTGATCGATCCGAACATCGACCCGGCGACGATCGAAGCGATGCGCGAACGCCTTGGTTTGAACAATCCATGGTATGTACAGTACTTCGATTGGATCAAGGGAGTGCTTCAAGGTGATTTCGGGCAGTCATTCCGCTTTAAGATGCCGGTTTCCGAGTTGATAGGCGACCGTATGATCAATACTTTGTGGTTATCATTAGCAACATTGATATTGACATACTTGATCGCGATTCCACTGGGCATCATCAGCGGCCGCTTCAACGACACGTGGTTGGACCGTATGATCACAGGATATACGTATATCGGCTTTGCAGCTCCATTATTCATTTTCGCTTTGGTTATGCTTTTCATTTTTGGGTTCCAGCTGGGCTGGTTCCCGACAAGCGGAAGTGTAGCTCCAGGTACCGAACCTGGAACTTTCGCCTATTTCATAAGCAAGCTGAATCATTTATTATTGCCGGCACTTTCCATGGCATTGATCACGACCGTTTCTACAGTCCAGTATTTGAGAAGTGAGATCATTGATACAAAACAAAAGGATTTTATCGTAACTGCCCGCGCTAAAGGTTCTTCTGAATCGCGTGTCTACAATCGCCACGTCTTGCGGAATTCCCTGCTTCCGATTGCAGCGTTCTTCGGCTATGAAATAACAGGATTGATTGGCGGAACTATTTTCATTGAAAATATTTTTGGCTATCCAGGAATGGGTGAATTATTCCTTTCTTCCATCAGTCTGCGTGATTACAGCGTAATGACGGCGCTCGTCCTGTTATTTGGCCTAGCAGCGATCATCGGAGCATTATTATCCGATATCATCTTAAGTTTAGTTGATCCACGTATCCGGATTAAATAATAAATGACAATTTAGAGGTGTAAATATGAGAATTGACAAAGACAGTGGGACACAAATTCCGGATATGGATCTCGGTAAAAGCCCATCCGGATTTAGTATATTACTAAGAGAGCTGATACGGGACAAAGTAGCATTTGGCTCTCTCCTGTTCCTATTCTTGATCATTGCGGGTGTTTTCGGCACTTCGATCATCATGGATCAATCTGAGATCATAAAAGTCGACCTTTTTGCCCTATATGAGCCGCCTTCTGCTACTTATTGGCTGGGCACTGATTACGGGGGAAGAGATATCTTCGGCCAATTGATCATTGGAACACGCAATTCATTAGCCATCGGTTTTTTGGTCACGCTGTTAACGGGAATCATCGGTATTTTGGTCGGACTGATTTCGGGATATTACGGTGGTACGGTGGATAATATCTTTATGCGCTTTGTTGACTTTTTTATGGTTTTGCCGATTTTAATGATCGTTATCGCATTTGTAACAGCTGTACCTGGATATAGCATTCTATCTTTCTCGTTGATCATGACAGCATTTCTATGGATGGGTATTGCACGACTGATCCGTTCCAAGGCGCTGCAGGAAAAAGAATTGGATTATGTCAAAGCGTCCAAGACTTTAGGGACGTCCGATTTTAAAATCATGTTTTTCCAGGTGCTGCCAAATCTTAGTTCGATCATCATCGTGACGATGACGTTGAATTTGGCAGGCAATATCGGAATCGAATCCGGGCTGTCCTTCTTAGGATTCGGCTTCCCCGAATCGACTCCGAGTTTAGGGACCTTGATCAGTTATGCAAGAAATCCTCAAACACTGGAATTGCGATGGTGGATCTGGTTACCTGCATCAATCCTGATTTTTGTTTTGATGCTTAGTATAAATAATGTCGGGCAGGCTTTAAAACGCGCTACCGATGCCCGACAGCGCAGAGGGTAACAAAAAAGCAGGGGAAAAGGGGGAGTAGGGTTCTCGGTACCGGTAAGAAACAACTCTATTCAAGCACAACAGTAGTCCGGAAGAGCTTTATTCAAGAGAAAAGAGGAGGAAACAGAGAATGGTGAAAAACAAATGGACCAAATATTTAACCTTACCGATGTTGTCTTTTGTTTTGGTCTTGGCAGCATGTACTGGTGACGACACGTCTACAGAAGAAGGCGGCGGAGAAACAGATACTGACGGCGGACAGGAACTTGAAAATGGCGGCATGTATTCGATTGAAGATTTCAGCAATGTGAAAACGAATGAAGGCGAAGCCATTGATGGAGGAACCGTAACATTCGGTTTAGTATCGGACACGGTTTTTGAAGGGACATTAAACTGGAACTTCTATTCGGGTGCACCGGATGCAGAAATTCTGAATTGGTTTGATGAAGGGTTATTAACTTGGGACGAAAACTATGTGTACACAAATGATGGAGCAGCAACATATGAAGTTTCAGAAGATGGCCGTACGTTCACATTCACAATCGGCGATAATGTCAACTGGCATGATGGCGAACCGGTTACTGCGGAAGACTGGTTGTTTGCGCACGAAGTAATCGGCGATCCTGATTATGACGGCCCTCGCTACAACTCTGATTTCACAAACATTGAAGGAATGGAAGAGTATAACAGCGGAGCAGCTGATACGATTTCAGGTATTGAAGTCGTCGACGAAAAAACCTTGTCGATTACGTATATCGAGTCTACTCCTTCTTTATTGACAGGAAGCATCTGGTCTTATCCATTGGCTAAGCACATCTTCGGAGACATGGCAGTTGCGGATATTTCGTCTTCACCTGAAGTGCGTGAAAACCCAATCGGCTTTGGACCATTCAAAGTGGAAAGCATCGTACCTGGAGAGTCTGTCACGCTGACTAAAAACGAAGACTACTGGCGCGGTGAACCAAACCTTGATGGCGTAACCGTTAAAGTAATCAGCAGCTCAACAGTTGTACAGGAATTGGAAACCGGAGGCGTTGACTTGATCAGCGATTTCCCTGTAGATCAATTCCCGGATAATGCTGAGATGTCAAACGTTGAATATCTAGGAGCGATTGATCGCGCCTACACGTATATCGGCTTTAAACTTGGAACATGGGATGCAGAAAACAATCGTGTGGATTATAATCCCGAAGCGAAAATGGGCGATGTAGAACTTCGCCAGGCAATGTGGCATGCAGTGGATAACGCTGCAGTCGGTGAACGTTTCTATAATGGGTTGCGTTGGAATGCGACAACTTTGATTCCGCCATCCCATCCTGAATTCCATGACGATACGAATGAAGGCAGAACGTACGATCCGGAAGTAGCGAATCAGCTTTTGGATGATGCTGGATACGTGGACACTGATGATGACGGTATCCGTGAAGACCCAGAAGGAAATCCGTTGGAAATCAATTTCATCTCGATGACTGGCGGCGACACAGCCGAACCTTTGGCACAATACTATGTGCAATCTTGGGAAGCTGTCGGCTTGAAAGTCAACCTTGAAATGCTTGAATTCAACTCATTCTACGATCGTGTAGGTAACGGTGGAGAAGACGATCCGAATGTCGATGTTTATCAGGCAGCTTGGGGAGTTGGTATTGACGTAGATCCTTCAGGGCTATACGGCGCTGATGCACTGTACAACTTCGCACGCTGGGAAAATGAAGAAAATACACGTCTTCTAGAAGCAGGACGTTCAGAAGAAGCATTTGACCTTGCCTACCGCCAGGATATCTACAACGAATGGCAGCAATTGATGGTAGATGAGGTGCCGGTATTCCCTACGTTATACCGAGCAGTTCTGAGCCCGGTCAACGACCGAGTATTGAATTACGCAATCGGTGATGGCACTGGTGTTTACTTGTCAGACCTTGCTGTAAATCAAGAGTCACCAGTTACTGCAGAATAATAACCAAAGAAAAAGGAGCTGCGATTTTGCAGCTCCTTTTTTGTTTATTTTCTTTTACGCCCAAGACCCATGGCGTTTTCCATTTTCTTTAAGGTTTTGTTGGCCAGGTGATTGGCTTTTTCAGCTCCGGCATCAAGGATTTTGTCCAATTCCTCAGAGTTCAGAAGCGCAGCGTAGCGTTCCTGGATCGGCGCCAAATGTTCGGTGACGGCTTTGGCAACGGAAGCTTTGAAATCACCGTATCCGGAGCCTTCGTATTTGGCGACCAGGCTGTCGATGCTTTCACCGGTCAAGGCCGCTTCGATGGTCAACAGGTTTGCGACACCAGGCTTGTTGGCCGGATCGTAGCTGACCACGCCTTCAGAATCGGTTACAGCGCTCTTGATTTTCTTTTCGATCGTTTTCAGGTCATCCAATAACGTGATGATCGCTTTCTTATTGGTATCAGATTTACTCATTTTTTTCGATGGGTCCTGAAGCGACATGATGCGCGCGCCATTTTTAGGGACGCGGATGTCCGGAATCGTAAAGATATCGTTGTACTTCCGGTTGAATCGTTCGGCCAGATCGCGTGTCAGTTCGATATGCTGTTTCTGGTCGTCTCCAACTGGTACGATGTCTGTCTGATATAAAAGGATATCGGCTGCCATCAATGGGGGATAAGTCAGCAATCCAGCAAGAACAGAAGCATTTTTAGCAGATTTGTCTTTGTACTGGGTCATCCGCTCAAGTTCGCCGATGGTCGAAACGCATTGCAGCATCCATCCAGCCTGGGCGTGCGCCGGAACTTCCGATTGGATGAACAGGGTGACTTTCTCGGGATCGATTCCGACAGCCAGATAGAGGGCTGCTAAAGCACGGATGTTTTTCCGGAGCTCCAAACGGTCTTGCGGCATCGTGATGGCATGTTGGTCAACGATGCAGAAGATGCAGTCATACTCATCCTGCAGGTCCGTAAATTGCTTGAATGCTCCTATGTAATTTCCGAGTGTTACCGTACCGGTAGGCTGAACGCCTGAAAAGATTTTCTTCATCAATATTCCTCCTCAAAGTAAAAAACACAGCACACATCCCTTAAAAAAAAGGGACGAATGATGTGTTTTCCGCGGTACCACCCTAGTTGCCGTCGCCGGCCACTCTTCTTCATAACGTGAAGAACACGGAACCGGCTACTTGTTCGTTCACCGCTTCAGCTCAAAAGTCCATTCAATGCAGCACTTCATCTGTTTCCACCAACCACAGACTCTCTTTATAGAAGGAACTGCATTTACTCTTCTTTTTCATCGCTCATAATATGTCCTATTAGTATAATACATAAGCGTTTCGGGAAGCAATACTAGAGGTTATAAATCACCAGGCAAATCCCCATGATCAGCAAAGTGACAGCTCCTGTAATGAGCAGGAGCGAGCTGGAAAAACCTAAAGCTTCGGAAGGCGGCCGCATTTCTTCATCTTCCAGTGTGGACTTCATCTTAAATGCCTTTCTCACACTGATTGTGAATATATCAAACACACCTGTCCGCACCACAAAAACCCACAATCCGAAAAATAGCAAGATCCCGCCGTAAACAAATGAATTATTAATATAAGCCAGCAGGGACAAGTCATCTGTCCGGAAAAATATTGTGATAAAGATCAAAACTTGGATAATTCCTAAAGATAAAACGATTTTCTTCAAACTTCGCACCTCGATTCTTATCAATTGTAGAAGAAGTTAAAAAAAAAATCAAAAAATTCTTCATTTATCTTAGACGCCGAAAACGCTTACAAATCCAATATTCTAGCGGATTCGTGTAATGTGAATGTAACGCAATTGTTACAAGAGTGTAAAAATTTCCAAAAAAAGTGCTGTACAAGAAAAAAATATTATGTATAATTAGCCTTGTACCAATTTTTCAGAAAATTCGAGGGGGTCAATTTAGTGAGAAACAGCAAGATTTTTTGGCTATTAAGCCTAGTTTTAGTCCTAAGTGCTTTTCTAGCGGCATGTGGCGGCGGAGACGATACTGACACTAGTACTGAAACTACAGACGGCACGGAAGGTACAGAACCAGCTGGGGATTTAGACTCAGAGCAAGTCCTTAACTTGATGGAAAGCGCTGAAATTCCAACTATGGATATTTCATTAGCTGAGGATGCAGTCGCATTCAACATTTTCAATAATGTTAATGAAGGCCTATTCCGTTTAAATCAAGAAAACATTGCTGAACCTGCACTTGCTGAAGGCGAGCCTGAAGTCAGTGAAGACGGTTTGACTTACACATTCAAATTGCGCGACTCTAACTGGTCAGATGGAACACCGGTTACTGCCAACGATTTCGTATACTCTTGGCAACGTTCAATTGATCCTGCTACAGGTTCTCCATACGGAGCTTACATGATGGCTGGTTCGATTGTTAATGCTACTGAAATTGCTGCAGGAGACATGGAGCCGACTGAACTTGGAGTTACTGCTGTAGACGACAACACTCTTGAAGTGCAACTTGAGCGTCCAGTACCTTATTTCATGTCATTAATGTCTTTCCCAACTTTCTACCCACAGAACGAAGCTTTCGTAACTGAAAAAGGTGACGCTTATGCTTCTAACTCTGAAAACTTGATTTTTAACGGACCATTCACACTTACTGACTGGGACGGAACTGGCTTGACTTGGAAAATGCAGAAGAATCCTGAATACTGGGATGCTGAAACTGTTCAACTTGAGACAATTAATTGGGATGTTGTAAAAGAACCTGCTACTGCAGTCAACCTTTATAACTCTGGAGAAAAAGACCGCGCTGGTTTGAGCGGAGAATTTGCAAGACAATACGCAAATGACGAAAATTTGGTTACTGATTTGGAACCAACTGTTTTCTACTTCAAACTTAACCAAGAGCGTAACGGTGAAGCAAATGCTCTTTCAAACGTTAATATCCGTAAAGCAATTGCAAAAGGTTTCAACAAGCAAGATCTAGTGGACGTAGTTTTAGCTAACGGATCATTGCCTGCTACATTCTTAGTACCTACTGAATTTGCTTTCGATGAAAGCAATACAGACTTCCGTGATGTCAATGGAGACTTGATTGAGTTCAACGCTGAAGAAGCTGCGGAACTTTTCGCAACTGGTATGGAAGAATTGGGAGTGGAAGAAGTTACTCTTGAAATCCTAGGTGGAGACACTGAAACTGCTAAAAACATGGATGCTTACCTTAAAGAACAACTTGAAACAAATCTTGAAGGCTTGACGATCAACCTTAAAGCAGTTCCTTTCGGAGTTCGTTTAGAACTTGATGAAGCTCAGGACTACGACATCCAAACTGCTGGATGGGGACCAGATTACCAGGATCCTATGACGTTCATCGACTTGTTCGTGACTGGATCTGCTCAAAACAAAATGTCTTACTCAAATGAAGAGTATGATGCACTAGTTGAATCAGCTAAAGGCGAATTGGCAACAGATCCTGCTGCACGTTGGGAAGCAATGGCACAAGCTGAGAAAATCCTTCTTGAAGACGACGCTGCAATCGCGCCGATCTATCAGCGTGGCGCAATGGCACTTCAACAGCCTTACGTTAATGGCATCATCAAACACCCATTCGGTGGAGATTTCAGCTACAAGTGGGCATACATTTCGGGTAAAGAATAAGTTAAACCCGCTACTGTGAAAACAAAATAGAAAGAGAGTATATCGCATTTTAGGACGATATACTCTCTTTTCTAATGTAAAGGAATTAACCGAAAATTGACCATTTTCTGCTAACTTTTGAATGTTGCAGGTCCGCATTCCTATGCTAAGGACTTGTCAAATAGAATTAATTTTGGAGGTGCACTATGGCGAAATATATTGGCAAGCGTTTAATCTATATGGTGATCACTTTAGCGCTGATCGCTACTTTCACTTTTTTCCTTATGAAAATTTTACCAGGATCCCCCGTCGCTTCCGCAGATAAATTGTCTCCAGAACAAAGGGCAGTCGTAGAAGCCAGGTATGGATTGGATGAACCTCTTCCGGTTCAGTATTTCAATTATATGTTTGGCCTAGTGCAAGGCGACCTAGGAATTTCGATTAACCAATTCAAAGGAGCGGAAGTTACGGATGTCATTTTAAGCCGCCTTGGTCCTTCTGCTCAAATTGGTTTCCAGGGAATGGTGTTGGGAACTGTACTGGGAATCCTCTTGGGAATGATTGCCGCCCTAAGGCAGAATACCTGGGTTGATTACACCAGTACATTCGTAGCGATTGTCGGAATATCGATTCCTTCCTTCGTTTTCGCTTCTTTGCTGCAATATTGGTTTGGCTTGAAATGGGACTTGTTCCCAGTGGCCTTATGGAAGGACGGTTTCATGTCCAGTGTTCTGCCATCCATCGCGTTGGCTATGTTCCCACTTGCTACAGCAGCACGGTTTATCCGTACTGAAATGATTGAAGTACTCGGTTCAGACTATATTACGTTAGCGAAAGCTAAAGGAGCGAGTGGATCAGAAATTGCATTCAAGCATGCATTCCGTAATGCGTTGATCCCATTGATCACTGTTCTTGGGCCGATGGCTGTATCCATTCTTACAGGATCACTTGTAGTGGAACAGATTTTCGCAATTCCGGGTATCGGGGAACAATTCGTTAAATCGATTATCGTCAGTGATTTCTCCATCATCATGGGAACTACTATTTTCTTCTCGGTGTTCTTGATTGTGATCATCCTGCTGGTTGATATTCTGTATGGTGTCATTGATCCTCGTATCCGTCTTTCAGGAGGTAAAAGTTAATGACTCAAAAAATCGATAAAATTCCGGAACTGCCGAAAGGCTCGTTTGAGCGCATCACATTGGATGCCAATCAGGCAGAGCGCATCACCAAGCCGAGCGTCAACTTCTGGCAGGATGCGTGGTACCGTATCCGTAAAAACAAAGGTGCTTTGTTCAGCCTGATTTTATTTGGCTTAATCGTCATCATGTCATTTTTGGGGCCAATCATCAGCCCTTATGAGCCGAATGATCAAACAATCACTCATGCGAACCTGCCGCCGAAAATTCCAGTCATCGAAAATCTAGGAATTCTTGATGGAGTCGGAACTTTAGCCGGAGAGGAAGTCGACTTGTACGAAATGAAAAATGTGGAAGTCAATTATTGGTTTGGAACAGACGGCCTTGGCCGTGACATGTTCTCGCGTGTCTGGAAAGGAACTCAAGTATCCCTGTTCATTGCTTTCGTGGCTGCTGCAATCGATATGCTGATTGGAGTAATCTATGGAGGGATTTCCGGCTACTTTGGCGGACGCATTGATGACTTTATGCAGCGTATCGTTGAAATTCTGACAGGTATTCCTAACCTGGTAGTGGTAATCCTATTTATCCTCATCATGGATCCGGGGATACTCGCCATCATCATCGCCTTGACCATCACCGGATGGACGGGAATGTCCCGAGTCGTCCGGGGTCAGGTCCTTAAATATAAGAGCCAGGAGTTCGTATTGGCTGCCCGCACATTAGGTGCCAGTGACAGCCGCATCATCTGGAAGCATTTAATGCCGAACGTTCTAGGTGTAATCATCATCAATACGATGTTCACCATACCAAGTGCGATTTTCTTTGAAGCTTTCTTAAGCTTTATCGGACTGGGGCTGCAGGCACCGGATGCTTCGCTCGGGACATTGATTAACGATGGTTATGCATTGATTCAATTTGCACCGCATATTCTAGCATTCCCAGCCGTCTTGTTAAGTTTAATCATGATTGCATTCAACTTGATCGGTGATGGACTTCGTGATGCCCTCGATCCGAAGATGAAAGATTAAGGAGGAACGTTGATAATGGAGAAAATCTTACAAGTAAAAGACCTTGAGCTTTCTTTTAACACCCAAGCCGGGGAAGTTAAAGCGATACGAGGGGTTAACTTTGATCTATATAAAGGCGAAACTTTAGCGATTGTTGGAGAGTCGGGTTCAGGAAAATCTGTTACGACAAAATCCATCATGCGTTTGTTGCCTGAAAGTTCAGCTGAATTCAAAAGTGGTGAAATCCTTTTTGGCGGCCGTGATCTGACGAAGTTGAGCGATAAGGAAATGCAGAAGATCCGCGGAAAAGAAATTTCGATGATTTTCCAAGATCCGATGACTTCCTTGAATCCAACAATGCCGATTGGCCGTCAATTGACAGAACCTTTGTTGAAGCACCAGAAAATCAGCAAAACTGAAGCGAAAAAAGTAGCGATTGATTTGCTGCGGCTGGTCGGTATGCCGAAACCGGAATTGCGTATGAAACAATACCCACACCAATTCTCAGGCGGTCAGCGCCAGCGTATCGTTATTGCCATCTCACTTGCCTGCAATCCGAAAATCCTGATTGCAGATGAGCCGACTACTGCACTTGATGTTACCATTCAAGCACAAATTCTGGAATTGATGAAAGACTTACAGAAGAAAATAGATACATCCATCATATTCATCACACATGATCTAGGTGTCGTTGCAAACGTTGCAGATCGTGTAGCGGTGATGTACGGTGGGAAAATCGTTGAAATCGGCACTGTTGATGAAATCTTCTACAACCCACAGCATCCTTATACGTGGGGCTTGTTGAGTTCGATGCCGTCATTGGATACGGAAGATGCGAAATTGTATGCGATTCCTGGAACTCCTCCTGATCTATTGGACCCGCCGAAGGGCGATGCTTTTGCGCTTCGAAGTGAATATGCACTAAGCATTGATATGGAGCAAAATCCTCCATTCTTTAAAGTCAGTGATACCCATTCGGCTGCTACATGGTTATTGCATCCGGATGCGCCACAGGTGGAACCGCCTGTAACTGTCATTGAACGTATGAAGAAATTCCCGGGAAGCAGATATTATGAAGGGGGCGCGGTGTAATGGCTGAAAAATTACTGGAAATCAAAAATCTCAAACAGTATTTCAATATCGGTAAAGCAAATGAAGTCCGCGCGGTGGATGATATCAGCTTTGACATCTACAAAGGTGAAACTCTAGGATTGGTTGGCGAGTCGGGCTGTGGTAAATCCACAACCGGCCGCTCCATCATCCGTTTATATGATGCAACTGATGGCGATGTTTACTATGAAGGTGAAAATGTCCACGGTAAAAAGTCCAAGCAGGACTTGAAGAAATTCAACCGCAAAATGCAGATGATCTTCCAGGATCCGTATGCTTCATTGAACCAGCGCATGAAAGTGATGGATATTATTGCTGAAGGCATCGACATCCATGGCTTGGCAAAAAACCAGACAGAACGCAAAAAGATGGTCTATGATCTGCTGGAGACAGTCGGCTTGAACAAAGAGCACGCCAACCGTTATCCGCATGAGTTCTCAGGCGGTCAGCGCCAGCGTCTTGGAATCGCCCGTGCTTTGGCTGTAGATCCGGATTTCATCATCGCTGATGAGCCGATCTCTGCATTGGACGTTTCCATTCAAGCGCAGGTCGTCAATTTACTGAAAGAACTGCAAGAGGAAAAAGGATTGACTTTCTTGTTCATCGCCCATGACCTGTCGATGGTTAAATACATCTCAGACCGCATTGGTGTTATGTATTTCGGGAAGTTAGTGGAATTGGCTCCTGCTGAAGAATTGTACAATAACCCATTGCATCCTTATACGCAATCGTTGTTGTCGGCAATTCCGCTGCCGGATCCGAACTATGAGCGTAACCGGGTCCGTAAATCTTACGACCCTGCCGTTCATGACTATAATAAAGCTGATGATGTTCGGATGAGAGAAGTCAGTCCAGGTCATTTCGTACAATGCTCAGAACGTGAATTCGAATCCATTAAAGCGTCATCTTTGACCAAATGATAAAAGAACGATGTCCTTAGGGCATCGTTCTTTTTTTAGGTTGAATAAGGTCTTGGCCGCGAGTCGAAATCTGTTTATCCTCGCTTGTTGAATGGCAGCCAAAACTATTTCGCACCCTTATGATTTTCTTATTTCAATTAGTCAGATAAATGATAGAATGGAAGAACGATGAATGATGAAAAAACACCGTCAAGGAGCTTCTCGAACCACTTTGAGGGTTGATAATCAAATCGGGCTTTTATAGTCACTACCCCTTCTCCTAGTCGGAGGAGTGGTTTGGCTATTAGAGCAGGATAAAGGGGTGCAGTGGAATGGTGAAACCGTGGAAATTGGCAGCGATTTGTGCAGTAAGCTTTAGTTTGGTGAGTGCTGGAAATGGTTATGCAGCCGAAGAGGACAAGGCACCGGATTTTACACCGCGGGCTTATCATACAGTTGAACTTGACTCGAAGGTTTTGGCGTCTTCACAATTATTTAAATTTGACTCAGGTCTCAACTTCAATTATCCGGATGCAGTCCGTGGAATTTTTGTGACAGCGCATTCTGCCGGAGGAGAACGGTTCGATTCGTTGATCAACCTTATTGATCAAACAGAACTGAATGCTATGGTCATCGATATAAAAGAAGATGTTGGCCACCTGACATACATACCTGAAGAAGGATCGGCCTTGGCAGAGCTAAATATCGGCCGATCTTTCATAAAGGACCCAAGAGCAATGTTGGAGAAATTAGAAGAAAAAGAGATTTACCCGATTGCTCGTGTCGTGGTTTTTAAAGACACTGTATTGGCGGAACAAAATCCGGAGTTGACGTTTATGGACGGAGACCAGGTATGGAAAAACAATCGTGGAGATGCATTTGTCAATCCATTTTTGCAAGAGGTATGGGATCATAATGTTCAAGTTGCCATCGAAGCAGCGAAGCTCGGGTTCAAGGAAATCCAATTTGACTACGTCCGCTTTCCAGAAGGCTTCGAACACCGTGCGGATGATTTAAGCTATTCACTCGGCGACTATGCAGAGTCCGATGTTGATCCTGTACAGAAAAGAGTGGAAGCGGTAACTGATTTTGTGGCATATGCTAGAGAACAATTAGAGCCTTATGGAGTGGAAGTCTCTGTCGACATTTTCGGCTATGCTGCCACTTTGCCGGAAGCACCTGGCATTGGCCAGAACTTTTCCAAAATCTCTGAAAATGTAGATGTTATTTCATCCATGATCTATCCAAGCCATTGGACTTCTTATTTTGGAATTGCCAAACCGGATTTGGAACCCTATAATCTGGTAGCTGAGTATGCGAAGGTGGAGAATCAGGTCTTGGCTGCTTTAGACAATCCGCCAGTTTCACGGCCGTGGCTCCAGGATTTTACAGCCAGTTACCTGGGGTCAGGCAATTACATGCGGTATGGTAAAGCGGAAGTGGAAGCACAGATCAAAGCTTTGAATGATCAGGGCATAGAGGAGTTTCTTCTATGGAACGCCGGCAATTCTTATACAGAGGGCGTAGACTATACGCCTTGATTGCTTTTCAAAGAATGCACTATAGTGAAGGCTTGGGGAATATCCAATAATCGGTGCAGCCATTGAAAATAATTCATCTGTTTATATTGTTGTTCATTATGAAACTATTTTGATTCTGAAACGTAGTATATAAGTGTACTAACTATTTTCAAACAGAAGAAGTAACTGAGAATAATTAATTTTAGTTTGGAAGTTTACGACAGATGATAAAGGGGTAAATTGAGAATGTATAGCTATAAAAGTATAAAGAATATATAGCTAATATGTGACAAAAAGCTCGTTTTCTAAATTTTTTATTGAGATACACTATTAAATTGATCCCATACATTGTATAATGAATGTAGAGCCTCTAAACTATAATGATTCTAATTTGAGAAAAAGTACTACACCAAGTTTTCATGAATCCGAAAGGAAGTGCTCCACTATGATGGTTACATTATTTACTTCTCCAAGCTGTACATCTTGCAGAAAAGCAAAAGCTTGGCTTGAGGAACACGAAATTCCATATACAGAACGCAATATTTTCTCTGAACCACTGACAATCAGTGAAATTAAAGAAATTTTACGTATGACTGAAGACGGCACAGATGAAATCATCTCTACCCGTTCTAAAATATTCCAAAAATTGAATGTAGATGTTGAAAGTTTACCGCTTCAGCGTTTATATGAGTTAATCCAGGAGCATCCAGGATTGCTGCGCCGTCCGATTATTATGGACGAAAAACGCCTGCAGGTGGGCTACAACGAAGATGAAATCCGCCGCTTCCTACCACGTAAAGTTAGAGCATACCAATTGCTTGAAGCTCAGCGAATGGTCAACTAACAATAAGTACACTAGCTGTCCGGTCTTTATGGTATTTCATAAGAGATCCTGGGACAGCTTTTCTTTATCTTAAATTAGTTGCATAAATCACTTAAGTGAATTAGACTCTATGTACTTGTAACTTGTCTTAGGGGATAGGCATAAACTTTTTCTTTATCTATGAAAGAAGTTATACTTGTTTAAAGTAATACAGCACGGCTCTGAGGAATGTTCTCTTAGTCCAAACCGTAAAGGAGAGGTGTAAAATGGAAATAGAACGTATCAACGACAACACAGTTAAATTTTACATTTCCTATCTCGACGTTGAAGAGCGAGGGTTTAGCCGTGACGAAATCTGGTTTAACAGAGATAAGAGCGAAGAGCTTTTTTGGGAAATGATGGATGAAGTCAATGAAGAAGCCGATTTCGTAATGGAAGGTCCACTTTGGATCCAAGTCCAGGCGATGGATAAAGGTCTTGAAGTAACCGTAACACGTGCTCAATTAACTAAAGATGGGCAAAAGCTTGATTTGCCTGATGATATAGAAGAACGCCGCAAAATGTTTGCAAGTGAAGATGCGGTTACACCGGAGTTTGATGAATTTGAACCGGTCTTTGATGAACCTGACGTTAAGAAACTTGAATATACATTTGTCTTTTCGGAAGTGGAGGAACTGTTGCCGATTGCACGGCGCTTAATGTACGTGCCGATTGAATCAGCTGTCTACCATTTCGAGGACAAGTATTATCTTTACACAAGTTTTGATGAGATTCTTCATTCAGAAGAAGACATCAAAAACAATGTCAGCATCATCACTGAATATTTACGTATGTCACCTGTCACTGTTCACCGTCTTGAAGAATACGGCAACTGTATTTTCAAAGAAGACGCGCTCTCAAATGTCCTGCATTATTTTGGATGAGATCTCCTTTATGGGAGGTCTTTTTTTTTATTGCTAAAACTCCTTTCCTTCCATAGAATGGAAGAAAGGAGAGTGATCTATATATTAGTTGCCAAAACGAAGCAACAGGAATTGTTTTATTTAACCGGAAAGTATGCACGAAAGGAACTTCTTGAAATTCGTTCGCGCGAACAATTTTTCTGTCCTTCCTGCCAAGCTCCGCTGCTTTTGAAAATCGGAGAAATCAACATCCCTCATTTCGCACATAAAAGCCTTTCAGACTGCGATTATTTCAGCGAACCTGAATCCCCTTTACATCTACACGGAAAACTTCTTCTTTATCATTTCTTCCAACAACTAGACCACCACGTTGAATTAGAGAAACATCTATCAGCGATCCGGCAGCGCGCAGACCTTTTGGTCGACGGGCGTTATGCGATTGAGTTCCAATGCAGCACCATTCCAGCCACGCAGCTTAACCAGCGCTCTGAAGGCTATCGGTTGCTTGGTGTGAATCCAATCTGGATAAAAGGCTTAAAACAGCCTTGCCGTGAAGAAATTGGGATCGTGCATTTGAAATCCTTTGAAATTGCGATGCGGCAGGAGAGCGGTCCGATTTCCTTCATCCTTTTATTCCATCCACCAGGGGACCGGTTTTATTATCATTCGAATTTGTTTTATATCAGCCCGAATCGCTGGGCGGGAAAAACAAAATCGATTCAGTCAACTAGGCAGGTTTTTCCCTTTGCGATTCCAAAACGTCTGACCAAAGAAGAGTTCAGGAGCGTGATGGGAATTTTTCAGAATGTAAAGCGCCGGTATATCAGGAGTCAGCTGTACGCAGAAAATCGGATCAAAAATAGTTTTTGCCGACTGTGTTATGAATTGCGGATAGATGTAGGGAATGTGCCTGATTTTTTTGGGATTCCGATGCTGGGCGCTGAATGTATGAAGTCTCCAGCGGTAGTGTGGCAATTGCAGACTGTCGCCGCTTGGGAGAAAGGAATCTCGATGGAAGTGCTGGCCGCTTCCGGAAGAGTGCCCCTAACCAATCCGGGTGTAACAGGCCAGGCAGCGTCGCTCATGACAGAGTATCTAACGCTGTATTTGTCTTTCGCAAATCGGGATTCGACCGATTCGAAGGTTTTGGACAGCGCTTATGATATCTATTGCAAAAACTTGAGAAAATTGAGAAAATAAGGTGTAGTTCGTTTCCCGAAAGAACGGGACAGAGGAGGAAGCTAAATGGTTAACAAAGTATTGACGAGAGAAGAAGTTCCAACAGAATTGACTTGGAGATTAGAAGATATATTTGAAACCGATGAGCTTTGGGAAAAAGAGTTCGTTGAAGTCGCTGCTTTAGGAGATCAAGCGGAATCGTATCAAGGGAAACTGCAAGAAAGTGCTGAAGCTCTTTATAAGGTACTGGTGTATAAAGATGAGTTGACGGAGCGCATGAGACGTCTATATACGTATTCGCATATGCGCTACGATCAGGACACCACCAATTCGAAATACCAGGCGATGGACAGCCGGATTAAGTCATTATTTGCGAAAGTATCAGCTGGCTTGTCATTCCTGACGCCTGAAATTCTCGCTTTGGAGGAATCCGTGCTGAATGACTACGTAGCCAATCATGAAGGCTTGAGCTTATACAAACAGGCGCTCGAGGAATTGAATTCACTGCGTCCGCATGTTTTGCCTGCAGAGCAGGAATCGCTGCTTGCTCAAATGTCTGAAGTGAGCAGAGCCTCTTCAGAGACATTCGGAATGCTGAACAATGCAGATCTTGAATTTCCGGAAATAGAAGATGAATCAGGGGAAAAAGTGCAGATTACACATGGCAACTATATCCGGTTCCTTGAAAGCAAAGATCGCCGGGTACGCGAAGATGCATTTAAAGCAGTTTATGCAACCTACGGCAAATTCCGCAACACGTTTGCTTCTACTTTATCAGGCAATATCAAACGCGATAATGTCGAAGCGCGTATCCGGAAGTTTGATTCTGCCCGCCAGGCGGCTTTAGCTGATGACCATATTCCGGAAGCAGTGTACGATAACCTGGTGGAGACCGTCAACAATAACCTCCACCTATTGCACCGTTATGCAGCACTGCGCAAAGAAGTGCTGGGAATCGACAAGGTTCACATGTGGGATTTGCATACACCTTTAGTCAAAGAAGTGAAAATGGAGATTCCATATGAAAAAGCCACGGGCATCATGCTTAAAGGGCTTGGAGCACTCGGAGAGGAATATGTAGGAATCGTCAAAGAAGGCATCGACAACCGCTGGGTGGACGTGAAAGAGAACAAAGGAAAGCGCAGTGGAGCTTACTCTTCCGGTGCGTACGGAACTAATCCGTATATCCTGATGAATTGGCAGGACAATGTAGATAACCTGTTTACACTGGCGCATGAATTCGGCCATAGTGTCCATAGTTACTATACGCGTGCAAACCAGCCGTACGTCTACGGAGATTACTCGATTTTCGTAGCGGAAGTGGCTTCGACGACCAATGAAGCTCTGCTGAACGAATACATGGTGAAGTCCACAGAAGACGATCAGGAACGCATTTACTTGTTGAATCATTGGCTTGATGGATTCCGAGGAACCGTATTCCGCCAGACCATGTTTGCCGAATTCGAACACCTGATGCACAAAATGGATCAGGACGGGGAAGCGTTGACAGCCGATCGCTTAACTGAAGTCTATTATGAATTGAACCAAAAATACTTTGGACCGGACGTGGCAGTCGATGAAGAAATCGGTTTAGAGTGGGCGCGGATTCCACATTTCTATTATAATTATTACGTCTTCCAATACGCCACAGGATTCAGTGCGGCTACAGCGTTGAGCAAAGGGATCCTTGAAGAAGGCCAGCCTGCTGTAGATCGTTATATCAATGAATTCCTGAAAGCGGGAAGCTCGGACTATCCGATCGAAGTGCTGAAAAAAGCGGGTGTCGATATGACGCAGTCAGAAGCTGTTGAAGAAGCCTGTAAAGTTTTCGAACAAAAGTTAAATGAACTTGAAAAGTTATTGTTGAATAAATAAAATGAGGGCAGAAGCTGATTTTATAGATCAGCTTCTGTTATTTAGTTATTTTGAAATAACTAAAAAGAAAATGAAGATAGCAAAAATAAGCTTAATTATGACGAATTTGTGAAAGTCCTTGTGAATTATTGCATTAACTATTATCCCGTGATAAGATTACGTTGTGAAATAAATCACATACAAACATACACCCCTTTGTTTGAGCGTGAACATTTCTCCCATCCCCTTTGTGTAATATAGAAAGGCGCCTTCCGGACGTGGAAGGCGCCTTTCGCTTTGGGAAGAGAAAAGCGGAAGTGCCCGTTTAGAACCGACAGGCTTAAGGCAGTTTGCCGAAGCGGCGTTTTGTGCCGCACAGGCAAATTGACTTAAGACCCCGAGGTTCTGGGCGCTGTAGCTGAACAACAAGAAAAGCGCAGGTGCCCATGTAGCTCTGCCGGGCATAAGACAGACCGGCAGTGTGGCGCTCTTTGCCACGCAGCTGGGTTGGCTTATGACTCAAAGAGCTGGGCGCCCAAAAAAGTGCAAGTGTCCACTTTTAAGTCTAAACCCAAGTTCAAACCAAATACTTTCCACTGGAAGCGAATTACTTTCCAAAACTCTTAAAATACTTTCCAAAGTTAAATCTGAGCGAAAAAAATAACCTGTCTCCCACAAAGGGGAGGCAGGTTATTTTACTTTCCATAAAGTTTCTTTCGGCATGCAGATGCGTTCCAGCTTTTGTTGAAGAACTTGTTTCTTAAGCTCGCATTCTGCAGTCTGTTCGGAAATATTGTATATAGAAGCAATTTCTTTGGTTGCCATGGTCGAAAATTTTGTGAAGAGATCATCTAAAGGAGGTGGGGTTTGCCGATTCAAGCTTTCTTCCCCCATCATTTCCTGTAAAATCGTTTGATACACATCGTATGAATAAAGTCCGGATATTTTGACGCCTTCATCTTCAATGCATTCGTTGAAGAATACAATGCTGGGGACTTCAGTGATTTCCATCTCACGGGTAATCTGTAAATCGCATTGAAAAGCTTTTGCGGTATGTACAGAATGAAAATCCGTTTTGAATTCTTCCTGATCCAGCTCTGCTTCCTCCGCAATTTCCAACAAGACACTGTAAGAAGAGACGTCCTTTGACTGAAGGAATAGATGCTCCTGTAATTTGTGCAGGAAGCGGTTTCCAGATCGTTTTCCCTGAAGTTCTGCAGCTTTGATGGCAACAGAAGGCAATACAGGGTGAGTTAAGTTATCGGTATCGATATTAGCTGAAAGCGTTGCTTTGTTTAAGTTGAATAATTGTGTGCTCAATACGATGCGCATGGAAAAATAATGGCCGTATTCAATCTGTAGCTTCCGGATGACAGCCTGAAGCTCCCAGCATTCCGGGTTCAAAGGATCTACAAAAACATACAGTTCCATTGGTTTGAAAGAATTCGCAGGCTCACGAATTTCTTGAGCCAGGTCCAGGTTGCTCACTCCAACTCCTCCTCACTGTCAGACGCATTGATCATATGATGTGCAGTTAAAACAAGCCGATTGTATAAAGTCTCACGGAATTTTCCGCTCAACCCCACTTCGTCCATTGCTTCACTCATACACTCAAGCCAAGCCTGAGCTCTAGCAGGTGTAATAGCGAATGGATTATGTCTTGCCTTTAATCTCGGATGTCCATGTTCTTCTGAATAAATATTCGGTCCACCTAAATATTGGGTTAGGAATTGTTTTTGTTTACGGGCGGTTTCTGAAAGATCATTTGGGAAAATAGGCTGCAGCTTTGGATGTGCCGCTACGCGCGCATAAAATGCATCGACTAACTGTGATAATCTCTCCGCACCAATTTCTTCGTACGGAATAATCGGTTTTCCAGTCATCATCGTGTCTCCTTTGCTTTAGCTGTAAATTCATTCTAACAACGCAGCTTGAATATCTCAACCAAATCGATTGTGAAGTTTACAAAATTTAGGGTTTCAAAACTATTGACCGGCAGGACGTGGAGTAGCTGAATCCATGAAGCGCGCAATTTTCTTTCGTGCTGGACGTTCGGGAATCCCTTGCTGCTGCAGGAAATTCAAGAAATATTCATGGCCGGTTTCAGCGTCTGCCACTTCGAATTCCAGCTCGAAATCTTCATGGCCATTGTATTCGGAATGGTCGATCACCAAAAGGCCACCGAGATATTCGAATTCCACACGGTGTGTGGTCAAGGTTCCGATCGGCTTCAATGCAGTCAGCGGTATTTCAAGTTCTCGAAGGGCCACAGATACTTCGGTTGCTTCAAAGGTTTCCAGTTCAAGCATCCGGCGTGCCTGCTCTTTGGTCAATTTATCGGTGATTTCATAATGTCCGACTGGAGCAGGAATTTTCAAGGTGCATTCAAAGCGGCCGCTTTTATTGCGGATCCGCAAGGCACTGAGCTGCTCTTTCAGCCGGAAATCAGCGGTATCGAAATAATGGTTGTGCTGGGTGATGGGGCCGTCATGGAGAGCGGCGAAATCTTTCAGCAAACGTTTATACTCTTCTTTGGTCAACATGTTCTTAAATTCGATTTCGAGTTCTTTTGTCATAGTGAACACCTCTCTGTTAACTTCATTATCGGATAGTTTAGTGCAAACTGCAACGAATGGCAGAGCTGTGTTAAAATATCATTATCAAGAAGCCAGAAAGGAAGTATTGATTTGCATAAATTAGTGGCAGTAAACAGAACTGAAATCAATGGCGATAAAATTGAATTCTTCATCGAAGAAACTGAACCGGCCGAAGCAATTGAAGCATCTGGCCAAATGTTGACGGATTCCGACAATCAGGCGTTTGTCTATTTGTTGGATACGGGTACAGAATATATATATGTTCAATTTGATATACATACATGGCCAGCGATGACCAAGGCGCTGCAGCTGAAAAAAGTTCCGCTTCTTACGTGGGGCAAGCAAGTCATGCCCTTGGCGGATTTCCACGAAGAGCTATGGATGCTGGTGGAAAATATAGAAGGCAACGACAATTACGGCGAAGCTTTCCGTACCGCTGTAGAACAAGCATTTCATGAGGCACTTGCTTCACGATCTTGAAAGAAGTGAGGAGGACCGGAAATGGGTCAATGGAATCGATTTTTAGCACCATATAAACAGGCAGTGGATGAATTGAAGGTTAAATTTAAAGGGATGCGGAGCCAGTTTGAGAATGGGAATACAAATTCACCGATCGAGTTCGTGACCGGGCGCGTCAAACCTTTAGCGAGCATCTACGACAAAACCCTGGAAAAAGGCATTCCGTTTGAGCCTTCCGAAGAGCTTGCCCATCAATTGCAGGACATTGCCGGAATTCGGATGATGTGCCAGTTTGTCGGGGATATTGAAACCGTAGTCGGCCTGTTGCGGCAGCGCAAAGATTTGCGGATTGTGGAAGAAAAAGATTATATCTCCCAGGAAAAACAGAGCGGCTATCGCTCTTACCACGTGATTGTGGAATACCCGGTCCAAACCATCAATGGTGAGCAGTTGATTTTGGCGGAAATCCAGATCCGTACACTGGCTATGAATTTCTGGGCATCGATTGAGCATTCCTTGAATTACAAATATAAAGGTGTTTTTCCGGAAGAGATAAAGAATCGGTTACAGCGTGCAGCGGAAGCCGCATTCCAATTGGATGAGGAAATGTCCCAGATTCGGGATGAAATTCAGGAAGCGCAAGCTTATTTCACCGAATTCAAGGAATCACCCGGAACACATTTCCGAGCCGATAGAGAGGGAGGTCGATCAGAAAGATGAAATTTTATATTATATCGAGAAGCGACAAATTATCCAACAAGTTGATGGCCACTGCCAGGGATTACCTGGAGGATTTCGGAATGGAGTGGAATGAGGAGTCGCCGGATGTCGTCCTGTCGATTGGGGGAGACGGTACCTTGCTTCACGCCTTCCATAAATACAGCGAAAAACTCGCGGATGTCGCCTTTGTCGGGATACATACAGGCCATCTTGGCTTTTATGCCGATTGGAAGCCGATTGAAATTGAAAAGCTGGTTTTATCGATTGCCAAAAAAGAATTTGAAGTGATCGAATATCCCTTGCTGGAAGTCAGTATCCATTATCAGAACCTGGACGAGCCGGCTGTTTATCTGGCGTTGAACGAATCGACAGTGAAGTCTCCGGATGTCACATTGGTCATGGATGTCTTTTTGAACGAAAGTCATTTTGAACGCTTTAGAGGAGACGGCCTGTGCATGTCCACTCCTTCGGGGAGCACGGCCTACAATAAGGCGCTTGGCGGCGCCATCATCCACCCTTCACTTCAAGCGATGCAATTGACGGAGATGGCTTCCATCAATAACCGGGTTTTCCGTACAGTTGGATCACCGCTGGTTCTGCCTGGCCATCACCGTTGTGCATTACGCCCGGTGAAAGCACCTGACTTCATGGTCACGGTCGATCATCTGCAGCTGCTCCATAAAGATGTGAAATCAATCGAATACAAAGTGGCCAGCGAAAAAGTTCGGTTTGCAAGATTCCGTTCATTCCCATTCTGGCAGCGTGTCCATGATTCCTTTATCGACAGCGAGCTTTCAGATTGAACGCCATGAAACCTTTTCAACTGACGTATACTGCTGACGCCCAGAGCCTGCTCCGTGAAGCATTGGGGCAGTGGGGCATCTCCAAACGAACACTCGCTTCCGTAAAATACGGAGGCGGACAGATTTTAGTGAACGGTGCAGAAGTAACGGTCAGGCATGCCTTGGAAAAAGGTGATGCTGTGACCGTTATTTTTCCGAATGAAGAACATGGAAAAGGACTTGTGGCAGAAGACGGACAACTGGACATCGTCTATGAGGATGAGGCACTGCTGATCGTTGAAAAACCGCCTCTGCAAAATACGATCCCCTCCCGTGAACATCCTTTCGGCAGTCTGGCCAATATCGTTGCCAAGCATTTCAATGACCATGGCATTCCGTCGACTCTGCATATCGCGACCCGGTTGGACCGGGATACATCCGGGCTTGTATGTATCGCAAAAAACCGCCATATCCATCATATGATCTCCATGCAGCAGCAGGAGAAAAAGATGAAACGGCGGTATGAAGCGCTGGTGCATGGACAAATAGGCAAAGACGAATTTACCATAACCGCACCCATCGGACGGAAGAATCAGAGCATCATTGAACGGGAAGTCCGCAACGATGGCCAATTTGCAGAAACAGAAGTCCGTGTGCTCCGGCGACTGGAAGGCTACTCGCATATCAACCTGCAATTGAATACCGGCAGAACCCATCAGATCCGTGTCCATTTAGCCCATATCGGCCATCCATTGGTAGGGGACGATTTGTATGGCGGCAAGAGGGACCTATTGGAACGCCAGGCGCTCCATTGTACGGAATTGGAATTGTTCCACCCGGTTTCAGGAGACAAACTGTTCTTCAGCTCTTCATTGAATAAAGATATGCAGTCGCTCATTTAACTGTAGATGTGAAAGCGGTCGGGTTGATACGGCTGCAGGGAAGGGACAGAAACGATTTCTTTTTCAGGAAAGCGGAAAGCCGTCAAGGAACCGCCGAACACACAGCCGGTATCGATATTGACGGTGCGGTTGACGAAATAAGGTTCGGCTGTCGGTGTATGGCCATACACCACCCATTTTTGTCCTCTATAGGACTTGGCCCAATCCCGTCGGACAGGACGGCCATCAGCATGGAATCTTCCGGTGATGTCGCCATACAGGACAAATACTGCGATGCCTTTGCTGAGCGGTTTGCCGATCATTTCGGCTTTCAAGCCGGCATGGGCGACAATCAGGTCATTTTCAAGCTGTTGATAATGCGGCAGCTGTTCATAGAAATGGATATAGCGTTTTCGGAATTGCTGCCTTTCCGGTTTATGCAGCTGCTGCCATTCATCTACAGTCACCTCCAAGCCATGTGTCAGCTGGACATCGTTCCCTTTAAAGTAACGGAAAAGTTTATTGCAATGATTTCCAGGGGAATAGTAGAGGATGCCTGCGTCCTGCAACGCAAACAATAATCTCAGGACATTGAGGGACTCAGGGCCACGGTCCATGGCATCGCCGACAAAAGCAAGTTTCCGGTTTTCCGGATGGATGAACACATCGCCTTGCTTTTCGTAGCCTAAACGGGCAATGAGCTGCAGCAGCTCCTGATAGCAGCCGTGAATATCCCCGATAATATCGTATTTCATTTTACACACCTCTTTGTTTTGGAGTTTACTATACATAAGCATGGTGTAGCGTATAGACTACTATAGCAAGCAGAGAGAATCTTCGAAAGGAGGGAGTATACATGATGGAAGAAAAAGTAGTACGTGATGAAGAATTGAATGATGCATTGTTTACTGAATTGCTTATACGCGGAGATGTAAAAGAATTCCGCGATGAGTTTTTATCGCACCATCCATACGACCAGGCAAGTTTTTATGAAAAGGCGGATTCGGAGACCAGGCAATTGCTTTATCAGTATCTCTCTCCTAAAGAGATGGCGGATATTTTTGAAGCTATTGAATTGGATGATGATGACTACGAAGATCTCTTCCAAGAGATGGACGCGCGTTACGCCTCCGATCTATTATCCTATATGTATACGGATGACGCGGTCGATGTCTTAAACGAACTGAATAAAGAACAGGTCGCCAGTTACTTGACGATCATGGACAAAGAGTCTGCGCAGCAAATCAAGGACTTGCTGCATTACGAAGAGTATACTGCCGGTTCCATTATGACCACGGAATTTGTGGCGATACCGAAAAATTCAACGGTCCGGTCTGCGATGAATATTCTTCGCAATGCGGCTCCGAATGCGGAAACCATTTACTATGTTTTTGTCATCGATGACGATAAAAAACTGTCTGGCATCGTGACATTGCGTGACTTGATCCTTGCAGAAGAAGACACGCTGATCAAATCGATTATGAATGACCGTGTTGTCAGCGTCTCTGTCAGTGAAGATCAGGAAGAAGTGGCACGGATGATCAAGGATTACGATTTCCTGGCCTTGCCGGTTGTCGATTTCCAGCATCATCTGCTCGGCATCATCACGGTCGATGACATCATTGACGTGCTGGAAGAAGAAGCATCGGACGATTACTCCAAACTGGCAGCCGTTTCTGATATGGATACGTTTGACAAAGGATCGTTCACTGCGGCAAAAAAACGTTTGCCGTGGTTGATCCTGTTGACTTTCCTCGGCATGCTGACCGCCAATTTGATGGGAATGTTCGAAGCGACACTGGATCAGGTGGCCTTGCTTGCTGTCTTTATTCCGCTGATTGCCGGAATGGCCGGAAACAGTGGTACCCAGGCTTTGGCTGTAGCAGTTCGAGGAATCGCAACAGGCGATATCGAAGAGCAAAGCAAAATGAAGCTGTTGTTCCGGGAAGCCGGGACGGGGCTGATTACCGGTATTGTCTGCGGTATTGTCGTCGTTGGTCTGGTTTACTTCTGGAAAGGCGAATTGCTGATCGGCGTATTGGTCGGAACGGCTGTTTCAAGTTCCATTTTTGTAGCAACATTGGCCGGTTCGTTCATCCCATTATTGATCCACCGGATGAAAATCGACCCCGCTGTTGCTTCAGGCCCTTTTATCACCACTTTAAACGATATCATTTCGATTTTGATTTATTTAGGCTTAGCGACTACGTTCCTGAGCAGCCTCTAGAAAAGTGCGAATTGCACTTTTCTTTTTTGTGATGTATTATTAGTACCAGGTAATAATAACAGACGCAGGAGGAATGGACATGTCAATATCATTAAAAGGAAAGACTTTCGTCATTATGGGAGTAGCCAACAAGCGGAGCATTGCTTGGGGGATCGCACGTTCTTTGGATCAATCGGGTGCAAACCTGATTTTTACGTATGCAGGTGAACGTTTTGAAAAATCTGTCCGCGATTTGGTAGCGACGCTCGATGGCAACCACGAACTGATTTTGCCGTGTGACGTGACGAACGACGAAGCTGTAGCGGAATGCTTTACAGCCATTAAAGAGCAGGTGGGAACCATCCACGGACTGGCACATTGCATCGCCTTTGCGAAGAACGAGGAATTGGCCGGTGATTTTTCGGATACATCAAGAGACGGGTTCCTATTGGCACAAAATATCAGCGCCTATTCATTGACCAATATCGCGAAAAATGCAAAGCCATTGATGACAGAAGGCGGCAGTATTGTAGCGTTGACGTATATCGGCGGCGAACGCGTAATGCCGAATTACAATGTCATGGGTGTAGCAAAAGCTTCTCTCGAAATGTCGGTTCGTTACTTGGCGGCAGATCTTGGAAGACTCGGCATCCGGGTCAATGCGATTTCTTCGGGTCCGATACGTACCCTATCATCAAAAGGGGTCAGCGATTTCAATTCAATCCTGCATGAAATCGAAGAAAAAGCACCATTGCGCCGCAATACCACTCCTGAAGAAGTGGGCGATACGGCTGCTTTCCTTTTCAGTGACATGTCGCGCGGCATCACAGGCGAAACCATCCATGTAGACAGCGGATACCACATCCTTTAAAAACACCAAAAAGCAGATCAGCCGATTTATCGGTTGATCTGCTTTTTGATTTAGACTATTATCCGGCAACGACTTTCTCCATCGATTTGTGGGGAATACCGGCGTCCATGAATTCATCGGATGTGATTTCATAGCCAAGCTTTTCATAGAAGGCAAGTGCATGGGTCTGGGCATTCAATTTCAGTCTGAATAGCCCATGTGCTCGTGCATATTCTTCCATCTCGTTCATCATCATGACTCCGATCTGTTGTCCACGGTATTCGGAAAGTACGCATACGCGCTCAACTTTGCCAAGTCCTGACTCCACTTCACGGATGCGTCCGGCAGCAATTGGCTGCGCAAGCTGATAGCCGACGAAATGGATTGCGCTGTCATCGTATTCATCCATTTCAATGTGGATCGGAACTTGCTGTTCCTCTACAAAAACTTTTCTGCGGACATCGAAAGCCTGTTCTTTTTCTAATTGGTTTTCAGCAATTTTTACTTTCAGCACTTACTGATCATCTCCAGTTAATCGGAATGTCTCGTACACGGTCCATGAACCATCTTCCAATTGATAGAGCAGGTGTATACGGTCAATGATTTCTTCATGTTCGATGCCGGCCATTTTTAGTTGGCCATAAACATCGGCGTGTTCTGTATCGGACAACTTCTGTCCAATGGTGATGTGGGGTACGAAAGAATGTTTCGGCATACCGCCGAAGAAATCTGAATGCAGGTCTTCGTGCAAGTCAGTAATTTCAGCATTCGGTTCCACTTTGAAGTACAGGGTATTGGTAACCGGAGAAAACGTGCTGACACGCGTAGCGTGCAATTTGAACGGTTTTTGTCGCTTGGCGATATTCTGCATTTCTGCTGCCACATCTTTTATTTTAGATGCATCCGCCTCAAATGGATCTTTCAATGTCATATGAGGGGTAATCAGTTCATAATGCGGATCATAACGTTTCCGGTACGAATTGGCGAGATCCTGCAATTTTTTTGAAGGAAAAGCTGCAACTCCATATTTCATCCTAACGACCTCCTTGTCTGTAATAACCATTTCTATCCTAGTGCCAATTATGCCCTGGAGCACCACGCAGCCTCTACATGCCGAAGTTCTGAATCAATGCACGCCGCAAATCGGGCTGCCAATGTCTCCAAGTGTGGTCTCCTTCAAATTCTTCATAAAAGATCGAAAACCCTTTATTTTTCATTAAATTATTTAATTTCCGGTTTGGTCCGACAAAATCCTCGGTTCCGCCGTTGCTTAGTTTGACAGCTGTTTCTTCCTTTCCGATGACGTGATAAACGGTAAAGGAATTGGCTGATTTAAATGCTTCCACTGCTGTAAGCATTTCATCTCCCACTTTAGGTGATTGCAGGATGACGCGGCCGAAAATGTTAGGATATTTCAAAGCAGCCATTAAAGACACGGTCGCTGCAAGCGAATCCCCGATTAATGCACGGCCCATGCCTACTTGATAGGTCGGGTATTTTTCGTCCAGGAAGGGAACCAGTTCATGCGCCAGAAAACGCAGATAGGCACCATGCTGTTCGCCGGTCGGTTCGTATTTTTTGTTCCGGTCAGCTACGCTTTTGTAAGGAACACCGATCACGATGATGTTTTCGATTTCCTGATTTTCCAATAGCTCATCCACCACTCGTGGAATTCGCCCCAGTTGAAAATAGTCTTTGCCGTCAGAAGCGATGACCAGCGTATATTTATATAAGGGCGAGAAATTGGAAGGAAGATAGACAAGCAATTGCATGTCTTCTTGAAGTTCCTTGCTGTAGATGGATAAATCTTCTACCTTTCCAGTAGTCATTGATAGGCCTCCTCTAGGGTTTTGTAAGAAAATTGTACCATAATGAATCGACAAGGTATAATGGGAAAAGAACACCAATTATATAGAGGGAAGGGGTTTTTGATATGGATGGCGGAAGATTTCGAGTACACTCAGACGACGTGACAAAAGCAACGCACGAAGCACTGGAGCGCAGAGGAGTCACCAATGAAGACATAGCCAAAATTGTCCTGGATATGCAGCTGCCTTTCAATGAGGGGCTGAAGATTGAACATTGCATGGAATCGGTCGAAAGTGTTTTGCGTAAACGCGAAATGCAGCACGCCCTTCTGGTAGGGATTGAATTGGATGAATTGGCAGAGCAGGGGAAATTATCCCGACCGCTCCAACAGATCGTGGGATCGGATGAAGGGCTCTTCGGGGTCGATGAAATGATCGGGCTGGGAGCAGTTTTAACATACGGCAGCATCGCCGTGACCACATTTGGCCACTTGGACAAAAACAAAACAGGCATTATCCATAACCTGGATACAAAATACGGCGGCCAGGTCCATACATTCCTCGATGATTTAGTAGCAAGCGTCGCGGCGTGTGCATCCGCCCGCATTGCCCACCGGACACGTGATCTTGAAGAGCAGGGCAGAACATTTGAAGATCTCGCTCCAGAAGACACGACTCCCGAAACCCATGTAGAAGGCGCTGAAACGTGAGGAGTTATCTAAATGTTCCCGCTGTAAGCGCTTGTATTTACTGAAATGCATTGAAACTAGTAAGAAAGACATGCTATTATGAAGGTGGAACATGGAATACTATTTGAAAAAAGGGAGGTCACTTTATGTTGAAAAAGAAATTTGGTTTATTTGCTGCTGTAACTCTTGCAGGATCTGTATTTTTGGCAGGTTGCGGAGATGATGCAGCTACTACAGAACCCGAAGGAGAAGGCGAAGGCGGGGCTTCTGATCCTGAATTCCTCAGCATCCTGACAGGCGGAACGACAGGAACTTATTATCCACTTGGCGGCGCAATGGCGACGATCATTGAAAACGAAACAGGCTTGGATACCACGGCTGAAGTTTCGCAGGCTTCTGCTGCGAACATGACGGCACTTGCCGATGGCGCTGCACAGATCGCATTCGTGCAGACGGATACAGCTTTCTATGCTGCTGAAGGATCGAACATGTTCGAAGGCGAAGTGATCGATACTGTTTCTGCAATCGGTGCACTTTATCCGGAGACGATTCAATTGGTTACGACTGCGGATTCCGGTATTGCTTCTTTTGATGACTTGGCAGGCAAAAGCATCTCTGTCGGTGCTCCTGGATCCGGGACTTATATTAACGCTGAACAATTATTGGAAATCCACGGTATGACAATGGAAGATATCGATGCACAGAACCTTGACTTCGGTGAGTCGCAGGAAAGTCTGCAATCAGGCCAGATTGACGCGGCATTCATCACTGCAGGAACTCCGACTGGCGCAGTCGAAAGCCTTGGAGCTACTTCAGACGTTGTCATTGTCCCTGTAGAGCAGGATAAAGCTGACGAACTGATCGAGAAATATCCATATTATGCCCATGACGTTGTACCATCCGGCATCTACGGCTTGACTGAGGAAGTTCCAACTGTCTCTGTTCTCGCGATGCTAGTGGTCCAGAACGACCTTTCGGAAGATCTTGTCTACGATATCACGAAAGCGATCTACGAAAACACAGATCAAATCCAGCATGCAAAAGCTGAATTTATCAAAGCTGAAACGGCTCTTGATGGAATCGGAATCGATATCCACCCAGGAGCTCAGAAGTATTTCGACGAAGTAAATTAATTGAATGAGCGATTAACTGACGGTAAAGCGTGAGCTCTGCCGTCAGTTCTTTGTTTTAAAGATGGAGGAGAATGGTCTATGCAGTTTCTCCGGATGCAGAAATTTCTTCCTTTACTGATTGCCCTCATCTTAATCGGCTCCTTAATCGCATTCTTCCCTTTCCATAAGCATTATGTATTTATCGATAATCAGACTGAAGAAACAGCGGCTTATCTACCGGTGGAAAGTCCGTATTTCCAAATAAGGTATACGCATTCAATCCATCTGTCGGAAGTCATCGAGAGCTACAAAGTAATGGAAAACAATGAGCTGATGATGACAGAGCTTGAATACGAAGATTTTAATATTGGCATGCCTTCAAATGCAGGAGAAGGAGAGACCTTTGTCGAAAAAGACGGGAAATACTTTATCAAGAACATGACAAGGAAAGTTCCTGAGTTCCGGCTGTTTGTAGGGGATGTTGATGCGGGATTGTCATTTGTTACAAAAGGGCACCAGATGGATTTGAAAAAAACGCTTGAAAGAGGTAAGTCGTATACTTTTCGGGTAGAGCGCTTATCCCTATTTCAACTAAGAAAAGGAGTGAGATTTGATGAGCGATAAGTTGCCTCCAGAAGAACGCGAACAGCAAAAGCTTCCACCAGAGGATGAATCCTACATCTCAGAAGAAAAACAGAAAGAAATCCTGCAAAGATATGATCCCGAATCCAATACACGGGATTTAAGCGGAATCATTAAACATGTGGTCTTTTTCGGATTATTGGCATTTGCTCTATTCCAGCTTTATACGGCAATTTTTGGTCAATACACCGCCTATATTCAGCGGTCGATTCACTTAGGATTTGCTTTATCCCTGATCTATCTATTATTCCCTGCCAGAAAACGTAAAGGAAACCGCCTTAAAGTTGCCTGGTACGATTATATCCTGGCCTTGCTGTCGATCGGCGTAGCTGCCTATTGGCCGATTATGTATGACGATTTGGTGTTCCGTCTGGGGCGGGTCACTGAATTGGACTTGATCGTCGGTGTTTTAGCGATCCTGCTGACACTTGAAGCGACAAGGCGTGCAGTGGGAATGCCGATTACGGTCATTGCCAGTTTGTTTTTGGCCTATTCCTTTTTCGGTCCTTATTTCCCAGGGTTCCTGCGCCATAGAGGACAAGATCTGGACTCAGTCGTTCAGTTGATGTTCTATACCACGGATGGAATATTGGGGACACCGATCGGCGTATCGGCGACTTTCATCTTCACCTTCCTGTTATTCGGCTCCTTCCTGGTGAAAACAGGAGTCGGACAGTACTTTAATGACTTGGCTGTATCCCTGGCCGGGAATTTAACGGGTGGACCGGCAAAGGTAGCTATTTTCTCAAGTGCCCTGCAGGGAACCATTTCCGGAAGTTCTGTTGCCAATGTTGTTACATCGGGTTCTTATACGATTCCGATGATGAAAAAATTAGGCTATAAAAAAGAATTTGCCGGCGGGGTGGAGGCGGCAGCTTCCACCGGCGGTCAGTTGATGCCACCGATTATGGGGGCAGCAGCCTTCCTGATGGTGGAATTTATCGGGGGAGTGACTTACTGGGAAATTGCCAAAGCAGCCGCAATACCGGCTCTTTTATATTTCACAGGGGTTTGGATCATGACCCATTTCGAAGCCAAGCGAATCGGCTTGAAGGGCCTTTCACCGGAAGAAATGCCGGACCGCAAGGAAGTCTTGAAAAAGATTTACCTGCTCCTGCCGATTGTTGCGATCATCTTCTTCCTGTTGATTGGTATTCCGACTATGCAAGCAGCGCTTTACGGGATTCTGCTGACGATTTTTGTCAGTGCTTTCAATAAAGAAACACGCTTGAATTTCAAAGACATCATCTTAGCATTGGTTGACGGTGCTCGGACTGCACTTGCTGTTGCAGCAGCAACAGCGGCAGCAGGGATCATCGTCGGGGTCGTTGTAAAGACCGGCCTTGGTTTAAGTTTGGCAAATGGACTGGTTTCCGCTTCAGGCGGAAATATCCTGCTGACCCTATTCTTCACGATGCTGGCAGCGATTGTCCTGGGTATGGGATCACCGACAACTGCCAACTATGTCATTACCTCTACGATAGCGGCACCAGCCATCATCACTTTGTTGATGATAGATGAGCCGGTTGGAGCAGCGGTACCGCTTGTGGTCGCTTTATCTGCCCATTTATTCGTATTTTACTTCGGAATCATCGCCGATATCACCCCTCCGGTTGCTTTAGCAGCATTTGCGGCTTCAGGAATCTCGGGTGGTGAGCCGATACGGACTGGTTTCATCGCGGCTAAACTGGCGATAGCAGCGTTCATCATTCCGTATATGTTCGTTTTGTCACCAGCCCTTCTGATGATCGACACGACCTGGCCTGAGCTGATTTGGGTATTAATCACCGCCATTACAGGCATGATTGCTATTGGCGCCGGATTGATCGGCTATTGGTACCGGAAGCTCAACTGGCTCGAGCGTGTCCTGACATTTGCAACCGGTTTGGCTTTGATTTATCCGGAAGGCTTGTCTGATACGATTGGCGCTGTCGCATTTGTGATTCTGTTCGGAATCCAATGGCTGGCACGCGATAAAAAACCTGCTAAAACAGCAGAAGCATAATTGAACACAAAACCGGCCGGGCATTAGCCCGGCCGGTTTTGTGTTTTTTTATCATAAGAAAAATATGAAAAAAACGAAAAAAGCCATCACCCGAAGGCGATGACTTTTTCAAAGCAAACTTTGTTCCTAAAGCTTGCAGTGGGTTTGGCACCCAATGATTCCTGCAGGGCGGAAACGGTTTCTGTCCTGTTTTCCGTTGCGCTGATAAGAACGATGGATGTCAAATCTCTTACTTGGACTATCATAATACGCGATCAGCCAAATGTAAAGTTGTTAGAAAATTCGTTGATTCAGGCTGCAATTCTTCTGTACAAACTGAAGGCCAACCATCCCCGGGTTGATTGAAGTGAAAACAGCAGAATAGCCTCGGAAAAGCGGATTCTGTTCCGCTTCGAACTAAATAAAACAAAGACCGGAATTTTTATTTTCGCAAAAAGGATTGCCGTTGTCATACTGGTGGTATAGAATAAGAACATACGTTCCCTTTAGGGAGGTGGCGACGATGAAGGGTCATGAACTGCCGGAACGCTCCATATTCTGTATCGACATGCGCGGATTTTATGCCAGTGTTTCTGCGGTCGAACTGGGATTGGATCCACTGGAAGTCTGTCTTGCGGTTGTCGGGAATCAGGAGCGGAAAGGAAGTGTGGTTTTAGCTGCTTCACCGATGATGAAAGAGCGTTTTGGTGTGAGGACCGGCACGCGGCTTTTTGAAATCCCCAATCATCCGGACATCTTGCTGATTGAACCGAAAATGAAGCTGTATTTGGAGAAGTCCATGGCCATCACTGAACTACTGGGGACTTATGTGCCAAAAGAGTCGATTCATATCTATAGTGTGGACGAAAGTTTCATTGAACTTACAGGCACTGAAAAGTTATGGGGATCGCCTGAACTCACCATGCGCCGCATCCAGCAGAAGTTGTTGGATAGCTTCAAACTGCCTTCCTCAGTCGGCGGAGGGCCAAACATGCTGATGGCGAAGCTGGCCCTGGATCTGGAAGCGAAGGAAACGGGTTTTGCCTATTGGACATATGCTGATGTGGCAGCGAAGTTATGGCCTGTTGCGCCTCTGCGGAGAATGTGGGGCATCGGATCACAAACAGAAAAGACCTTGAACAGCATGGGCATCTTTTGTGTGGGGGATTTGGCCAGTGCGGATGTCTCCCTGCTGGAAGAACGGTTCGGGATACTGGGCAATCAGCTGCACCAGCACGCGAATGGCATCGACTTATCGGATCTGGGGTCTCCTTTGATAGAGGGGCAGGTCAGTTATGGAAAAGGACAGATTCTGTATCAGGATTACATAGAAGAAAAAGACATCATGACGATCATTCTGGAAATGTGCGAAGACGTAGCGATGCGGACGCGCCAAGCCCGCCGTGCAGGGCGGACCATACATTTAGGTATCACATACAGCAAGACTGCTTTCGGTGGGGGCTTTTCCCGCTCGCGCTCTATTGAAGAAGCGACAAATGACACCTTGATGATTTATCAGGTCTGCCAGGCGATTTTCAGAGAACATTTCCAGCACAAACCCGTCCGGCAGATTTCATTGTCCATCAGCAACTTGGAAGAAGAATCATCGATGCAGTTAAGCCTTTTTGATGAACGGAAGTTCGAAAACAGAAGTCTTGGAACAGCCATGGACAACATACGGAAAAAGTACGGCTATTCGGCGATTTACCGGGGTATATCGGGTACACAGGCAGGCACAGCCATAGCGCGGACGAAACTGATCGGCGGGCACAATAAAGAGTAAGGGGAGTGGTCCGATGAAGCGCAATAAATATTTAAAGACCGTAGGCGACATCAAAGACCGTGGAAAGATCAAATGGACAGCTTTAATGCTGCCGGAACATGTCGAAATGATCCGGGAGTGGTACGAAAAAGACGAAAAGGTGCTGAAACCCGACTTGAACGAATACGACCTGCAGCTGCTCCAGGAGGAGATGGACATCGCACTGAAACGCCAATGCGAAGTCCTTATCCACAGCTGGAAGGACGGCGTGATCCATGAGCATAGGGGGACGATTGAAGGCATCGATGCAAGAAGCCGCATGTTGATTTACGGAAATCAAGTTGAAAAGCACAGGCTGCCGATGGATGAAGTGGTTTCGATTGTGACGGTTGAATGAAAAGAATTGAGGGCAGATTAGTAGAGGAATTTAAAAAAGGGATGATGAAATGAAGCGGTTAAATTTGTATTTCTTTGGCGAAGAGAGCATAAGCTTTCAAGATGGGTTCTATTTCTATGGTGGTATTTTACTGATCGTCCTATTATTGTTTTTAATTTAATAGTGGTCCGTTGGTTTTTCAGCTTGCTGTCTGCAGCTTGATGGAATATTGGACATAAAAAAACCGCGTAGCCAATGAGGCTGCGCGGTTTTTCAATCTAACACGTATGATTCCTACTGGGCTCGAACCAGCGACCTCTACCCTGTCAAGGTAGCGCTCTCCCAGCTGAGCTAAGGAATCTCAATTTCCAGGACAAATATAAGTATAGCTTGTCCACGGAAAAAGTCAATAGTTTTTGAAGAAGAAAAATACGATCTGCCTTTTATCAGGCATCCGGGCGGAAGAAAGCTGGATAAAGAGCCTCTGTCCTATTGGCCAACACCCCGGAAGCCGGCATCTTGTGCTTCTTGTTCAGTGCAGAACCATTCTTCGGGATTGGTTTGCTCGTAGGAGGAATCGCTCGGCAAGTGATAGATTTTATTGCCGCTGCGGTTGATGTTTCCTTTGATCTCGCAATCGCCTTCAGTCGGTTCTTCAGTAGCAGGACTGTTATTATTTCCGGTTGAACCTTGCCCGAATGCATCTGCGTTGAAGCCCCGGTCAGTGGAATAGTTTTCGTACTGCCAAATGCCTGCTTCCTTGTCTCGCGCAATTTGTTCGGCTTTCTCGAAGTCATCGAGGTAGCGTGTATTTGGAGGGAAAACATAGGCGACTCTGGCAAGTCCGGATTCAATCATCTGTTCCTGTACGCTTTCGCCGTCCACATAAATATAGGCCAGCAAGCGGTCGTAATCGTCGAAGCGGTCGCCGACGTCGAATTCGATCGATACATCGCCCGATTCGATCAGCCGTTTGTTTTCTTCAGTAGCTTCTTTGCCGAGAGGCTGTTCGCCCAGGCGCGGATGATTGGTTTCCGGTGTATCCATCAACAGGTAGCGGACGGTCACTTCTTCGCCTTCATAGATGATTTTGATGGTATCGCCATCAATGACCTGTGTCACTTCGACATCGATCTGGTCGGTCGTGCCGGCGGTGTCCGTCGTCTCCAACATGCTGCAGCCTGAGAGAAAGAATAGAGCCAGTAATATAAGTTTCAATTTCATAAGGATCCCTGCTTTCGTTTCCTCATCATTATATGGAATAGTGGGCTTTGTGGCAATCAGACAGCTGGTTATTGGGCTTTGCCCGAGAGCAGTCTTCCTGAAAATTTGCATAGTAAAACGCCTCTTTCAATCATAAATTGAACAAGGCGTTTTTATGTATGGCAGCGGCAATAGTCGTCTATAGGCTTCAGCAATTAAAGTGCTGGCTCCGTTTGCTGTGCAGCTTCGCCGTAATACAAGATGGATTCTTCGGTAAGGCTTTCGAGCTTTTCTTTATTGACCCCAACTTCCAATTCTCCTGTAAAAATAGGTTCCCACCAATTCGGTTGTTTATTCATCATATTCCCTCCTCAGATAGTAATGGTATTGTTTGACTATTCTATACCCCCAAAGGTTACACTAATAAACAAACAGCGTAAAAAAAGCCGGAAGGCCTTAAAAGGAGAGATTCTAAATGATTTCAATAGGCATCATTGGAGCGGGAATTGTCGGCGAACGGATCATTAAACAGATTCAGCAGGAAGACCATATACAGATCAGAACAGTCTACGACCAACAGACGGAACGGCTCACACAAATCAGCGAAACCTACGGAATTCCGATGGCGAAATCAGTGGAGGAAGTTCTCCATTCGGATATCAACTGGGTCTATATTGCGACACCGCCAGCTTTTCATGCCGAAATCGCTGAACTTGCCGCCAGTGCTGGAATCAATATCCTATGTGAAAAACCATTGGCACATAATGTGGAAGGCGGCGAAATGATGGCAGCTGCCGCGCAGGATAATCGCATCCAAACGGCTATGCATTTTCCGCTGATGTATAAACCGGCAGTCCGCGAAATGGCCAAGCGCATCAAGAGCGGCCATATCGGAAAAATAGTCCGGATTGAATTACAGACTTTTTTCCCCGATTGGCCAAGGTTGTGGCAGCAGAATCCATGGATCGGGTCGAGAGCTCAGGGCGGATTTGTCCGTGAAGTCTTTCCCCATTATTTTCAATTGATGAACCGGCTTTTCGGTGACTTATCGTTTACTTCCCATTACATCAGCTATCCGGAAGAAATTGATAGATGTGAAACCGGATTGATCGCCCATGGACTGACCCGCGACCGGATTCCTTTCCTCGTAACAGGAATAAGCGGTATCGGACAAAAAGAGTTGCTCCAGTTCAAGGTTTACGGCGAGCAAGGGGTTCTGACTCTAGAGAACTGGTCAGATCTTTACGAATCGTTAAAAGGCGAAGACCGCCAATTGATCAATGAATTTGAAGATGTGCCATCGCTTTTTGAGGAAATGAATAATCAATCGACTCTTTTGGTCAATTTTGAAGAAGGACTGATCGTCCAACGCTATATCGATCATTTATTGACTGAGTGAGTGTTCATTTTTTGAATCAGAGGCCTTAATTGGTATAATGAAGAAACTTGAAGGAGGTTGGAAAATGAATTTTACAGCAACTGACGTGGAACAGATGATTGAAGAACAACGCACATATTTTTATACAGGTGACACAAAATCAAGAGAGTTTCGGATTGAGCAATTGCATCGGTTAAAAAAGGTGATCCAATCCCATAAAACTGAAGTGATCGATGCCTTGAAGAAAGACTTGGGCAAAAGTGAATTTGAAGCCTATGCCACGGAAGTGGGATTTGTGCTCGACAGCATCGGCAGCATGGCGAAAAACCTGGAAGACTGGATGAAGCCGGAGCAAGTCAAGACACCGATTCATCTTCAGCCGGCGAAAAGCTTTGTCATCCGTGAACCATATGGCTCTGTTTTGATCATCGGGCCTTTCAATTACCCCTTCCAACTGGTGATGGAGCCCTTGATCGGTGCCATCATCGGCGGGAATTGTGCAGTCGTCAAACCTTCTGAAGCGACGCCTCACGTAGCAAAAGTCATCCGCACCATCATTGAGGAAGCGTTTCCTTCCTACTATATTCGTGTAGTGGAAGGCGAGCGGGAAGAAGTGACCGCTCTAATCCACGCCTCATTCGATTACATTTTCTTCACCGGCAGCGTCAATGTCGGGAAAGTCATCATGAAAGCGGCATCGGAACGGTTAACACCGGTTACATTGGAGCTCGGCGGCAAAAGCCCGGCAATTGTGGATCAGACTGCAAATCTTGATCTGGCAGCGAAGCGGATTGCTTGGGGAAAACTGATGAATACTGGGCAAACCTGTGTGGCACCGGATTATATTTGTGTGCACGAATCAGTTAAAGACGAATTCCTGAAAAAATTGACGAAAACAATACAGAACTTTTACGGGAAAGATGCACAAAAAAGCCCGGATTTTGGACGCATCGTCAACACGCAGCATTTTGACCGATTAGCGGAAATCGTGCAGAAGGAAGCCAATCATGTCATTTATGGCGGAAAAATGGACCGAGCTGACCTGTACATCGAGCCAGTGCTCCTGGACAACATCACGTGGGACAGTCCTTCGATGGAAGACGAGATTTTCGGGCCGATTTTGCCGATCATCACCTACAACGATTTACCGTTGCTGCTTCGCCAAATCCGCAAATTGCCGAAGCCTTTATCGGCTTACCTATTCTCGGAAAATGACCGGGCGATCCGGTTCTTCCTGGATCAATTGCCGTTCGGCGGCGGCTGCATCAACGATACGGTTTCCCATGTGGGCAGTTCGTATCTGCCGTTTGGCGGAATCGGTACGTCAGGCATCAATTCCTATCACGGGAAATCCAGTTTCGAAACCTTTACGCATGCCAAATCGATTCTGAAGAAATCAACCAAATTATCAACGAATCTGGTCTTTCCGCCGTATAAAAACAAAGCGAAATGGATCAAAACGGTATTGAGATAAGCGGCCTCCGGGTCGCTTTTTTTCGTTGTCGGATTGCTGCGCTTTTGGCTGCCTGCGCTTTTCGTATTGTCCAGTCTCCAGCGCCCAGCTCTTCGGGTCATAAGCCAACCCAGCGCCGTGGCAGAGAGCGCCACTTTACTGGTCTGTCTTATGCCCGTCAGAGCTACATGGGCGCCTACGCTTTTCGTTATTGTCCAGGCTCCAGCAGCCAGCCCCTCGAGTCGCTTCAGTCTTACCGACAATGGCAAAAAGCGCCATTACCGGTAAGACTTCCAGCGCTTATCGGGGCTAAACGGCTGCCTGCGCTTTTCGTATTTCTGCTATGATAAATACCAAGAGGTGATGGCAGTGGCGGAACGCATTTTAATTGTGGAAGATGAAAAAAGCATTGCACGTGTACTGGAATTGGAGTTGAAGTTTGAAGGGTACGAAATAGGGGTCGCGCATACAGGATCTGAGGGATTGATCCAATTCCGGGAACAGGATTGGGATTTGGTGCTGCTTGATTTGATGCTGCCGGAAATCCACGGGCTGGATGTTTTGAAAAGGATCCGTTCTTCTGATGGGTCAATTCCGGTTATTTTACTGACTGCCAAAAACGATGTGAAAGATAAAGTGGCCGGCTTGGATTTGGGAGCGAACGATTATGTCACCAAACCATTTGAAATCGAAGAGTTGTTGGCACGGATCCGCGCTTGCCTGCGCTTATCGAACGGCAACGGCAATTCGACGCTGCACCGCTTCCATGAGTTGGAGATGAACGAAAGTACACGGGACGTCAAAAGAGGCGGACGTATAATCGAATTGACGCCACGGGAATTTGACCTGCTGCTGTATCTGATCAAAAATCCACAGCAGGTACTCAGCCGGGAACAAGTGTTGAATGCGGTGTGGGGCTATGATTATTACGGAGATACCAATGTAATCGATGTCTATATCCGCTATTTGCGGAAGAAAGTGGACGCCGGTGAAAACTCCACCTACATCCAGACCGTCCGTGGAGTCGGATATGTATTGAAGGAGCAAGGCTATGAAACTGAAAAATAAAATCCATATCTCTTCCGCTTTGTTGATGCTGGTCATTTTGCTGGTACTGGCTTTTGTCATTTATTTTTCATTCAGCCAATTGACCTATTCAACGGAAGTGGAGCAGCTGCAGGCAGAAACGAGTGCCTTAGTAGCTGATCTCAATGAAACTGCTGGAGATCCAGGAATTGTGCTGCGGGCATATATGCCAGTCAATGGACTTGTGAAAGTGACTGTTCCAGAAGGCGAACAGCCTTCTCCAATCCAATCTCCGTCAGTGACTGTCGAGCTCCCCGCAGAATTGGAAGGACAGTCCGGAACAGTAAACGTGGAAGGTGAGCGCTTTGCCTATAGCAAAGCACCTATCTTCTGGACAGACGGCCAAGTGGCGGAATTGACAGTTGCGCAATCTTTACGGGAAACGACGAATAATTTGAATACGCTGCGTCTGGTATTGGTAGTGGGAACTTTACTGGCGATGATTCCTGTTATCATTTCCAGTATTGTGCTGGGGAAAATTGTCACACAGCCCATTACAAATCTTACGAAGACCATGACACGCATCCAGCGAAACGGCCAATTTGAAAAACTGCCCGTAGAAGGGAAGTCTCAGGATGAGCTGGCGCAAATGGGCCATACCTTCAACGAAATGATGGGCTTGCTGGAAGAGAATTATTCCAAGCAGGAGGAGTTTGTTTCCAACGCTTCCCATGAACTGAAGACGCCGTTGACGGTCATCGGCAGTTATGCCAAATTGCTTGAGCGCCAAGGGATGCACGATGAGAAAATTGCAGAGGAAAGCATTTCTGCCATCCGCGCAGAAACCGATCGGATGAAAGCGTTGATCGAGCAGTTGCTGCACATTGCCCGCCGAAGTGAGTCGCAAGTTGAATGGACAAAAGTGAACGCCGTGGATTTATTGGAGCAGACTGTGACAGCGATGAACACATCCTACGATCGTGAATTCAAGCTGATCACCACGGAACAGTCCCTGCCGATCACGACCGATACGGCAAAGTTCAAACAGTTGCTGTATATCCTGCTCGATAACGCCCGGAAATATAGTTCGGACAAGATCGAAGTAGTGGCGAGGAAAAATGGCGACACCGTCATCCAGATTCGCGATACGGGAATCGGCATTCCAAAAGAAGCAGTGCCTTATGTCTTTGAACGTTTTTACCGGGTCGATAAGGCCAGAAGCCGGGAAACAGGCGGTTTTGGCTTGGGCCTGTCTTTAGCGAAGCAATTGGCCGACTCCCTGAACGTCAAAATCGAGCTGGAAAGCATCGAACAGCTGGGAACCACGGTATCCATCATTTTCTCAGAGAATTTTAATGTTGAGGATGTACACTCAAATCAGGAGGGGTTGTGATGCGGAAATGGATGGTTATGGCGTCAGCGACAATCTTGTTAGGAGCAGGAGTCCTGGTGTTTCTGTTATTCCCGAATTCTTCAGAGGAGATAACGATGGAACAGGCGAATGAAACGGTGATTACCCTTTATGGAGGAGAAGTGGAACAGACCACGGAATCCGGTAAAGTCTACAGCGTGGAATTTCAGCGGGCGGATGGGCGTTATTTGGCATTGGTCAACCGACAGAACGGTCAAGTCGAAAATATGGAATTGATTGAAAAAACGGCAATGGCTAAAGAACTGACAGAACAGCAGGCGAAGGACCTTGCTTTAGAAAAAGCTGAAGGGACAGTCGACAGCATCAGTTACGACGAAGGACGCAATGAGTACGAAGTCAAGGTCAGGGAAGAAACGCAGATCTCGACGATTGTCTTATCTGCAGCTAATGGGGAAGTGCGGAAGATCAGCCAGGAGCCGATTGAAACGGAATCTCCAGCGGAGGAACCAGAACCTGAACGAATCATTACACGGGATGAAGCAGTCCGACTGGCTAAAAACACCTTAGACGGAGAACTCCAGGAAGCGGAGTTTGTACAGACGGAAGATGGCGGCTACTACTTGGTGGAGATTGAAAATGATCAGACCGAACAAGAAGCGACTATTCAAATCCATGCAATACGCGGTGATACGATGTCGGTCGAGTGGGATGATTGACACTGAGAACAGTTTCATGTATTTCTCATCAAATTCTCATAAAGCCTTAATCTTCTCCTCAGAAGAGAAGGTTATTGTAAGAGTAACAACAAATGAGGAGGAGAAATTACATGAAGAAATTAATTTACATTCCAGTTGCAGCAGGGGTTTTAGCGTTTGGGGGCATTGTCTTGGCCAACACCGAAGCGCCTGCAGCCAATCCAACATCTACGTCAGGAACGGTGACCAATGAAGTGCAGGCATCCTCAGCAACTGAAAAAATGCTCAGTTTTGAGGAAGTCTCAGCGAAAGCCTTGGAGTTGGCAGATGGCCGCATCACCGATATTGAATTGGACAAAGATGACAGAAGACCCCATTACGAAGTCGATATCGATTTTGATGGCTACGAATATGATTTTGAATTCGATGCCTACACAGGCGAAGTACTGAAGCAAAAACGTGAAAAAGACAGAGATGACGATTCTAAACAAATGAAAGAAGCAGCTTCATCGGCAGGTACATCATCCGCTGCAAGCAATTCCACTAGCCAAACGGCATCATCGAGCGAGGAATTGATCGGTTCTGAAAAAGCAGTCGAGGCAGCTTTAGCAGTAGTGAGCGGAACAGTTGAAAGTCTCGAACTCGAAAAAGATGATGGCGTTTCGTATTACGAAATCGAAATTAAAGATGGTCGTGCGGAGCATGATGTCGAGGTCAATGCAAAAGATGGTTCCATATTGAAAGTCGATTCGGATACTGATGACGATGATAATGACTGGGATTAATCAAAACCTATACACTAACTAAAATACAAAAAAACAGCAGGAGAAAAATCCACGGATTTTTCTCCTGCTGTTTTTCAGTTATTCAGCGGCAACAGAATTGTGGCGGCTGTTCCTACGCCCAATGTACTGGATATAAGGAGGTCGCCTTGATGTTCTTGGACGATTTTCTGGGAAATGAGCAATCCCAGCCCCGTGCCGGTTGCTTTCGTCGTATAAAAAGGTTGGAAGACCTCTCCTAAATCTGCTGCTGAGATGCCATTTCCCGAATCATTGAAAGTGATGGACAACATAGATTCGTCTTCGGCTTTCATCAAAATCCGAATTTCTCCAGGTTCATCCATCGACTCAATCGCATTCTTCAGTAAATTGATGAAAACTTGCTTCAAATGATGCTCTTCCCCGTTGACCTGAAAATCTTCATCCCAATCTTTTTTCACTGCGATGCCATGCAGATTAAGCTCTGGACCGAATAGCAGCAAAATATCATCCAATGCATTTTGGATGCTGAACTTCTTCAATGCTGAAGCTTGAGGTTTTGCCAAAATCAGAAATTCACTGATGATCAGGTTGATCCGGTCCATCTCGGATTGGATCAATGCTGTATACTCCGGAAACAGATGCTTGGGATCGTGGTGCATCATTTGGACGAAACCGGAAATGACGGTCATCGGATTTCTGATTTCGTGTGCAACGCCTGCAGCAATTTCGCCGGCGAGCTTCAGTTTTTCCGATTGAAGAATCAGTTTTTCCGACTCTTTCTGATAGCTGATGTCCCGCGAGATGATGGACGTGGCTATCACTTTTTGAGAATGGTCAAAAATGGGTGATAAGGTGACCTGTGCATGGAAACGGCTGCCATCTTTTCGGACATCTACGGTTTCAAGCAGGGAATAACTTTCCCCTTGTTGAACGTCCAATGTTCGTTTCTCGGCGGCCTCTCTCATGTCCTCCGGGTAAAGCGGCAAGATTTTTCCGATGCATTCTTCGGAAGTCCACCCATAAAGATCCTCGAAAGCCGGATTGACGGCGATGATTTTATTGTTTGAATCGAACACCGCAATGGCATCTTTCGCAGTTTCAAAAAATAATTGAAGATAACCTTCCTTCGACATCAAGGCCTTTTCCATCGACGCATTTTTAATTTCTAACTGCTTCCAGTAATGGCTGAAATAAATACTGTGTAAAAGTGTAATCGATAATACAGCAACGAAAAAAACAACAATGGATAGTTGGATATAAGGCAATGGGGCTCTCGCTGCAAACCGGTCAAATACGGTCAATAGAAGCGCAAATTCAATAGAAGTGACAACAGCCAGTATGACGATTGGTTTCGTATCATTGTATAGGGCAGAAGCAATAATGGGTATTACAAAGAAAACAAGCGTTACAGAGGACAAAGATTCGAAATTTAAAATGAAAACATACAAATTCATAGCAAAAAGAACCATGAATTGAAGAGCACGTTCCTGTATCTTTACAGAAAATAACCCCATCAGCACCAGATAGGAGAAGATGCCGAACAACGGCGATATGATTGCAGAATTCATCTCGATCCACTGATTGAGCAGAAAATGCAGGATGCTTGAAAATCCGTACAAATGGATGAATAATTGATTTCTTTTGCGGTTGGTTTCATTTCTTTCCATTGGACACCTCGAAGTTCATGCTTTTATATGGTTCATTATGTATAATTGCCTGTCGAATTTCGTTAAGCAATTCTATTTTTCACTAGAACCAACCTAGATATGGCCGATGCCAGAGGGCTGGGGTGAATTCTTTGAGTCAACTTATACTATAATACTATAAGACAGGACTGTCCGAACATCTTTCCTTTTGATATGATTATAAGATCGAGGAGTGATAGAAATGACTTACCAATGGAATCAAAGCGAAACCATCGATTTATTGAAAGAACTAGTGGAAATTCCAAGCCCTTCAGGATACACCATGGATGTCATGTCAAAAATCCGCACAGTGTTGACACAGTGGGGTGTTGATCACAAGACCACCCATAAAGGTGCAGTGATTGCGACGATCCAAGGAGAAAATCAGCAGCAGCATCGGCTTCTGACTGCCCATGTTGATACACTCGGCGCGATGGTGAAGGAAATCAAACCAAGCGGCCGTTTAAAGCTGTCATTGGTCGGAGGCTTTAAATTCAATGCCATCGAAGGGGAAAACTGCCTTATACATAAAGCGGATGGCTCGACGGTCTCCGGAACAATTCTTTTGCATCAGACCACCGTCCATGTCTACAAAGATGCAGGATCCGCTGAACGCAGTGCAGACAATATGGAAGTTCGCCTGGACGAGAAAGCTTTTTCGCAGGAACAGGTAAGAAGCCTCGGTGTTGAAGTAGGCGATTTTGTGTCGTTCCAGCCAAGATTTGAAGCGACCCAATCCGGATACATCAAATCCCGCCATTTGGATGATAAGGCAAGCACTGCGTTGCTCCTTCAATTGGTGAAGCATTTGAAAGAGACTGGAGAACAGCTGCCGAATACGACCCACTTCTATATATCCAATAATGAAGAAATCGGCTATGGCGGAAATTCAAGCATACCTCCGGAAACACAGGAATACATTGCGGTCGACATGGGCGCTATTGGAGACGGACAGGAATCGGATGAATATACCGTTTCCATTTGTGCGAAAGATTCAAGCGGCCCTTATCATTACGGATTGACCCGCCATCTGGTTTCACTGGCGAAAGACCAAGGGATCGACTACAAAGTCGACATCTATCCCTATTATGGATCGGATGCTTCGGCTGCGATCAGCGCCGGCCATGATGTCAAACATGCCTTGTTTGGTCCGGGCATTGAAGCGTCACATTCGTATGAACGTACCCATACAGATTCATTAAAAGCGTCGGCAGCCTTGCTTCATGCATACGTGCTGTCTCCATTGGTTTCATAAGAGTTAGGAGAGGATCTACATGAACAGCAAAGATTTACTTGCGGCAATTCCATATAAGCAGATTAAAGGAGCTTTGCCCGAAACGGTTGAACACCTGACAATAGATTCCCGTGACATTAAAGCCGGCTCAATTTTTGTATGCATCGCCGGCTATACAGTGGATGGCCATGATTTTGCACAAGGTGCTGCGGATCAAGGGGCAACGGTGATCATAGCTGAAAGGCCATTGACCATTGATAATGCGACAGTCGTCATTGTGGACAGCACTTCGCGGACTTTGGGTCTATTAGCTGCTAAGTTTTACGACTACCCTTCCAAGCTTCTTCACATGATCGGCGTCACCGGCACCAACGGCAAAACCAGTGTGGCGGGCATCCTGCATTCAATGCTGATGAATCTTGGCGAGAAATCGGCGTTAACGGGAACGATCGGCTTCAACCTGAATGGCCAACTGCATCCATCGGCCAATACGACAAACGATGTATTGACGACACAGCAGATGATTGCACGTGCGCGCGATGAAGATTGTTCGCATATGACGATGGAAGTTTCGTCGCATGGCTTGGTCCTCGGCCGCCTTGCAGGAGTGGAATTCGACACGGCAATTTTCACCAATCTCACGCATGACCATCTGGATTTCCATGGCACTATGGAAGAATATGGACACGCCAAAGCTTTATTGTTTTCGCAGCTGGGGCAGGATCTTGCCAACCGGAAACAGGCCATTTTAAATGCGGATGATTCCTGGTCCAACGAAATTGCGAAAATGACGCCTCATCCCGTTTACACATACGGCATTCGCAACGACGCTCAATTCCAGGCGAAGGAAATCGAACTGACACATGAAGGTACGTCCTTCACTCTTGAATGTTCGGAAGGGAAATTCCCGGTAAGCATGAAGCTGCTTGGCGAATTCAATGTTTCCAATGCATTGGCGGCAATTGCCGCATTATATGCGGAAGGCTACAAACTGCATGAAATCCTGAAAGCTTTATCAGAGATTTCCCCTGTTGAAGGCCGCATGCAGAAAGTGGAAATCGAGGCGCCGATTTCGGTATTCATCGATTACGCGCATACACCGGATGCCATTGAAAAAGCGATTGATGCCGTCCAGGATTTTAAAACGAATAAAATCATTTTCCTGGTAGGAACAGGCGGCAACCGCGATAAAACAAAGCGCCCAATCATGGCAGAAAAAGCATCCGTCGCAGATTATGTCGTATTGACGACAGATGATCCACGCGATGAAGCTTACGACAGTATTTTAGGTGATTTGGAAACCGGCATGACCCACAGTAATTTCGCCTGCATCGGCGACCGCGAAGAAGCGGTCAAGCATGCTGTGCAGCAGGCAGAAACGGGCGACATCATTATTCTTGCCGGAAAAGGGCATGAAGATTACCAGATTATCGGCAATACCAAATACCCGCACAGCGACAAAGAAATCGCGATACAGGAAGCGTTGAAAAAGTTTCAGTGAAAAAGTCTAACCAAAATAATTAGCGGTGCATAACCCCAACCAGCCTGGCCACTTCGCTTTCCGTGGGCTCAGCTTCAGCCTCCTCGTCACTGCGTTCCTGCGGGGTCTTCAGCTTTCGCTGTCCCACAGGAGTCTCTGGCCATCCTGGTTGGGAATGTGTTGCTTCGATCAAAGACAGAAGCCTGCTAGTCAGTTACAGGATAAAAATAGTCACAACAAATCGGAGAGATCTTTCACTCAAGGATCCGAAGTGCAAGGCGGCGAAGGGCAAAGATATGCTCCTGCATCGCTGCGCTGCTTCGTCGCAAACGAGTCAGGCACAGCCCGACTCGCTTCCTGCGGGAACAGCGAAGTGCCGAAATCCACTCGGGCGCCAGTCCGAGTTAGTTCGGCGCGAGCCCGTGGAAAGCGTCCGCCTGGAGCGCAGGATCCGGTGTAAACATGATGAGATGAGTATTTATTCTTCTAATGATCTAAATACTCTTTTGTCTATAAGCTTAAAAAGAAGCCTCCAGTGGCTTCTTTTTTTCTGCAGGCGTTGAAATTCCTTGTTTTTTTCAGTCCCCTTCTCTAATATGAAGAGAGTAGATTAAAGGAGCGTATAAACATGTCAGACCAATTAAAGAATGAAATTCAAAATAGAAGAACCTTCGCCATCATATCCCACCCGGATGCCGGGAAAACGACCTTAACCGAAAAGCTGTTGTTATTCGGTGGAGCTATCCGTGATGCCGGAACTGTCAAAGGAAAGAAAAGCGGCAAGTTCGCGACATCCGACTGGATGGAAATCGAAAAGCAACGGGGAATTTCTGTAACTTCTTCCGTCATGCAATTTGATTATGCCGGGCACCGCGTCAATATTCTCGACACTCCTGGACACCAGGATTTCAGTGAAGATACGTATCGAACATTGATGGCCGTCGACAGTGCTGTCATGATCATCGATGTTGCCAAAGGAATTGAAGCGCAGACCGTTAAATTATTCAAAGTCTGTAAGATGCGCGGCATTCCGATTTTCACCTTCATCAACAAAATGGACCGCCAAGGGAAAGAACCATTGGAATTGATGGAAGAATTGGAAGAAGTTCTGGGGATTCAATCCTACGCAATGAACTGGCCGATTGGCATGGGGAAAGAATTCCTTGGCATTTACGACCGTTTCAACAAACGCATTGAGCCATTCCGTTCTAAAGAAGGCCGTTTCCTTGAGCTGAACGAAGAAGGAAAATTGCTGAAAGACCACGAAATGACCAAGTCGTCCTATTATACACAAGCGATGGAAGACATCGATCTATTGAACGAAGCCGGCAACGATTTTTCAATCGACCGGGTGAAAAAAGGCGAATTGACGCCGGTATTCTTCGGCAGTGCTTTAGGCAATTTCGGTGTTGAAACCTTCCTGGAAACTTACTTGCAATTTGCACCTTCACCGCAGCCGCGTGATACGCAGGAAAAAGAGGAAATCGATCCGGTCGATATGCCGTTTTCAGGATTTATTTTTAAAATCCAAGCCAATATGAACCCAGCTCACCGTGACCGCATCGCTTTTGTACGGATTGTTTCCGGAAAATTTGAGCGGGGCATGAACGTGACATTGGCGCGCACAGGGAAAAATATCAAATTGTCGCAGACCACCCAGTTCCTGGCGGATGACCGTGAAATGGTCAATGAAGCCGTAGCTGGAGATATCATCGGTCTCCACGATGTGGGGAATTACCAAATTGGTGACACCATAACCAGCGGAAAGAAATTCCAATTTGAAAAACTTCCTCAGTTCACTCCGGAACTTTTCATGAAAGTGACCGCTAAAAACGTCATGAAACAAAAGCATTTCCATAAAGGGATTCTTCAGCTTGTACAGGAAGGCGCAATCCAATACTATAAAACGCTACACCTGGAAGAAGTCATCCTTGGTGCAGTCGGGCAGCTGCAATTCGAAGTGTTCGAACACCGGATGAAAAATGAATACAATGTAGATGTGCGAATGGAGCCGGTCGGTTCTAAAATTGCACGCTGGATTGAAAATGAAGAAGATGTCAAAGAATCGATGTCAAGTGGACGCTCCATGCTTGTACGGGACCGTTTCGATAATTATGTCTTTTTATTCGAAAACGAGTTTGCGACACGCTGGTTCCAGGACAAAAATCCGGGCATTCGATTATACAGCCTCTTATAAAAATAAGAACCTGCTGCGGCAGGTTTTTTTATTTTCTTGAAAAAAGTGGCAAAAAGGTGAACACCATCTATATGATTTGCGGTTGCAAGTAATTTTTCTTATGATAGAGAAACACGGATAAGAGAGGGTTGGACAAATGAAAATAAGCGATTTTTCGATAAAGAGACCTGTTTTTACGCTGGTTATTATGTTCCTGATCATCATTTTGGGAGCGGTCTCATTCAGCCGTATTCCGATTACGCTAATACCTGAACTTAATCCGCCGATTGGTGTAGTAGTGACCAATTACCCCGGGGCCAGTCCCACAGAAGTTAGTGAGAAAGTGACAAAGCCGCTGGAAGCGAATTTGGCGACCTTGCCGGGGATTGAATCGATTCAATCGAACAGCCAGGAAGGTTCAAATTTTATCCTGCTGGAATTTGATTGGTCGACGGATATCGATGATGTCCAATCAGACATTATGCAGCGGATCGACCAAACACCGATACCGGATGATTCAAACGATCCACGCTTTCTGAAGTTCGACCCTTCTCAATTCCCGATTCTTCAGTTGTCCCTGCGGTCAAGTGACCCGGATGCTGATGTGCGTGTGATTGCTGAAGAGTTGGAAACCGAGCTTCGCCAGACTGATGGCGTGGCCAGCGTGAATATTTCCGGTTCTTTAATAGAAGAAATCCAAATCGAATTGGACCAGGCAGAACTTGAGGAACGCGGCCTCCAACAATCGGATGTGGTCCAGCTGATCCAGGCAAATAACATTTCATTGCCGGGGGAACCGATTGAAACCGAAGATGGCCGGAACTTGACTACCCGAATTATCAGTACCTTAACAAGTGTTGAGGAGATACGAGAGCTGGTTCTTACGATTGACCCCATAGAAGGCGATAATGTAACAATCGCTGATGTCGCCGAAGTCAACGTCAGCGAACGTCAAAGCAATAGTGAAACAAGAACCAATGAAGAGCCGGCTGTCCTGCTATCGGCATTGCAGGAATCTCGGGCAAATACAGCTGAAGTTTCAGATGCTTTTCAGGAAAGGCTGGATGAGCTGCTGAGCGAAGAACGTTTTGAAGGAGTCGAAGCGGATATCCTGTTCGACCAGGGCGACTACGTCAAATTGGCAATCGGCAATATCGGTCAGACCCTGATTCTGGGTGGGATTTTTGCGATGCTGGTCTTGTTCTTTTTCCTGCGCGGCATCAAGAGTCCGATTATTATCGGGGTGGCCATTCCATACTCGGTCATTGTAACTTTTGTGCTGATGTTCTTTGCTGACTTTGCTTTGAACATTTTGACCTTAGGTGCATTGGCTCTCGGGATTGGGATGCTGGTGGATAACGCGATCGTGGTCATCGAGAATATCGAGCGCCATTTGGCAATGGGTAAAAATTCCAAGAAAGCCGCTTCCGAAGGCGCGAAGGAAGTTTCGGGTGCAATCATTGCTTCCACCCTCACCACTGTCGCTGTTTTTATACCGGTTATCTTCATATCCGGATTGATCGGAGAAATTTTCTTTGAATTTGCTTTAACGATATCATTCAGCCTTTTTGCCTCTTTAGCGGTTGCTTTGACCGTCATTCCGATGATGGCTTCAAGAATGCTTGGAAAACCAAGCGACAAGCCAAATGTGCAGAAAGATGCGTCAAAAAGTGTCAAAGCATTCGAAGGATCCGTTATTTGGGCATTACGCCACCGAATCATTGTCTTGTTTACTGCACTTGTTTTGCTGGTAGTTGGTGCATTCGGTGTAATGCAGGTCGGTACAGAATTTATACCGGCTACAGATGAAGGCTTTGTCAGTGTTACTGTCGAGCTTGAAGAAGGCTCTTCGAGAACAGCAACAGACGAGGTAGTCAATCTGATTGAAGATGAATTGAAACTGGAAGAAGATGTAGATGTTTACGTCAGCCTGATCGGTTCGACTCAGCAGGGACAGGCGCAAGGTTCCTCGGAATCAAATACTGCTGAAATCTATGTGAAACTTGTGGACCTGGCTGAACGGGATCGTTCCATTTTCGAATTTGTGGATGAAGTCCAGCCCCGGATACTGGAGACAGTTGGGGAGCAGGCATTGGTCAGCTTCAATTTGCAGACAGCAGCTGGTTCTTCGCCAAATACCCTATCCTTTACAGTGACGGATACCGATCGGCAACGGCTCGATAACGCGGTCGCTGATATTGAAGGGGTTTTAACAGACCTTCCAGAAGTGACAGAACTGACGAATGACCGTCAAGAAACGATCGATGAAATCCAGATGACCATCAATCGTGATGCAGCCACCGAGTATGGCTTGCCACCGGTTCAAATAGCTCAGACTGTCAATAACATCACCCGGGGCGTATTGGCTACACAGGTATTGACGGAGAATGATGAAGTCCTCAGTGTTTACGTCGCTTATGAAGAAGGCGAAAGAAACAGTCTTGAAAAGCTGCGCGAATTATCACTTCGGACGCCTGCAGGGGAATTCGTTGAGCTTCAGGAGCTTGCAGATATCGAAGTTGCACAAGGTCCTGTCAGCATTCAGCGTGTGGACCAGGCAGACAGTGTTTCCTTTACCCTGCAGCATCAATCGAGCATCACTTTGGGCGACATGTCCGATGAGGTGGATGCAGCAATTGCAGAGTTGGACTTGGATGAAAATACGATGATTTCGTTTGGTGGAGACCGGGAGTTGTTGGATAACTCCATAAACGATATGATGCTTGCGGTTGTACTTGCTATCGTCTTGGTTTACATCGTTATGGCCGCACAATTCGAATCCTTCAAATATCCATTGGTCATCATGTTCACTGTACCATTGATGGCGATTGGTGTAGCAATTGCCTTGTTCGTCACGCAGACGCCGGTCAGCATCACCGCAGTTATCGGTCTGCTGGTTCTGGTGGGTATTGTCGTCAACAACGGGATTGTGCTGGTTGATTACATCAATCAGCGGAAACAAGCGGGAATGGATTCCTACGACGCGATTATCACTTCTGTCCATGATCGCCGCCGTCCAATCTTGATGACAGCGTTGACGACTATATTAGGCTTGCTTCCTCTGGCAATTGGAATTGGAGAAGGAACTGAAATCAACCAACCGATGGGGATTACTGTAATCGGTGGACTTATCAGTTCAACCTTGCTGTCCCTTTACATTGTACCGATTGTCTATAGCTTATTTGATAAACAAACAAGAAGAATGAATAAAAAGTAAGCCTTCGGGTTTACTTTTTATTTTTGCTGAAAATTATTGGAAAATTTAGTATGATTGTAAAAAGGAGATGTGCCTATGAGAGAAGTGGTATTTACAGGATTTCCAGGATTCATTGCCAGTCAATTGATTCAAAAGCATGCAGAGAAGAACGAAGCGATTTCGGCCATCATCCTTTCGTCGGAACGGGCGAAAGCAGAAAAGGAAGCTGAGCGCATCCAAAAAGAAACCAATTGCAGGGCCATTAAACTGATTGAAGGTGATATCACTAAAAGCGGTCTTGGACTTGCACATGCCGACAAAGAATATTTAGAAAAGAAAGTAGTGACATTTTGGCATCTTGCGGCAATCTACGACCTCGCAGTTCCAAGAGATCTTGCGTGGAAAGTCAATGTAGAGGGAACCCGCTGCGTGAATGACTTTGTCGCGGCATTGCCTGTTGTGGAACGTTACGTCTATTTCAGTACTGCTTATGTAGCAGGCAATCGGGAAGGAACTATTTATGAAAACGATTTGAAGCGTCCACAAGCTTTCAAAAACTTTTATGAGGAAACAAAGTTCGAAGCGGAATTGCTGGCGAATGAAATGAAGGAAATAGTGCCGGTTACGATTATCCGTCCTGGTATTGTCCGGGGCCATTCAGTGACAGGGGAAACCATCAAATTTGATGGGCCTTATTTTTTCCTGAATTTGATTGATCGTGTCAAGTTCCTGCCAATCATTCCATTTGTCGGACGTTCAAAATCCTATATTAATGTAGTACCGATCGATTATATCCTGAATGCCTCCATCTATCTCAGCAAGTTGGAAGCAGCAGAAGGGCAAACTGTCCATCTGACAGATCCGAACCCGCATCCGGTGGAAGAGGTTTACCGTGGAATGGTCCACCTGATGACCGGAAAAAATCCAAAAGGGCGGTTGCCGCACAACTTGGCGAAAGCGTCTTTGTCGGTTGCTGCAATAAGAAAAGGGCTGGGAGTGGAGATTGAAACTTTGGATTATTTGACTTGGTCTGCGGATTTTGACACACAGAATGCCAAACGCCTTCTGAATGGCAGCGGCATCCACTGTGCCGATTTTCTTGAAACCATGCCGGCAATGGTCGATTTTTACAATCTGCATAAAAATGACGAAAAATTTCAAATCACCATTCATTAAAACTTTGCCTTGCATAAAAAAGATGCTATACTGACATTACAACTCAATACACTTTGACTTTCAGTCAAGGGGGAGTAGCTATAGGGAAACCTATTTCACAGTCGTCAATACATGGTTAGTAGCCATCGGTTGTGATAGCAAACGAATTTTGCTTAGCGAGACCTTTGCCTTTATTTAGGCGGAGGTCTTTTTTGGTGGCAAAAATAGGAGGAGAAAGCAGAATGGAAGCAATTTTATTGGAGTATGCCTGGGTCCTGTTGGTGTTAGTGGGGCTTGAAGGGCTATTGGCTGCAGACAATGCAGTGGTAATGGCGGTAATGGTAAAACATTTACCGAAAGCGCAACAGAAAAAAGCGTTGTTTTATGGATTGGTAGGAGCTTTCGTCTTCCGCTTTGCAGCATTGTTCATGATTACGCTGTTAGTTAATATTTGGCAGATCCAAGCACTTGGAGCAGCTTATCTATTGTTTATTTCAATCAAGAGCATATATGATCAGCGAAAAGGTGATACAGATGAAATTCTTGAAGGCGTAGATGCAAAACCCGAGAAAAAAGGTTCAAGTTTCTGGATGACCGTATTGAAAGTGGAGTTGGCCGATATTGCATTTGCCATCGACTCAATGCTGGCAGCGGTTGCGTTGGCGGTAACCTTGCCGCATTTGACTGTCTTCAATATGGAAGATATAGGCGGCATTAACTCAGGCCAGTTTATGGTCATGCTTGCCGGTGGATTGATCGGTGTCATCATCATGCGATTTGCAGCACATAAATTTGTGCAATTGCTTGAAAAATACCCGCAGCTCGAAACAGCAGCTTTTGTAATTGTTGGATGGGTCGGCGTGAAATTATTGGTCATGACTTTATCCCACGAAAATGTCGGGATACTGCCACACGATTTCCCACACTCAACACCTTGGACATTGATTTTCTGGACAGTACTCCTTGGCATCGTTGTAGTAGGGGGAATTCTCGGAGTCAAACAGAATAAAGAACAGGTTAAGGAACAGGAAGTTAAATAAGAGCGTGTTCCTACAAGGAAAAGCTAAACAACAGGTGCATTGAATCCAATTCAATGCACCTTTTTTCTGTGGATTTTTTAAATATGAATTTTCTATAGAGAAGAAGGAGCGGCTACCCACAAAAGAACCACTTTAAAAGCGAATAATGGTAAGAAGAGTAAAACCTGCCTCTTTTCAATTGAATCCTTCAAAGTTACAATCAAGTAGGCAATGACTTTGAGAAGAGGTGAGTGGTGTGCTTTTAACTTCATTGGGTGGGCGATTTGGACGTATCGAGAAATCCAATGCTGAAATATTGGTAATACAGGCTCAGGATGGTGATGAGCAGGCTTTGCATGACTTGCTTTTTTCCTATTCACCCTTTATGAAAAAGACGGCATCTCAAGTATGCAAACGATTTATCGACGATCATGATGATGAATACAGTGTGGCACTTTCTGCATTTAATGAAGCTGTGCAAAAGTTTGACCATACCAATAATGCTTCATTTCTGACATTTGCCCATATGGTCATCCGTAGGCGTGTCATTGATTTTATACGCAAGGAAAGCCGCCGGGACGAATTCAGCCATGATTTCATGCCGGCAGCAGAGCCGGAAGCGCATAATGGCATAGCAGATCATGCCGCTTCCGAAGCATACGACACCAATCAGCAGAACCAGAAAAGACGGGAGGAGATCGCTTTATACGAAGAGATTCTCCGGGAATTCGACTTGTCCTTTCAGGAACTGGTTAAAGTGTCACCGGCCCATCAGGATGCACGCATCACTTCCATCCAGATTGCCCAATTGGTAGCTGAAACCGATGAATATAAACAATACTTAGTGGAAAAGAGAAAATTACCGATTAAGGAGATTGAAAAGTTGGTTAAGGTTTCACGAAAAACCATTGAACGCAATCGAAAGTACATAATTGCTATGGCGTTGCTGCAGATGAGTGATTTACATTTTTTAAAAGATTATTTAAAGGGGCGGTTGAACTGATGCGGAGACAATCTGGAATATGCATGGAACTGAATCAGGACCGCTCTATTTTTCTGATGGAAAATGGACGGTTCATCAAAGGAACGCCTATAGGGAATCCGTCAATAGGAGAAGAAGCTTCCTTTTATCCATACGAAAAAAAACAGGCAGTTGGTTGGCGTCCGATTATGGCACCTTTAATCGCGGCAGTGGCTGCTTTGGTTCTGTTTATGTCTGTTTTGGTAGCACCTGCTGAAGAAGCTTTCGGTTATGTACAGGTTCAAATCAACCCCGGTGTTGAACTGGGGATCAATGACCAGTATGAAGTGGTATCGATTCGTGAATTGAACAGCGACGGACACGAACTGATCCATCAACTTGATGATTGGAAAAATGACTCCCTGTTAGATGTGCTGAGCCGCGTTTTTGAAATAGCGGTGACAGATCAGACAGAACAAATTACGATTACAGCAGTTGAAGAAGATGACAGTGACTTTGACAAGGCTATAAAGAAGGTCGTTCTTGCGGTTTCTTCAGACGCGAAAAATAAACAAATGGCCATTCAGATGAAGGAAGCCACAAAGGCGCAATGGCGTCAATCAAGAGAAGATCACGTCCCTGTTGGACAAATGATCAAAAAAACCGAAACCTTGAAAATCCAGCAGCCTGACGTGCGGAAATCGGGGGAAGAGACGGAGGCCGTAACGGAGCCAAAAGAAAGCAAAGCGGCCAATGAGCAAAAATCGTCAAACGAAAATAACGGAAAGAATCATGAGAAAGAAACAAAGAATACCGAACCGTCAGATGAAAATAAGACAATTCCTCCAAGAGATGAGAAGAAAGCAGTTCCACCTGCATCAGAAAAGAAACAAAACAATCCATCATCAAAAACAGAACAGCAAAAAACGCTGAAGCCAAACAGTAAAACTGAAAAGCCTGCAGTCAAAACCGATAAAGCTCCTCCTGTAAAAGCGGGGGAGAAGAACAATCCAAACAAGCCTGCTCCAAAAGAAAAACCTGCTGAGAAAAAAGAAAAGAACCCGTTAGAACAAAAAGAGAAGAATTCGTCAGAGAACAAAGATCGCCCAAACAGTGAAGCACCAGGGCTGCAAAAGAAGAATGATAAACCAGCAGCCAGCAATAATTCTATTCAAAAAACCGAACCTCGACCTTCGATGGATCAAGAGAAGAAAGACAGCCAGGCTCCCGATCACAGCAGTAAAGATGAAAAACAAGATCAGAAGCAAGGTGGGAACTCTTCGAATCCACAAAATGAACAAGGAAATAAAGAGAAAGAGCAGAAGTGAATCTTCTGCTCTTTTCCTTTTTACCTGCTCATAGAAGAAAGGGATTTTCTTTTTTACCGCTCAGATGGACGAAACTGCACAGAAATTAAGCAAAGTGATAGGAGGTCCATCAAGTACATATCCCTGCTCTATAGGCTTATAGCGAATGAAGCCCATTTGTTCTTCTTAAATAGATTTTCGATTTCTCTTTCTTTTTGTCAATTCTTTTCATAGAATGGGGAGAGAGTAAAACGCTGAAGGGAATCAATGTCTTATGAATAAATCATTTCAAAAAGTACGGAATCTGACACCTGCCCAGGCAATAGTTTCGTATTATTTTGTGGCAATTGCAGTTTCCTTCTTATTATTAAGGTTACCGAATGTCCATAAACCAGGGATGACCATCCCTTTAATCGACAGTCTCTTTACGGCAGTCAGTGCTGTGAGTGTAACAGGTTTAACTGTCATCAACGTTGTCGAAACCTACACGGTATTTGGCATTGTCGTTCTAATGGTGATTTTGCAGCTGGGCGGCATTGGCATCATGTCCATCGGAACGTTTTTTTGGCTCCTTGTCGGGAAGCGAATTGGCTTGCGTGAACGCCAACTGATCATGGTTGACCATAACCAATCGAGCATGGCTGGTGTAGTCAAGCTGATCCGTGAAATCGTAAAGATCCTGCTGCTGATCGAAGCCGTGGGTGCCCTTATTCTGACGATTTATTTCACGCAGTTTTTTCCGACGTTCCAGGAAGCTTTGCTCCATGGCTTGTTTGGATCAGTAACTGCGACAACGAATGGTGGATTTGATATTACAGGAGAATCATTGATGCCTTATTTCAATGATTATTTCGTGCAAATCATCAATATGATCCTCATCATTTTGGGAGCGATCGGTTTCCCGGTACTGATTGAAGTAAAAGAGTTCCTGTCAAACAAACAAAAGTATTTCCGATTCTCTTTATTTACCAAAATCACCACAAGCATATTCGCCATTTTGCTGGCGGTCGGAACAGTCGGCATCCTATTGCTGGAATCCTTCCGTGCCTTTAAAGGGATGAGCTGGCACGAATCTGCATTCGCGGCAATTTTCCATTCGGTTTCTTCCCGTTCCGGTGGATTGGTGACAGTGGATATCACACAATTCAGTGATGCAACAAATGTCTTCATGAGTGCGTTGATGTTCATCGGTGCTTCTCCAAGTTCGGCAGGAGGAGGGATTCGGACAACGACTTTTGCAATCGCCATCCTCTTTTTGATTAATTTTGCGCGCGGGAAAAACACCATTCAAATTTTTAAGCGGGAAATTGAATTGATTGATGTTTTCCGATCATTTGCTGTCATTTTTCTGGCATTTTTCATGGTACTCGTCGCAACCATCGCCTTGCTCATCACTGAACCCCAAGCGACAATCGTAGAAGTTATTTTTGAAATCACTTCTGCTTTCGGAACTTGTGGAATGTCGCTGGGGATAACAGGTGATTTGTCGTCTACCGGAAAGGTCATCATCATGGCCTTAATGTTTGTGGGGCGTGTAGGGTTGATCTCATTCCTTTTCACAATTGGCGGTAAAACAGACCCGACCAAATTCCATTACCCGAAAGAGCGCGTAATCATCGGTTAAATCCTGGAAGATGTTATTTTGATGGAAAAAGACTATAATTAGTGTAATGCAGCTTAAACAGTGGAAAGAGTGAATCGGATGAATGAAGATATTAAACAATCGCTGAAATTATTTATCGTGTTGTCGCGTGCGCATAAAGCAATTACTGAACAAACCAATCAGTTTTTTCAAGCAAGTGGAGTAAATCCTACTGAATTTGCTGTTTTGGAGCTTTTATACCATAAAGGCAAGCAGCCGCTCCAAAAAATAGGAGGCAAAATCCTGTTGGCGAGCGGCTCCATCACGTATGTCATCGATAAGCTTGAAAAACGCGGTTATATCACACGCGTCAATTGTCCGAATGACCGCCGAGTGACATATGCGGAAATATCGGAACAGGGAAAAGAATTCATGGCTCAGATTTTTCCGGAGCACGAAAAGAAATTGCATGAATTGACAGAAGCACTGTCAAGCGAGGAAAAAGAACAAGCCATTGAATTGATGAAGAAATTGGGCTTGTCGATTAAAGACCTATCCTATTGAACAAAGCAAAAAGGCCATCCGAACTTCGGATGGCCTTTTTCTATGAGCTGTTACCAGCTGATTTTTTATTTTTCCAAGGATTCGATGGTTTTACCCATGGCGATAAAATCTTCAGTAGCATTGACCGTGCTGTCATCAAAAATAGTCAGGCGCACGAGCATGTTCTCTTTTTCATAGACGATGCCGGTCACGGTGCCTTCAGCACTTGGTACTTCATAGGCTGCAGACTGGGTGAAATCTGCTCCATCGAAATCCGTAACTTCAACAGGCTCTTCATCGGGATTAACCGCCTGAAGGGTTTGTCGCATGTTTTCTTCGGCCGAAACAAAATCAGTTTCTTCAGGAGTGAATGTCTCGATCCGCATGAAAACAGCTGAATTGTCGGATACATACAATGCATCTTTGCCCGGTTCTTCGGCAGATAGCTCGTAGCCATCAAGAACGGTTAATTCATAGTTTTGCTCTTCGCTCTGGGTCAGGCTGCCGGCAAGTTCAGATTCAGGTTCTTCAGTCTCTTCACCTGCAGCGGTTTCTTCTTCGGTATCTTCAGTGTCTTCCACGGCCTCTTCAGCGGGAACACTGTCATCCGTTTCTTCTTCCACTACTTCTTCGGCAGCTTCTTCAGGAGCTGTCCCTGTGTTTTCCTCTGCAGTATCTGGAGATCCGCAGGCAGCAAACAATATACCAATCGTCAGAATGGATGAACCTAAAAATAAATGCTTCTTCATAAAAAAATTCCTCCTATCGGTTTGTCTAGTAGACGTTTCGGAAGGAGGAATGTTTCATCTTAAACAGGTAATGGCAAAACTAGGAACAGCAGGACGATCATGACCAAGTGAGCGACGATGATGACCGGCAGGCTTCTTTTCCATTCGTAGAGCAGTCCCAGAATCAGGCCAGCTACTATTCCAGCACCTACTCCGGGCCAAAACCCGCCTAATGCCAGTGCTGAACCGAACAGGACAGAACTGATCAGCACTGCCACTGGAGTGGAGACATATTGTTTCAGTTTCTGTTGAACCAGCCCCCGCCAAAAAACTTCTTCACCGGGAACGATGATGAACATCAATAAGAGGTAATGCCAAATCGAGACAGGTGCAAAAGCAGTTAGAAAGCTTTCGACAGATCCTGTGATATTTAAGGGAACCAGTTGCAGCAATTGAAATCCAACCGCAATGAGTCCATAAAGAAGTGTTCCGTAGCCTAACCCATAGATCAATGTTTTCCAAGTGACGAGCTCATCGAATATTTTAACGAATACTATAGCGAGAGACATTAAAATCAGCATTGCAAATGTGTACATATACCAAAAGATGGCGGTATTTTCAAAGGCTAAATTATACAAAAAGAAAGCCAGGGGCAGCATCAAGATCAAGGGATGCTGTTTTAAAAAGTTGATCATGTAAATCCTCCTAAAAATAAAAGCCGAAGCCCCACTTCAGTAACGGCATTAAGGACATAGATGTCCGACTTGTTGTCTTGCTGTATACTATTGCCTAGTACAGATTCTCAGAATCTGTCTGAAGGTGGCTCCTCATAATGCTTGCCGAATGGGATATTTACCATTCGTTTAGTATTATAACAGAAGGAGTTATTAAAACTAAGGCAAAAGGAGAACAATTCATGACTGACTACAACCAGCAACTCGAAGATTTAAAAAATGGGGAAATCGAATCCATCACCATCGAGAAAGAAGATTTCCTGGATTTCCGGACAGTGTTGATCGCGCGTGAGGATTTCAAGCATTTCAGAGGAATCGCCTATCATCACGGCATCACTGTCTATACGTACACAGAAGAACCATCTAAATAACAGTGGATCACAAAAGCGGAGGGGATAAAGTGGAGAAGTTAACACAGGTCAAAGCACAGTTAAATGAATTGGTGGTCGGCAGGGGAAAAGAGATTGACTTCATGCTGATCGCTTTGATTCAAGGGGGGCATGTATTGCTTGAAAGTGTACCGGGTTCAGGCAAGACATGGATGGCTAAGGCGTTTGCCGGTTCATTTGCCGGCCAGTTTCAGCGAATTCAATTCACACCGGATGTGTTGCCGTCAGACGTGACGGGAATCCGGTTTTTTAATCCCAAAACCCAGGAATTCGAATTGCGGCCGGGGCCGGTACAAACCAATTTGCTGCTGGCTGACGAAATCAACCGTGCGACACCACGGACGCAGTCAAGCCTGCTGGAATCCATGGAAGAGAAACAGGCGACCATCGACGGGGAGACCGTTCAATTGCCGGATCCGTTCATTGTCATCGCTACACAAAACCCCGTGGAATCCCAGCAGGGAACATTTCCTCTGCCTGCTGCCCAATTGGACCGTTTTCTGTTCCGCTTGGAAATCGGTTATCCGGAGTATGAAGAAGAACTGGCCATCATCCGCAACTTTCGGGATAATGTTTCGCACAAAAAAGAAATTCTGCCTGTCGCGTCGGTAGAAGACGTCAGAACGTGGCATGGTGAGGCTGGAAGAATAGCGGTGCACGAAGACATCGAAACTTATATTTTAGCGCTTGTGCGGGCAACTCGTGAACATCCAGCCATTGAACTCGGATTAAGTTCCCGTGCAGCCCTGGCCCTTGTACACGCAGCTCAAGGGAGGGCATTCATTGAAGGGCGCAGTTTTGTGACGCCGGATGATGTCAAATACATACTCGAACCTGTCGCAGTCCATCGTCTGATGCTCACGGCCGAAGGAATGCTTGTCCATGAACCTTCAACTATCTTACGGGAAATCTCGAAATCAGTGGCTTCACCAGTAGAGGCAGTATAGATGGTGTGGATACGCCATGATCACGATACGAAAAACATGAAATGGGTAATGGGCTTTTTAATGATCCTGTTCTTTATCGCTATGGCATTTCTGCAATTTACGGCTGCTGCTGCAATTGTTTTTGTCCTGGCAGTAATCAGTCTGCAGATGCTTTACTTTAAGCATGTAGGCAAGAAGCTGTCTTTTCAAAACGATCGAATACGCAGGCGCGTACTTCATGGAGGAGATTCTTCATGGCAGTTGGTTTTTAAAAATGACGGAATGCCGATTTGGGGTGGTCAACTGAAAATATGGTTTCACAACGCTGTAGAACCCAAAGGCACAGAAATTACGAGCTATGGAGATCTGATGGAGATGAATTTGCCTTTCACCATCGGCAGAAAGCAGACGATTGAAATTGAAGTGCCCGTCACCGGAGAAAGAAGAGGCGTCTCACGCATCAAGAAAATGGAAGTGTTGATTCCTCATCCGTTTGGGGAAGGCAGCATGACTTTAGAGTACCAGCCGACGATTCTGCACGAACAGCTGGTATTTCCGAAACTTCGGAAATACCCTTTTCGATATGCTCCGTCCCGCCACAAACCGGGTCAGTTCAATTTACAGCATTCCTTATTCGATGATGCATTTCAGCCGATCGGTACACGTGATTATGCATCGACTGATCAATTCAATCAAATTCATTGGAAGGCCAGTGTCAGAATGCAAAACTATCAGACAAAGATATTTTCCCAGGTGGCCAATGAGTCGATGCTTTTTGCATTGAACATCTCCACACTTTACGGAACCATCCACAATATGGAAGAGCGGATTGAAGAGTTGGCTTCTTATATTGAGAACTGCTTCAGTACGGGAGTGCCTTACGCAATTGCGGTAAACATCCGCTCAGCTGGGAAGATGCCTTATTTGTATTTAGCGGCAGGCCAGGGGCAAAAACAGCGGCAACAAGCTCTGGAGCTGTTGTCGGTCATTTCGAAAAACAGTTCCACACTTCCTTACCGTACGATGCTTGGCCATTTGGACATGCACACAGAACTGCCGTATACGACCTATTTATTGACCGATGAGCCGCAGGAAGCAACGCGCTTCATCAAAAAATGGAGCAGCCGAACGGAATTGACAGTCGTGCGGAACAGAAAGGAACGTGATCCGGCATGACTGGACGTTTGCTGCCGGCTATTCATTTTATGTTTGATGCTTTCATCGTCTCCCTGGTTCTGGTGTTCGTCTCAACGGATGCAGCGTTGCCGGTGGTCTGGAGCTGGCTATTGGCATCAGTGGCGATCTCGTGTATCGCCTATTTCCTGTTTTCAAAATCCATCTATCGGCTATCTTGGATGATTGGAATTTGTCTAGTTGCTGCCGGAGGTATGTTCGGAGCAGGTGTGCCACTGTGGCTGGCTGTAATTTTAGGGATGCTGGCTATTTACCTGATGCATGCACGTTATTCAACCAATGCTGATGAGTTTAATGATGACCACCATTTCCTGATGAAGTTTGTACTGGTTTTCAGTAGCTGCTGGGTTCTGCTCTTGTTGAATCCAGACCAGCAGACAAGCCGGTTGCTGTTCACACTTGTGCCCGCAGCGGTGCTGTTCTATGTGGCAGCCCAATTGTTGTCCCGTTATTTCCAGTCAGCAGCAGATGGCGCACGATTCAGCCAAGCAGCCGGAGTCTTCGCTATTGTAGCTTGCGCTTCTGCTATAGCAGCAATCAGCATCCTCTTTTTCGCGGATGAAGTTCGAAAGGTTGTGGGAGTGGTACTCGGTGGTGCTATTCAGCTCTTGTTTTGGCCGCTTGCACTTTTGCTGGAGCAGGCAAGTGAATTTTTGTCGGGGTTGTCGACAGAGGAAGAGATGCAGGAAACCATCGACAAGCTTGGGCCTGACGCAGAGACGGTTCGCGAAGAGACTGCTGTGGGTAAGGAGATTTCGGCGGATTTACCGGTTGAGATCCTGTTGGGTTTTGTAGTTCTGGCTTGCGCGATTGCACTGCTAGTATGGATGAGGAAGATAAAGCCGGATTCCCGAATGCCGAATCAAGAGGCTAAAGCCTCGATTAAAAGATACAGTCATACATCTGCTGAACAGCCTGTCGAATCGCCGGATCCTACTTATGGCCGAAGCCTGGAACTGCATCAGGTCAGAGAAGTTTTTCGAGGGCTTGAGCAGATGGCAAAGGATCATGGCAAGGAACGGCAGAAGTACGAAACGGTTCGGGAGTGGGTGGCACGCATGCAATGGGAGGTGACGGAGTCTTTCTATAGGACCTATGATCAGGTCCGGTATGGCGATAAGCGATTGCCAAATCCACAAGCCACGCAATTCATTGATGAAATTGAAAAAATAAAAGGGAAATATTTAAAAGAAAATGTTTAAAGTGTTTCCAGGAAGGGCATAGTATACTTGAACACAGCAACATTCTCATTTCCCCCTTTTGTGGTCGGTCCGTTTACGGATCGGCTTCTTTTTTTGTTTTTTAAACGATTGTTGAGCTGTTTTGCAGAATATGGATAAGGAAAGATTAGTCATTCAACTTTATACAAGTGAATATCCTAAAGATTTTTGCTAAACTGAAGATAAATACAAAAGGAGGAAATACATATGAAGCTCGGATTTATTGGAACGGGAGTCATGGGCAATAGCCTGGTCAAACATTTACTGGACCACGAGCATGAAGTCTCCATTTACACGCGGACAGCTAAAAAAGCAGAGAATTTGGTTGAAGCAGGGGCTATACTGGTGGATTCGCCTAAACAAGTAGCTGAAAATTGCGAAGTCATTTTTACGATGGTCGGCTATCCATCTGATGTTGAAGAAGTGTATTTCGGTGACAAAGGGATCCTTCAACATGCGAAATCAGGTTCTGTACTGGTGGACATGACCACTTCCAAGCCGCAATTGGCCCAAAGAATTTTTGAAGCTGCTGCTGAAAAAGGGCTTCATGCATTGGATGCACCTGTATCTGGAGGGGATATCGGAGCCAGAAACGGCGTTTTGTCGATTATGGTCGGGGGAGAAAAAGAAATTTTTAAACAAATTTCCCCTATCCTGAATCTATTCGGTGAAAATATTGTTTTTCAAGGTCCGGCGGGCTCAGGCCAGCATACCAAAATGTGCAATCAGATCACCATCGCCAGTAATATGGTCGGTGTCTGTGAATCGCTGATCTACGCAAAAAAAGCTGGACTCGATCCAGAGCGGGTTCTGCGCTCCATTTCTACAGGGGCAGCCGGTTCATGGTCACTTTCTAATTTGGCGCCAAAGATGATCAATGAAGATTTTCGTCCTGGTTTTTACATCAAACATTTCATCAAAGATATGAAAATCGCAGCTGAAGAAGCCGAGAGTTGGGGGTTAGAGCTCCCGGGTCTTAAGTTGTCGTTGAAAATGTATGAACAGTTGGCGGCTCAGGGTGATGAAGACAAAGGGACGCAAACCTTGATCCGGCATTACGAGGCATAAGAAAAGCCGGAAACCTGTAAAGGTTTCCGGCTGAAGATCAACGTCAATCGAAATAGGATTTTTTAGGCGAATAAAACCGGTCAACTTGCCGAGGCTGATAAGATTTAGTGAAATTGGAAGCTGCTGCTTCTTTTTTCTGTGGCTCCAATCCAGTGAGAGTACGCAAAATTTCTTTTGCCACTTTCAAGTTCATCCGGCTTGGAGGATTGCGGTACGTATCATCCAGGTGGCCTAAATGATCCAGTGACGAGAAATCTTCTTTTTTCGGTAGCATATGAAAATAGTAATTGCCGCATTTTACGAGGACTGAAGATTGTTGTTGACTTTTCTGAGGGTTTTTACTGAAGTGCAGACCAATTTTTTGTGCACGCTCCTGCTCGATCATCATATTTAAAGCTTGTTTCTTCAACGCATACAAATAGTGGTTGTCGGGAGCGGTTTTTGCATGCCGGTTAACCGTGAAAATGGCTTGCGCGATATCTGAATCTGATTTTGAAGCTGGCATGAACTCATTCCTTTCATACGAATAGTGGTTAGTTCGACTTTATCATATCAAAATTTGCAGGGACTGTATACCGATGGGGCATATGCAATAAAAGGGTAAATCAGCGGTTTTGTAGAACTCTACTAGTTAAGGTGAACAAAAGGAAATACCTTTTATACACCGCTTCATCTGGCCATGGACAGTCGAGCCTTAAGAAGCAGTCTTTCGAGATCCTGGCAGATGGAGAACTAGGATTTACAATTTATAGTCTAACTCAAAGGGGATGTTTGTATGTTCACGGATCAAACGATTATTGTTACAGGTGGCTCAAGTGGAATGGGGCTACATATGGCTAAGAAATTCGCTTCTGAAGGGGCCAATGTCGTCATAACCGGACGCGATATGGAAAAACTGAACGAAGCTGTGAAAGCGATTACAGGAGAGCGTGGCTCCGTAGAAGTGTTCCAAATGGATGTGCGGGAACCTGAACATGCCAAAGCGATGGTGAAGTTCGCCCATGATAAATTCGGCCGGGTGGACGGACTGGTCAATAATGCGGCCGGAAACTTTATCGTCCATGCAGAAAAATTGTCACCCAATGGCTGGAAATCAGTCATTGATATTGTCTTGAATGGAACCTTCTTCTGTTCTCATGCTGTCGGCAATTATTGGATTGAAAATGGCACAAAGGGCAATATCCTGAATATGCTTGCCACGTATGCCTGGAATGCCGGAGCTGGTGTTGCGCACTCCGCAGCAGCAAAAGCAGGGGTCATGTCATTGACGCGGACCCTTGCGGTCGAATGGGGAACCCAGTTTGGCATCCGGGTCAACGGCATAGCGCCAGGTCCGATCGAGCGGACGGGTGGAGCCGATAAACTTTGGGAATCCGAGAAAGCGGCGAAACGGACGCTGGAATCGATTCCGCTTGGCAGACTCGGTAAACCAGAGGAAGTAGCAGAACTTGCAGCCTTCATCATGTCGGAAAAAGCCTCTTACATGAATGGAGAAATCGTTACTTTGGACGGCGGCCAATGGCTGAATAAATTCCCTTTTTAAGACAATTCTCACAGCAATAAAATAGTTTCAGGAATCTTGATGTGTTATGATGAAATCTGAATGGTGGCATCTAATACAGGCGATGCAAAAGGAGTAGAGTACATGATTTCATTACCAAGCAGAGATTTTCTTGATACACCAATCGAAGACTATATCATTTCTTCCGAAAAAGTTGCACATGTTCAGATGGGAAACAGTGCTGAACATGCATTGCTTGTACTGACGAAAACGGGCTATTCAGCAATTCCGGTGTTGGATTCGAAATACCGCTTTTGCGGCCTCATCAATGCACAACGCATTACTGATGCAATTTTAGGGATGGATCATATAGAATACGAGCGGCTTTCTGATATCCGCGTGGAAGATATCATGGAAAAAGATCTGCCCCTGATCCACATCAACGAACGTTTTCAAAAAGCACTTGATATGGTCATCAACCAAAACTTTCTTTGCGTCATAGACGATGAAGAAATGTTTATGGGCATTTTGACGCGTCGTGTGGTGTTGAAGCAGTTGAAAAAACAAATTTATCAGTTGAAAAGATAATTACAGCAATAGCGGAGAAGGCCTCGTTTTGAGGCCTTCTTTATGCTTTGGAGCTTAGGGCATTTCTGTTCTTCAATTAGCCGGATTCCAGCGTCCAACGTAATAAGCCATTCTGGCTGTGACTCCAAGCTGCAAGTACGTTTTCGCTTTCTATTGTCAGTTGAAAAGAGGTTTAGTTAATGGATAAAACAAAAAGGCCGCTGGTATTGATCTCTGTCATGTTGGCGATGTTCGTCAGTGCAGTCGAAGCCACAATCGTATCGACAGCCATGCCAAGCATCGCTTCTGAGTTGGGCGGGTTTTCAAAATACAGTTGGGTATTCTCGGCTTATTTATTGATGAGCACGGTGACGGTCTTATTATACGGGAAATTATCTGATATATTCGGCCGTAAACGCATTTTTGCTGTCGGCATGCTACTGTTTCTGTTCGGTTCGTTATTATGCGGCTTTGCCAACTCGATAGACGAATTGATATTCTACCGGTTTATTCAGGGAATGGGTGCTGGCGCAGTCATGCCGATTGCGACAACGATTGTCGGCGACATCTATTCCAGAGAAGAACGGGCGAAGATCCAGGGCTATCTATCGAGTGTCTGGGGAATTTCAGCTGTCACTGGGCCTGCAATCGGCGGGGTCCTGGTGGTGACCGTAGGATGGGAATATGTCTTCTGGCTGAACCTGCCGCTTGGCATCGTTTCCTTGCTTGGCGTCTTGCTGTTCTTGAAAGAGCCGGTAAATACAAAAAAACCGGTGATCGATTATAAAGGGGCTGCCTTATTGACGGCTGCTTTATCGACTATGCTGTATCTATTGGTGGAAGGAGGCGTATCGTTTGACTGGCTTTCCAGGCCATCCGTGATATTGCTTGCTGCCAGCCTGCTGTTTTTTGTGTTGTTCATTCGAGCAGAGAAGAAAGCTATCGATCCGATGATGCCTTTTGAAATTTGGCGAAATAAAACCATTCTTTATGCCAATCTGGTTTCTTTGGCAACCGGTGTCATTTTGATCAGCATTTCCAGCTACTTGCCCACTTATGTTACAGGCGTGATGGAACAGCCTGCAGCCATTGCAGGCTTTACGTTGACGGCCATGTCGATTGGCTGGCCTTTGGCTGCTTTTTTCTCCGGCAGGCTTCTGCTGAGGATCGGTTACTTCAAAACCTCTTTGGCTGGTGGATCTTTTCTGATAATAGGAAGCTTGTTGTTTGTTTTGATGCAGCCTGGTTTCGGTCCTTTATGGGCAGCTATGTCGAGCTTTTTTATCGGTGTTGGAATGGGCTTGACCAGCACGGCTTTTATCGTCACTATCCAAGCATCTGTTTCCTATGAGCTGCGTGGATCGGCCACTGCTTCAAATATGTTCATGCGGAATCTGGGCAGTACGATTGGTGTCGCCTTGCTTGGCAGTATCCTGAACAGTTCGTTGCTTCGGTATTTCGCAGACAATGGGAGGGACTACTCCTTGAGCTCCATCAATGACTTATTGAGTGTCGACAGCCGCGCTGGAATTTCAGCTGATGCGCTGGGCTTCCTGCAGCAGGCATTAGCCGGAGCACTTCAGAATGTATACCTGGTAACTGCATTTTTCGCGCTTCTCAGCTTTATTCTGATCCTTGGGCTGCGCGGACAAAAAGGGGTGAAGAGCAGTGTCAAATGAAGAACTGATCATTAAAGTACTGGCTGAAGAGGGTAATATGAGAAAAGCGGCAGAGCGACTGTTTTTATCGCAGCCGGCTCTATCTCAGCGACTGCAAACCATTGAAAAGGATTGGGGTCAGCAATTGTTCATTCGTTCGCAAAAAGGCCTGTCTCCGACACCTGCCGGGGAATTGGTCATTCAATATGCCAATGAGACGATTCTGCGGAAAGAAGAAGTGTTCGAAGTATTGCATACCTTGACTTCCAAAGTGCATGGCACTTTGAAGATTGCATGTGCGACGATTGTCGGCCAAAACTGGCTGCCAAAAGTGCTGAAGGATTTTGTGACGCTTTATCCGGAAGCGAAAATTCAATTGATTACCGGCTGGAGCTCGGAAATTGTGCGCTCGCTTTATGATGGCGAAGCCCATATCGGAATTGTCCGTGGCCATACGGACTGGAAAGGGCCGAAAATCCATTTATTCAAAGATACTTTGTATTTGGTGGACAAAGAAATACGGTCACTTGAAGAGCTTCTACAGACAGAGCGGCCATTTATCCAGTTTAAAAGCGACTCGACCTATTACGAAGAAATTCAACAATGGTGGCAAAAGCATTTTGCCTCCAATCCCAAACGGCAGATCACGGTGGATCAGATCGAAACCTGCAAACAGATGGCTGTCAATGGCATCGGCTATGCCATTCTTCCATCGATTACGCTGACCGGTACAGAAGATGTACACATGATGCCCTTGACGAACAACGAGGAAGAGCTTGAACTGACGCGGGATACGTGGCTGATCGGCTACGAATCAGCATTCCAGCTTCGCCAAGTAGAGGCATTTGTCGATATAGTCAAAAAACATGCCGCTTTATTAAGGTGAAGCGGATGAATTTTTATGCGATATCAGATATACTAACAGCATCACCTAATAGAAAGAGGTTTTATTGATGAAACAAATGGATGCAAACGAAATAATCTCGTACATACAAAATGCGAAAAAAGCTACACCGGTAAAAGCATACATAAAAGGGCAAGGCGTTGCTGATTTGGATTACGGCACGGATTCAAAAGTATTCGGAGAAGGCAATTCAGTAACCGTTTTCGGCGAATGGACAGATATCCAAAAAGCATTGGAAGCCAATGCTTCTGTCATTGAAGATTCAGTAGTGGAAAATGACCGCAGAAATTCAGCTATTCCGTTATTGGATATGAAAAACATCAACAGCCGGATCGAACCGGGTGCATTTATCCGTGAAAACGTTGAAATCGGCAATAACTGCATCATCATGATGGGTGCTGTCATCAACATCGGCTCTGTTATCGGAGACGGGACAATGATCGACATGGGGGTTATCATGGGCGGCCGTGCAACTGTCGGGAAAAACTGCCACATCGGAGCGGGTGCTGTACTTGCTGGCGTTATCGAGCCGGCATCAGCCACACCTGTCATCGTTGAAGATGATGTGATGATCGGGGCTAATGCAGTAGTGCTAGAAGGCGTTCGCATCGGCAAAGGAGCAGTAGTCGCTGCAGGAGCTATCGTAATTGAAGACGTTCCTGAAAACTCAGTAGTAGGCGGAACACCCGCGCGCGTACTGAAATTGATGGATGCGAAAACACGTGCAAAAACAGAAATCAAACAAGAACTTAGACAGCTGTAATCGGTGAATCCAATGGAATTAGTGAAAATCAGGAGAGATCTGCATCAAATTCCGGAAATTGGTTTTCAGGAAGTCAAAACCCAGGCCTATTTATTAGAAGCCATTTCCCGGTTGCCCCAAGAGCGGCTGGAAGTGGTGGAATGGCGTACCGGCATCGCGGTTAAAGTGCGGGGCAGCCATCCGGAGAAGCGGATTGGCTGGCGTACGGACATCGATGCTCTGCCGATTATAGAAGAGACTGGGTTCGAATTCAAATCGATTCATCCCGGATATATGCATGCCTGTGGACATGATGTCCATATGGCGGTGGCACTTGGGTTGTTGGAAAAGCTGATTGACAATCCGATCAAAGATGATGCCGTGATTTTGTTTCAGCCTGCAGAAGAAGGGCCAGGAGGGGCATTGCCATTCCGTGAATGGCTGAAAAATGACAAACCGGATTTTCTTCCGGATGTGATTTGTGCGCTGCACATTGCGCCTGAGCTGCCGGTCGGTACAGTCGGCACCCGGCCTGGCCTGCTGTTCGCCAATACGTCGGAGCTGTTTATCGATCTCCACGGAAAAGGTGGACATGCAGCCTATCCCCATTTAACGGAAGACATGGCTGTTGCAGCTGCTTCTCTGCTGATTCAGCTGCAGACCATCGTCAGCCGTAATGTCAATCCGATGGACTCTGCAGTGCTGACAGTAGGCAAGATGAGTGCTGGAACGGTTCAGAATATCATCGCTGAACATGCTCGGTTGGAAGGGACGATCCGTACCTTGAACAGTGAATCCATGATTCATATGAAGCAGAGGATTGAAGCGATCTGCCGGGCAGTCGAGGAAGCTTATAATTGCAAGGTCTCCATCGATTATGGTTCGAGCTATTTGGAAGTCAACAACGATAAGGCGCTGGCAGAAAAGTTCCTGCATTATGCCGGCGGTTTCGAAGGCATTAAAGCAATCCGGAGTGAAGCCGCCATGACAGGCGAAGACTTTGGTTATTTCACCGAGCAGCTGCCGGGAATGATGTTCTGGGCAGGTGTTTCTTCCCCTTACGGTCTGCATCACGCGAAGCTGGATCCGGATGAAAAAATTCTGAGCCTTATGCCCGACTTTATCCACGGATTCTTTTCTGAATTATAGGAACGGACAGCTTATGCTGCCCGTTCTTTTTTCTGCAGAAATAAGAAACTCAAAATTGGATTTTCTTGTGAGAAGATGGAACTATTTAACTTTCTCAGCGTACTAATAAGGAGACGAGTAAAAGGGGGATCAACATGCATAAACGCTTGCTGGCATTTTTTGCTTTTGCATTGCTTATCAGTTTGTTTAGTATGCCGCAAGTATCTTTGGCGGCGCCGCAAATCACCGTGGATTCCAGTGCCGGTTTTCAAAACAAGGTGAAGTATGAAAAAGGGCTGCCGCTGCAATTTACGGTAACCAATCAGGGCTCAGCTTTCTCGGGTGATCTGGTGCTCAGCTATTCAGAGACCTATAGTCTGGGAGCGGGTTTGGCGATGCCGATCGAGCTAGCTGAAGGCGAGACCAAGACGCTGCAGATCGCTTCTTCAGGTTTGTCGGATATGTATTATACCGGCGGACCCAATGACCAGAGCATCTTCCTATTCGAAGGAGGCTGGGAAGAAGGGGAGTCCATCGCGTTTAAAGGATCAAAAACCATACAGCCTTCCTATTACACGCCGATGACCCTGTTTGTCGCCAGCTTGACGGATAACCAGGATCGGCTGTTGCCGCTGAAGCAGATCGCTGTTCCGGCAAGTGAAGGGGTGGAAGTGTTCCACCTCAATCAATTGAAGGGTTTCACATTGCCGACAGAAGCGCAAGCTTGGGACATGATCGATTACCTGGTCATCGACGAATTTGCCTATAGTGATTTACCGGAGCCGACGCAACAGGCAGTGTTGCAATGGGTTCAGCAAGGCGGCCATATTATCACTGGTTCATCAGGGAATATGGAAGCCGAACTGGGGAATTTGAGCGGATACCTGCCCTTGGAATTGGCTGAACCGATTGAAGTGTCTGTACCTGGACTTGAAAAATCAGTTCCAGCTTATCAGGCAACAGCAAAAGAAGAGGCAGAAACCAGGCTGAAAAGCGGAGACCAGATACTGGCCGCTACACAGCCAGTCGGTGCAGGAAGCTTGACGCAATTGAGTTTTTCTATTGGAGACGAAAATGTTTCCGGACAAAAAGGCTATAGCCAGATGCTGTCAAAATTTTTCCCGGCTCAAATGGCTTATAACCATTCAATGGGCGGCCAATCGGTTCTCGATTATATGGCCTATGAAGTGGGTGAAGTCAATGAGTTGTTCGAGAGTTTTGAAGTCTCGAAACCTTTCATCCTTGCTATTATCTTTCTTTATATCCTGTTGATTGTTCCGATTCTTTATATCGTTTTGAAGAAGAAGGATAAACGGGAATATGCCTGGTTCATCATTCCGGCAGTCGCTTTGCTGACCTCGGTCGGATTATTCGCTTTCGGTGCAAAAGACCGGATCGGCAATCCGCAAATACAGCAGACCGGTTTTTTTGAAGTGGATGCAGATAAAGGGTTGAAGGGTTATTACGTCAATTCATTGCTGTCGAATCGGGGCGGAAATTATCAATTTTCGGCGCCTCCTTCCACCACCATGACGTATCGCATGGCCAATGAATTTTCAGGTGCGCAGCCTTACCTTTCCGCAATGATGGAAAAAGGCGCCGCAAGCAATCAGATGACATTGCGTGACATGCGCTATTGGTCAGTCGAATCGATAATGGGGCAGACATATATTGAAGACAGCGGAAACTTCAGCATAGATTTGGAAGTGGCCGAAGAAAAAATCACAGGCACCATCCGGAACAACTTTCCGTTTGCAGTGGAAGATGTTTCAATTTGGTCAGGGACACGCCTGTTGGATATGGGAAGTTTGAACCCTGGAGAAGAATTAGCGGTTGATGAAAAGGTGCAAGCGGATATTCTATCGCCTGCTGCCGCAATCGGCCAGTCCTACGGTTACCAGCCGATTTCCGATTTGGAAGAACTGGACAAAGCACGCCGTCAAACGCTGCTTTCAACTTCCTATGAACAAATTTCACAAAGCGGCAAAACTCCTTATGTGATTGCTTATACGAAAGATGCCATCGTCCCCATCACCCTTGAAAATCAACGGGCTTCTGTAGAATCCGTCCATTTGATCGCACAGAGCTTTAAACCGGAATTGTCGTTGAGTGGGGACATCTCTTTGAATGCTGATGCTTTTACTATGGACTTAGCCGGAGCCAGCAACGGTGCTTATTATGATAATGTGTCTAACGACCCTTATCTGTATTATATGGAAATAGGGGAATATGACATGACCTATACGCTGCCGGAAGATATTGAACTGAAGAAAGCTTCCTGGAATGAATTGTCGGTTGCGACGACAGGCCAAACCCTGGCAGTCAGCATTTTGAACCTGGATAGTGGAGAGTATGAAGAAATTACTCAGTCCAATCAAAAGTTCACCGATAATGCAAAAAATTACCTGAGTGCTGAAGGGACGATCAAACTGAAGCTGAAAATGTCCGAGAGTTCAGGAAATCCGGAAGTCATCGTACCGAAAGTCAAAATGAAAGGAGTGATTGCCCCATGATTGAGACAATCGGATTAACCAAGAAGTACGGGTCTTTTTATGCACTTCAGGATTTGAACCTGATTGTGGAAGATAGTACTGTTTTCGGCTTTGTCGGTGCGAATGGCGCAGGGAAATCAACGACTTTTTCGATTTTGGCTACACTTCTCCAACCGACAGCAGGGGATGCCTTCATAAATGGGATGAGTGTCACTAAGAATCCACAGGATGTGCGCAGGCAAATCGGCTATATGCCGGATTTCTTCGGTGTTTATGATCAATTGAAGACAGATGAATATTTGGATTTTTATGGCGCCAGTTATGGCATCAAGCCAAAAGAGCGGGCTGTGTTGATTCCGAAACTCTTGGAATTGGTCAATCTGGAGCACAAGCGTTATGACTATGTCGATCTGCTGTCGCGTGGGATGAAGCAACGTCTATGTTTAGCGCGTGCCTTGATCCATGATCCGAAAATCCTCATTTTGGATGAACCGGCATCCGGACTTGACCCGCGTGCTCGCGTAGAGATGCGGGATATCCTGAGAGAGTTGAAGACGATGGGCAAAACCATTTTGATATCTTCACACATTCTTCCGGAGCTTGCTGAAATGTGCGATAGCATTGGAGTCATCGATAATGGAAAGTTGATCGCCCAAGGGTCAGTCCATGATATTCAAGCCCAGCTGCAAAGTGAAAAAGTGCTCCGCGTCAAAGTGGTGGGGGATACGCGTTCTGTCATTCCATTTTTTGAAATGGATCCTTTTGTTTCCCAGATTGAAGAGCAGCAAGATAAAAATATCATTCAGTTTTTCTATCGGGGAACCGAAGAAGATCAGCTGCGCTTGCTGCAGCAGGCAATAGCCCAAAAACTGCCGATCCTGTCATTTTCAGAAGAAGAGACGGATTTGGAAGATGTCTTCATGGCAATCACCAAAGGGGTGGAAATCGGATGAAAACCTTAGTCACCAACCCCGTGCTGATCAAAGAGCTTAAACTGCGCTTCCGCAACATGAAAAGCTTCACAGGGATTCTTTTCTATTTGATTGCGATGAGTGTATTCGTTTTTGGTTTCATCTTTCTGGCCACTTCTTTGACTGGCAATGGGTTTTTCCGTCCCGATGAGAGTTTTATGCTGTTCAGCATCATGACCTATATTCAATTAGGATTGATCCTATTCATCACTCCGGCATTGACGGCGGGAACCATTAGTTCTGAACGTGAAAAACAGACCTTGAATATTTTATTGACAACTTCTCAGACTTCTTTCCAGATCATTTTTGGAAAAATGACGTCATCGATCGCTTTTCTGCTATTGATGATAGTTTCGGGGCTGCCTATCTACAGTCTGGTATTCTTGTATGGTGGAGTTTCCCCGAGCCAATTGTTTTTTATCTTCCTTTTTTACCTGCTGACCCTGCTGGCAATTGCCAGTATCGGCGTCATGCTGTCAACTTTGATCCGAAAAACAATCGTCGCCATCATCGCGACTTATGGAGCGATGATTTTCATTACTGGGGTCACAGCATTTTTCCTGTTGATTTCCGTTCAAATATCGCAGATGGGCACTGCTGCTCCGTCGATGTCGCCGATCGCACATTTTTGGGCGACCATCAATCCGCCGGCCGTCATGCTGACCTTGCTGCAGCCGCCGATGGAGGAACAGCTGCAAAGCCTGACGTTGGTCCCGATACCGTTATGGATCGGATACACCATCTTCTATCTTATTCTGTCAGCGGCCTGCATTCTTCTGGCAGTCAAACGGCTGCGCGTTAATATGAATAAATACAAATAAGGAGGGATTTCCATGGACAATCGTGATATTAACAGGTATGTCAGAAAAACAGGACGCCTGTTGAAAATGCTTCATTTCAGCCGCAGTTTTCAGTTCGCTTTGTTTGCAGGATTGGTTTCAGCCACGGCTTTGTTATTGATATCGCGATTGTTCATGCTTCCTTATTATGAATTTTATGCATATGCTGCAGGGGTTGCAGCCGCAATGTCCTGGCTTTTGTTGTCCATCAAAGACTTGCCGACAACCGGACAGGCGGTACAGGAGCTGGACCGCTTTACGCCCCATAATCAGCTATTGGCAGTATGGAAGCTGGTTGAGAAAAATACCCTGGCAGAGGACTTGACCAATAAAACTGCACAAATCATCCCTTACAGTTACCGGCTGTTCCGGAAAGAACGGAAAGCATGGCTGCGGCCTAAGTGGCTGTTCGGCGCGGTGATCAGCGGCACCTTGATGCTTGTGCTTTTGGTGTTTCCAAGCACTTTGCAGAATCAGGCAAATGATGCCGAAAAAGAGATGGAATTAGTGGATGACATCAAAAAAGAAGTCGATGAAATGGAAAAACGGGCAGAAACGCAAGAAGCCAAAAAAGAATTGAACGCCTTAAAAGAAACGATTGAAGAAAAGGAAGATCCAGAAGCAGTTTTGAAAGACATCGTTAAAAAACAAAAAGAACTGGATTTAAAAAAACGGCAACTGGCTGAAAAAAACAACTCGGATGCCGAAGCCACTTCGAAAGACCTTGAAAAAGCTTCGGAACAACTGGCCGAACAAGCCGGGAAAACGCAAACGGCTTTAAGCAATATGGGGAAACCTGTGGCATTTCCGCTGCAGCAGACCATTGCCAACCGTGAGCAATCCAGCCAAGAAACTCCGAGCGGTTCTGCTGATGGTGAATCTTCAGGTGCGGAAGGTGAAGCAGACAGTTCCGGTGCCAATGGACAAGCGTCAAGTGATACAGATAAAACAGATGCAGAAGAAGCTGGAAGTTCAGAGGATGGTTCAGAAAATAGTCAAGGCCAAGGCCAAGGACAAGGCCAAGGACAAGGGCAGGGACAAGGGCAGGGACAAGGCCAAGGACAGGGACAAGGACAAGGACAAGGTCAGGGTCAAGGACAAGGGCAGGGTCAAGGGCAGGGACAAGGGCAAGGAGCCGGCAAAGGGCAAGGAAGCCGAGAGCTGTTGACCGCCCCATCCCGAATCGGTGGTGAAGGTGAAACAGCAGTCGACAGCGGAGAAGTTAGTGAAGGCCAAGCAGCTGGAGAGCAGCGTGGGCCGGTTTCCGCAACTAAAGGAACCGTGCAGCCCTATGCCGATTTGGTAGGTGACTATTCGGATTCTTATTTCTCAAGTGCCGACCGTCTGCAATTGCCGCCTGATCTGCAGACAATTGTAGAGCGATACTTTACAGATATTGAAACCGATAAATAGAAAAGAGGGGTTTTATGACATATACTACCGATCAATTTACAGAAATGAGCCAATTGCTTAGAGAAGTCAAAGAGGAAATTGGGCGCTTCATCGTAGGACAGGAAACTGCAGTCGAGTTTTCTTTGTACGCTATTTTGGCGGATGGCCATGCGCTGCTTGAAGGGCTTCCCGGGCTTGGCAAGACGATGTTGATCCGTACCATTTCGGATGTACTCGATTTGTCGTTTTCAAGAATCCAGTTTACGCCTGACTTGATGCCCTCTGATATTACGGGAACCAGCTTGATCGAACGTGATGCGGAAGGGCGCCAGCAATTTACCTTCCGGGAAGGGCCAATCTTTCATCAAATGGTGCTTGCCGATGAAATCAACCGGGCGACACCTAAAACCCAAAGCGCATTGCTGGAGGCGATGGGAGAAAAAACAGTGACCATCCTTGGGGACACAAAACAGATGGCAAAGCCATTTTTCGTTTTAGCGACCCAGAATCCGATAGAGATGGAAGGAACCTATCCTTTGCCGGAAGCCCAGATGGACCGTTTTCTATGCAAAATACTGGTCTCTTATCCAAGTCGTAGTGAGTTAGCCGAAATCAGCCGCCGGACGACGGGTGCAGGCATCATCAAACTCAACAAAAAAATGAATACAACCAGTCTGGTCGATGCGCAGGAGATGGTCAAAGAAGTTCTGATGGCAGAAGATATTCTACTGGTGGCTGTCGACATCATCCAAAATACGCATCCCGAACACTCGGAGCATGAAGCTATCCGACAGTATGTGCAGTATGGAAGCGGACCACGTGGGTTGCAGAGTCTGATACGCCTTGCTAAGGCACGGGCGTTGATGGAAGGGCGCTATCATGTATCCATCGGCGATTTGAAGCATGTGGCAAAACCGGTGTTGCGGCATCGCCTGTTGTTGAATTACGAAGCGGAAGCGATCGGTAAGGAAGCGGACGAACTGATTGAGCTGGTGCTCAGCACAGCTGGAAAAGGCGTTTTGAAATGACTTTGTTGCATTTGCCCGCTGATTGGGGCTCACGTCTCAGCCGCTACGCCATTGGAACAAAAGCGAAAATCCGGGGTCATCACAAAGGCTCCCATCGATCGATGCGTTTTGGCAGTTCCTTGGATTTTTCTGATTTCCGTGAATATCATCCAGGAGACGATGTACGCCATATCGACTGGAATGTCTATGCCAGAACGGAGCGCGTCTATATCAAACGCTTTCTGGATGAACAGGAAATGCGCATCCATATCCTGATCGACAGCTCGAAATCGATGGACAACAAGTGGCTGTTCGCTAAACAACTGGCATTTTCGCTTGGGCTGATGGTCTTGGGAAGCGATGACCGCTTAACGGTTACAGGCGGACAAAAAGAAACCATCCCTTTTCGCAAAAAAGGGAAATCAGCCAGAAAGCTGTTCGAACATTTTATGTCTTCGGTGCCGGATCCGCAAACCGGGTCGTTTGCAAAGCAGGCAAGCTTTCATGCTGCCAAAGATTCTACAGTCCTGTTCATCGTTTCGGATGGCTTGGAACCGTTGGAAGACTGGCACGTATTCTTTCGGCAGGTACCGGCCTATGCGCATGATATCCGATTTATCCACATCAGCACAGAAGAAGAGAGGTCGCCGTCTTACAAAGGGGATCTTCGTTTTATCGACGATGAAACATTGGAAGTGTTGAACGTTACGGTTACGGAAGAGGCACTTCGTGCTTATCAAAAGCAAAGTGAGCTTCACACAAAAGGCTTGGAATCGCTTTGCCGAACTTACGGTATCGCTTATTTGCCCGTACATGTGGAAGATGGAATCGAGCAGGTGTTGTTTCATCAGATGGTGCGCAAAAATTGGATTAAATGAGGGGGAGCGGCATGGGTGCATCGAATTGGGGAATGATCTGGACAGCAATTATGCCGCTGGCCGTGATCCTCTACTATTTCTTCAGAAAAAAATACAAAGATCAACGGGTATCGTCGACCTTGTTTTGGCAAGAACGGATGAAAGAACTGCAGGCTTCGCCGTATTTGAAAAAACTGCAGCATCATTTATTGTTCTATCTGCAATTGGCGGCGCTGTTGTTTTGCGTACTGGGCTTGCTTGGCCCTTTCAGCGAGTCGGAAACGCTTGCGGGCAATGATTTTATTTTTGTAGTGGATACCTCAGCGACGATGCTGGCCGGTTCCCCTTCTCATTTTGAAGGGCACCGTCAGAAAATGAAGGATCTTGCAGCGCAAGCCGGGGGCAAACCGGTGACAATCATCACAACCGGAAACAGTCCGGAAGTGCTCCTCCGCAATGAGCAGGACCTTGAGTTGATCGAAGGAGCAATCGATGAATTAGCGGTAAGCTATGAAAGGGCTGAAATGGAGCAGACGATTTTGTTTGCGGATACTCTCTCGGTCAGCGACTCGACGGTCATCCACATTTTCACCGATGCATTGGATCGTGCTGTGTTGGCCAGTAAAACTGGCCAAAGCTATCAGGTGCATGGTTTTACTGAAACGCTGCGCAATGTGTCGATTCAGCAGTTCGGACTGTCAGAAACAGAAGACGGCGTCCGTGGGATTGTCCAACTGGTCAATAACAGCGAAGAAACGATGCCGGCCGTTATACGTTTGTCAGCAGGTAGTACGGAGAAAATAGTGGAAGTGGAACTGGCAGCTTCCGAAGAGCTGCTTGTCCCTTTCGAAGATTTGCCGAATGACAAGCTATGGCAGGCAACTGTAGAAGTTCAGGATGACTACACAGCCGACAATACGATGGCCAGTTATTTAGCTCCTCCGGCCAACTCCATATTGGTCGACTCGGCCCTGCATGAATTGGTTGCCAGCGGTTTCCGTTCGCTCGAATTGGATGTTCTTTTGGCAGAAGCCGGGCAATTGCAGCCGGATTCGAAGTTGCCGCTTGTCACGAATCAGAGCGGATTGTTGGATGGAGCGGCACCGGTCTTATTGATCGGACGCAATGATGAAACGCCATTCGACGTATCGGGACAAATTGATTCGCAGGCGCATCCCCTCTTCACGTACGCTGCTTTGGAAGAAATCTATGTTTCACAGCTGTATCCGCCTTTTGAGGGATATGAAACCATCGCTTCGATTGATGGCCATCCTTTTATTCAAATCTCTCCAAAAGGGGACATCGCCGTGCTGACGGATATTCAATTGACTGACTGGCCTCTTTTTCCTTCATTTCCACTATTTCTATGGAGTGCCATGGACAGCTTATCGGGTGATGCGGCATTTCTCGGTTTTTTTCAACCGAATGAACATCGATCCGTGTCTTTGGCTTCTAAGAGTGGTGAATGGGAGATTTTCAAAGATGGCTCTTACAGCCATTCGTATATAGAAGGAAGCGGTCCATTTATCGCACCTTCAGATCCAGGAATCTATGAAGTGATCGGTGAAGATGAGACGATGTCCATGATTGTCCGGCTGCCGGGAGAAGAGAAAGTGCTTTCAGTGGGCTCCAGCTATGCAATAGGGCAGGCAGAAGTTTCTCAGGACACCGTCCGTTTTTCGTTTGTCCCAATTATCATTGCACTGATCCTGCTGCTGGTTGCTGTGGAATGGGAGGTGTACCGCCGTGGAATTGCGACTCGATGAACCGCTCTGGCTGTTATTGCTTATTCCTGCAGTCATCTATTTTGGCTGGTTCGGTATCAGGAATTTTTCAGTGAGCTCCAAAATTGCAAAAATCGTCTATATCCTGCGAGTCACTGTCGTCGCTTTATTGATTTTCGCACTAGCGGCGCCTTCACTGTTCCTTCCTGTAAAAGAAGAACAGGTCATTTTCCTGCTGGACCGTTCTGCCTCTCTTGAAGGAATGGAAACAGAGATGGCGACTGCAGTGGAAAATGCCTTAAACGCTAAAAAAGACCATCAATCGGTTGCTGTCTATACCTTTGCCGAAGATTTTCAAAGCTTGCTTCCGATGACGACAGAGCCGGAAACTCTGCCGCAGGAACTGACAATCGGCCAAAATGGCCACACCAACATCGCCCGCGCACTGGAACTGGCTTCGAACAGTGGAGATACCGACCTTGCAACACGGCTGGTGATTCTCACCGATGGCAATGAAACCCACTCCTCAGCAATTGAAAGTTTGAACCGGCTCCAGTCCGACCGGCTGCAAGTGGATGTATGGCCAATCGAGCAAACTATGGAAAATGATATGGCCATCAGCCGTTTCGAAACGCCATCACGCGCATTTTTAGGTGAAACTCAATCCTTTACTGTAACGGTCGATTCAGATACAGAAGCACAAGCAAGGCTGATTTTCTCAGTCAATGATTTGGATTTGGATACGAAAGATATCGAATTGGCAGAAGGGCAGAATATCTTCACTTATTCATATCCTGCGAACTCGGAAGGCCTTTTGAAGTACGAAGTGCGTTTGGAGACAGCAGAAGATGCATTTCTCGAAAACAATACATTGGTCAGTATCACAGAAGTTTCCGGAAATCCGGAAGTTCTGGTGATCAACGGGGGAGAACCGAGTCCGATACCTGCTCTATTGGATACCGGCAACTTACGGGTTACTGAGTTGTCTTCAACCCAATTGCCGAGCAGCCTGTCTTCGATCCTTCGCTACGATTCGATTATTTTTGACAATGTCTCCGGTACATCGGTTGGAGAGCAACAGATGAACATCATCGAACAGGCCGTCCAGCAATTCGGTGTCGGCTTTATGATGGTCGGCGGTGATCAAAGCTTCGGTCTGGGCGGTTATTTTAAGACGCCGATTGAACGGCTGTTGCCTGTCGAAATGGAAGTCAAAGGCAAGCATGAATTGCCTTCACTCGGTTTGATGATCGTCATGGACCGTTCGGGCAGCATGATGGGCATGAAGATGGAACTGGCAAAAGAAGCGGCTGCACGTTCCGTTGAACTGCTGCGTCCGGACGATACCTTGGGTGTCATCGCTTTTGACGATCAGCCATGGGAAATTTTGCCGACTGCCAAAATCGCGGATCCGCAGGAAGCGGTCGATAAGATTCTGGGGATTACTCCAGGAGGCGGCACCGAAATCTATCGGTCCCTGCAGCAGGCTTACATGGAACTTGAAGACTTGGAGCTGCAGCGTAAGCATATCATCCTGTTGACGGACGGCCAGTCTGCCACATCCAATGATTACGATGCATTGATTGAAAATGGCAAGGAAAATAATATCACGTTATCGACGGTGTCGATTGGCCAGGATGCTGACCGGAATCTGCTGGAGCAATTGGCAGGTACCGGCAACGGCCGTTTTTACGATGTGATCGATGCCACCACGATTCCGGCCATCTTGTCTCGTGAAACCATTATGATGTCGCGGACTTATATAGTCGATGAACCGTTCTATCCCGTTGTCTATGACAGCAAATGGAACAATTTGTTTACAGACGGCGTTCCGCAGCTCAATGCCTATATTGCCACGACAGCAAAACGCACAACATCAGTTGCGCTGGAAAGCGAGGAGGGAGACCCCGTACTCGCCAGCTGGAATTATGGCCTTGGCAAAACGGTCGCCTATACATCAGGGAGCGGTGCCTGGAGCGGTGACTTCCAAAATTGGCCACGGTGGCCTGACTTTTGGAACCGCAGTGTAGCGGAACTATTGCCGAGTTTTGAGGAAATCCCTTATTCAGTGGTGCGTAAAGAACAAGGCGTTTATACGGTTGAAGATCCTACACAAAGCTCAGCGATTTTGACGGTTGCGGCCGTTGATGAACAGGGCAATGAAATTCCACTGCAAACAGAACCGGTTGCCCCTGGAAAAGTGGATGTGAAAATGGATGCGCAGCCAGGTCTGGTGTTCTTCAGCGTGACCAATGAAAATGGAGCAGCCTATAAAACGGGACTGACGATCCCGTATGGCGACGAATACCAAACTGTAGAAGCGAACATGCCGTTGATGACAGCGCTCGCTGAACGGACTGGTGGACAGGTACTGACTGCCATGGAAGACGCTTTCCGTGATATCCCCTTCACCAGCGGCACCATTCGTCCGATTCAGCTGTATCTGCTGTTTGCCGCGATGTTCCTATTCTTCATAGACATCACGCTTCGGCGTTTCGGACTTCCAAAAACTGTGATAAAAAGAAAAGCCGCAACAGAAGAGGATTCTTCTCCAGCGGCAATCGACCAATTGATAAAAGCGAAAAAGAGGAACTGACTCTTTTTCGCTTTTATTATTTAAGAAAGTAAAATGTTTTTGCTCTTAATTAAGTGTCTAGGCCTCCAGCACTCAGTTCCTATGGGCATAAACAGGTGCTTTTGCTTTTCTCAGCTTCTGCTGGTAGCCAACAGCTGCTGTTTCCGCATCGACCAGGTATTGGCGATGAAGAAGCAGGTGATCAGAATAGCGGTTCCTAGAATATAAGGATAGCTCATATTGATATCGAACAAGATACCGGCAAGTGCAGGTCCGATCATATTGCCCAGGCTCATATAGGCATTGTTCATGCCAGCTGCAAAGCCCTGTTCATCACCCGCCAACTTCGAGATCAAGGTATTGATGGCCGGCCGGAGCAGGGAAGCGGCAGTGAAGAAGACTGCGGCCACCAAGAGGATGGCCCAGAAAGAGCTGACAAAAAGGATGCCGATCATAGCACCTGCAGACACCAGCAGGTTGACCAAGATCACCTTCATCTCGCCAAAGCGTTTGAAGAGCTTGTCGATAACGAACGTTTGGACAACTACGCCGACAAATCCGCCGACTGTAATGAGAATGGCGATTTCCTTCGGAGTAAAACCGAATTTCTTATCCGCGTATAAAGCGATCGTAGACTGGAAGTTCGCTAAACCGAAAGCGAAAATGAACATGACCAGCAACATGACAAAATAAGGGGTATAAGTGGAACGTTTCAGCTGTTGGAGCAGGTTTTCGGATTTTGTATCGGCAGCCTGAATCTTAGGTGCCACGTTCGGCAGCACCACGAAGGAAATGAAGGCTGCAATCAGCGCAACGGCAGTAGCGATGTAAAACGGAAACTGAATGCTGACTTCCGCCAGAAATCCTCCGATGCCGGGTCCGATCATGAAACCGAGAGACATGGAGGCACCAAGAAGCCCCATGCCTTTTCCGCGTTCATCGTATGTCGTGATATCCGCAACAAATGCCATCATCGGAGGAATCAGGAATGCTGCGCCTAGTCCACTGAAGAAGCGGGCAAGATAAAGCATCCATAAATGCGTAGCCAATCCGAATGCCAGTTGGGATAGTCCGAAGACGATCAATCCGAAAATGATGAGTTTCTTGCGGCCATATTTATCGGAAAGTTGGCCGGATAATGGGGAGAACAGGAATTGAGCCAAGGCAAAAGTCGCGATTAATGTGCCAAGCGCCTGGCCTGCAACACCGAATGTATCTAAATAGGCAGGCATGATCGGAATGATCAAACCGATGCCGCTCATAGCGATGAACATATTGAACATCAGTACATAGAGTGCAAATTTATTTGAACGTACGGCCATAGAGGGACCTTCTTTCGTCATTATTTCGTAAGGCTAAACTTTAGTCTATAGAATCTACATACTATACCCCAATTTCCACAAAAAAAACAGGCAAAAGTTCTGCCTGTCAGTTTTCCATATCCATTTTAAACTCTAAAAATAGTTCATTGTAAGTTCCAAGCATTTCAAGTCCCAGATTTTCATAAACTTCCAGACGTTCCCGAAGTTCTTCCGGTGGATAGAAGCGTTCATCTTCTGTCACTTCCGGATCCATCAGGGCAATCGCTTCTTCGTTCGGTGTGGAATATCCGACGTAGTCTGCATTTTGGGCAGCCACTTCGGGGTCCAACATAAAGTTGATGAAGGCATGGGCACCTTCTACGTTGCCGGCTGTTTTTGGAATGATCATATTATCAAACCATAAATTTGAGCCTTCTTCCGGAACTGAGTAATCGATGTCTTCATTGATCCACATCATATCTGCCGCTTGTCCGGACCAGGTTACGGCCACTGCGGCTTCCTCACGGCGCATCATCTCGACAATTTCGTCACCGATGATGGCTTTGACGTTGGGACCCATAGTTTTCAATTTATCGGTGGCTTCACGTAATTCGCCAAGGTCAGTCGAATTCAATGAATAGCCGAGGCTGTTCAGCCCCATACCGATGACTTCACGCGCACTGTCGACCAGGATGACTTCCTGCTCAAGTGACGGATTCCATAAGTCGTCCCAGCTATCAAATGTCTGGCCTTCCAGCAAGGTCGGGTTGAATGCAATGCCGACCGTACCCCAGAAATAAGGAATCGAATATTCATTGCCCGGATCGAAAGGGAGATCGAGAAAATACGGATCGATGTTCTCGAGATTCGGGATAAGCTCGTGGTCAATCGGATGAAGCAAGTCGTTTTCTTTCATTTTTTCGATGGCGTATTCTGATGGCATGGCCACATCATAGGTTGTGCCGCCCTGCTCGATTTTTGTCATCATCGACTCATTGGAATCGAATGTTTCATAGACCACGGAAATATTGGTCTCTTCTTCGAATTGGTCGATCAGTTCGGGATCGATATATTCGCCCCAGTTATAGACGGAAATGCTGCCTCCGCCCACTGTCGCCGAACTCTTTTCCAAAACATTGACGGCATATAAGAGAATAGCAGATACGATAAGGATTGCACTGGCGGCTCTGATGATTTCCTTCATACTTTGGCGCCTCCTGTTCCAGGGGATTGTCCAGCCCGTTGAGTAAAGAAGTAATAGCCAAGGACTAGGCCAAGTGTTACCACGAATATTAAGGCGGAAAGGGCGTTGATCGTCAAGGTGATTCCAGCCCGTGCCATTGAGTAGATTTCAATTGATAAAGTCGAGAATCCATTGCCGGTAACAAAGAATGTCACTGCGAAATCATCCAGCGAATAGGTGAGGGCAAGAAAGAATCCAGCGAAAATACCGGGCTTGATATACGGAATGATAACACGAGTCAAAATATCCCGTTTCGATGCCCCCAGGTCGGTTGCTGCATCGATCAGCGAACCGCTCATTTCCTGCAGCTTCGGCAGGACCATGATGACCACGATTGGAATGCTGAATGCAATGTGTGAAATCAGCACAGATGCAAAACCGAGCTTGACGCCGATCATGGTGAATAGGATTAGAAATGAAGCTCCGATAATGACATCTGGACTGACGATCAGAATCGTGTTCAATGACAGAACGGCATTGCGCGTTTTACGGTTCCGCAAAAAGACGATGCCAATTGCACCAAGAACTCCGATAGCTGTTGAAATGAGAGAAGACAGCAATGCGATGATCACTGTATTCATCAAAATAATCAGCAGCCGGGTATCATTAAAAACGGCGCCGTAATGTTCCAATGTAAACCCTTCGAAACTCGACATGGTACCGCCGCTGTTGAACGAATAAAAGATCAGGTAGAAAATCGGCGTATAGAGAATGGCAAAGACGAGTATCAAATAGATTTTTGCGGGGTTACTTAGTTTTGCCATTATATAAGCCTCCTTTTTCTTTCTGGCCTGTCAGCATCATGATGATGATCATGAATAAGATAAGGAACACGGCGATAGTGGAACCCATTCCCCAGTTCTGTGTCACTAAAAATTGCTGCTCGATTGCTGTTCCAAGAGTAATGACCTTGTTTCCGGCAATCAGACGGGTGATGACAAAGAGTGACAGGGCAGGGATGAAAACAGCCTGGACGCCAGATTTAACACCGTTGATGGCCAAAGGAAAAATGATGCGCCTGAAGGTGGTGAAAGACGAAGCGCCCAGATCGCGTGATGCGTCGATCAACGCGGGGTTGATTTTATCCAGCGAATTGAAAATCGGCAGCACCATAAACGGAATGAAAATATAAACTGAAACAAAGATAAAGCTGAAATCGGTGAACAGAATCTGCAATGGGCCGGCACCCAGCGTCTGAAGAAACTTGTTGGCGGGCCCGTATAATCCGAAGATCCCGATAAAGGCATAGGCTTTCAACAATAAATTGATCCATGATGGAATGATGATCAGCAATAACCATAGCTGCTTATGCTTTGTCTTGGTCAGCCAGTAGGCTGTCGGATAGGCAATCAGAATGGTGATCAATGTGATCAGGAAAGCATACCAGAAAGAACTCAAAGTCATCCGCAAGTAAACGGAGGAAAAGAAATTCTGATAATTCTCCAGCGTGAAAGCTCCGGTCAAATCTAAAAATGAAAAATAGAAAATCAACGCAATCGGTGCGATGACGAATAAAGCGATCCAAATATAATAAGGGGCGAGGTATAACGGACGCGATGGGTTATCTTTCATTGACTGCCGCTCCGTAGGACTCCAGTCTTGCATCAAACGCTTCTTCCGACTCGTTCAAACGCATGACATGAATTGCCTCTGGTGAGAAGTCCAAGCCGATCTGTGAACCGACCTCCACTTTTTTCGTGGAATGGACAAGCCATTCATTGCCGACTTCGTCGATGGTGGAGATTTCAAAATGGACCCCTCTGAATAATTGGGTATCGACGGTCACCGCCATTTTGCCGGCACCGTTTGCTGTGATTTCCAGATCTTCAGGACGGATGACGATTTCCACCTGTTCATTAGGATTCAGTCCCGCATCCACGCATTCAAAATCCTTATTCGCAAAACGAACCTGGTAATCGGCAATCATCTCACCGCTGACGATATTCGATTCTCCGATAAAATCAGCGACGAAGCGGTTGATCGGTTCGTCATAAATGTCCATCGGAGTGCCGCTTTGCTGGATTTGGCCAGCATTCATGACAAAAATTTCATCAGACATGGCCAGTGCTTCTTCCTGGTCGTGAGTAACAAAAACAAAAGTTTTCCCAAGGCGCTGCTGAAGTTCACGCAGTTCATACTGCATCTCGGTCCGCAGTTTCAAGTCCAAAGCAGATAAAGGCTCATCGAGCAGGATAACCTCCGGATCATTGACGATGGCCCGGGCGATGGCGACGCGTTGGCGTTGGCCCCCGGACATTTCTGCAATTTCACGTTTCTCATAACCTTGCAGATTGACGAAAGCCAAAGATTCCCGCACACGGCGTTCAACTTCAGGGCCTTTGACTTTCTTGATGCGCAAGCCGAACGCAATGTTTTCAAATACATTCAAATGAGGAAATAGAGCATAATCCTGAAACACAGTGTTGACCTGGCGCTGATTGGCAGGTACGGTGTTCATTTTTTTGCCTTCAATATAAATATTGCCATTGGTCGGTGTAGCAAAACCGGCAATCAAACGCAGAATGGTTGTTTTCCCACAGCCTGACGGGCCAAGCAATGTATAAAACTTTCCTTTTTCAAGTTCAAAGCTGACGTTGTCCAAGACATTGCCGGCCCCTTCGTATGTCTGAGTGACATTTTCGAAGCGTATAATAGATGTTTCAGTCATAAAGATCCCTCCTGAATTATAAATAAGATTGAGTGGCAACGACGATCACTTCGGATATTCCGTCAAAATCATTGATCAGTTGATGATGATTGGAAGCTTCAAAGTAAATGGAGTCACCGGCGACAGCGGTGTATTGATGGTCTCCGATTCTGAGCAGGACCTTTCCTTCCAGAACGTAGATGAAGGTTTCAGCAGAAGACGGTTCAAACTTTTTAAAGTGGCCATTTGCCTGGAAGGTCAAAAAGACGGGTTCCATTTCCTTCTCATTCGATGTGGGGATGAGCCATTCCACTTCATATCCCGCTTCTTCATCGATATGTGCCGTATGGTCAGCGGTGGAGTATACGACTTTAACGTCGTGTTCATCAGCGAAAAACTCTTTAGGGGTAGTCCCCAACACTTCGAGTAAACTGAAAAATGTTTCAATAGAAGGGGAATTCATGTTCCGCTCCAGCTGGGAAATAAAACCTTTGCTCAGGTCCGTCCGTTTTCCGAGCTCTTCCTGAGTCAAACCATTCATTAATCGGAGGCGTTTGATTTTTGTTCCGATGTCCATCAGAATTCTCCTCGCTTCATCATTAAATAATACTTACAGAAAGTTTAGTTAAAATATACTTTTAGTTTACTAATAGCATATATTCATTATACGAGACGACTGATATTTTTCAAGTTAAAAATTATTTTCAATAAGGGATTGTTATCTATTGCAATTTACCGGCAGTATTTACTATCATAGAGAAAGTGTGAAATTAATAATGATGTCTCTAACCGGAATCTAACTGATGAAAACCTAAAAATGAACGATTATAAAAAATGTACCTATAACAATGGAAGACATGCCTTTATGTATACATAAAGGGGGGAAGCGGTTTGCTGCTGACCTGAGCAAGACCAGTTTTTACAGCTCGACCAAAACTCTAGGAGTGATCAATGTGAACGGCAAAATGAATTTCTTTCTCGACCCCAAAAATCGGGTCATTCAAAAACCTTCGATTATGAATTATAAACAGGACCAGCAAGGTTTGTACCTTGTGGCAGACAAGCGCTTCATCAACTGGATGGATGTCCATACGTATTGCCATAGTTGCTTGTCGGCACTTACTTTTGACGATGAATTTGACGCAAGTTATTGCGCCAGCTGCAATGAATGGCGGGAAGAACCCTGCACAGACATCAGCTGCGAGTATTGTGAAAACCGGCCGAAACGCCCATTGGATCCCCGCCGATAAGCGGGGTTTTTTTCTTGTAGCAGTTCTTGATGGATAAGATTTTTAGTTCGAGCTATATATGGTAAAATAAAGCCACTTGAACTAGTTGGAGGATGGATATGAAAAAGGAATTTGTAGTCATTGGACTGGGCCGTTTTGGCGGCAGCATTGTACGTGAATTGATTGAACAGGATGCGGACGTGATGGCGATCGACAAAGATTCGGAACGGGTGGATGAATTTTCCGCGATTGCGACTCAGGCTGTTGTTGCAGATACGACAGATGAAGCCGTATTAAAATCGCTGGGCATCCGGAATTTCGAGCATGTGATTGTAGCAATCGGTGAAAATATTCAAGCCAGTATTCTAACGACTCTGATGCTGAAGGAAATCGGCGTGAAGAAAATTACGGTAAAAGCGCAAAACGATTACCATGCTAAAGTATTGAACAAAATCGGCGCAGACAAAGTGGTCCATCCGGAACGTGATATGGGAATCCGGATTGCCCATAACATCCTCTCCAATAATGTACTGGATTACTTGGAGCTATCCGATGAACATTCCATCATGGAAATCAAAGCAAACCATAAGCTCGCTGGCTATACCTTAATTGGCTTAGATATTCGTGCCCGTTACGGCATCAACATCGTGGCCATCAAAAGGGGGGAAGACATCATCGTTTCCCCGCAGGCCGATATGGAAATCGAACAGGAAGATATCCTGATTATTATCGGTTCCGATGCTGACATCAACCGTTTTGAGAAGAAGATGATGAACTGATAAAAGAACGGCAGAGCGTCATCCTAAATGAACACGAAAAAGAAGCATTGGATTTTACTCCAATGCTTCTTTTTTAGGTCTAGTGCGAGTGCCGATAGGATCTATCGGGCGCTTGTCGAGGCTTAACGGCTGCTTGCGCTTTTCTGCTAAACTTCCATAATCACCGGCAAAATCATTGGACGGCGTTTTGTTTTTTCGTAGAGATACGGCCCAAGAACGTCGGAAATGTCATTTTTCAATTCTGCCCATTCCGTGTTTTTGCTGTGTATCTTCTTGTTCAAATGGCGGTTCAGCATTTGCTGAGCCTCATAGATCATGGTACCTGACTCACGCATATAGACAAATCCGCGTGAAATGATATCAGGTCCGGAGACCATTTTGTTCTTCTGCATATCGACGCTTACGACGACGATGACCAAGCCTTCTTCCGAAAGCACGCGACGGTCACGCAGAACGATGTTGCCGATGTCGCCGATTCCGCTGCCGTCGATGTAAACATCACCGGAAGGAACACGTCCTGCTACAGAAGCTTCATCCTGTCCTAAAGCAAGAACTTCACCATTTTCCATGATAAATGTGTTTTCAAGTGGAACGTCACATTCAACAGCCAAGCCCGCATGCGTTTTTAACATCCGGTATTCACCGTGTATCGGCATAAAGTATTTCGGTTTGATCAAACGAAGCATCAATTTGTTTTCGGGTTCTGAACCATGGCCTGATGTATGGATATTGTTAAGTGATCCGTGAATTACATCTGCTCCGGCGCGGAACAATAAATTGATTGTCCGATTGACGCTGCTCGTATTGCCCGGAATCGGAGAAGACGAGAAGACGACCGTATCGTTCGGCTGAATTTGAATTTGGCGGTGGGTTCCGTTGGCGATTCTCGAAAGAGCGGCCATCGGTTCACCTTGTGAGCCGGTGCAGAGAATCAATACTTCGTTTGCCGGCAAACGGTTCAAGGTTTGTGTATCTACAAAAGCATCTTCCGGAGCATTGATGTAGCCAAGCTCGCGGCCGATTGTCATCGCATTGTCCATGCTGCGTCCGAAGACGGCAATTTTACGGCCTTGCGCGACCGCTTCATCAGTTACCTGCTGAAGACGGTAGATATTCGACGCGAAAGTAGCAAAAATCAAACGTCCATCAATTTTTCTCATGATTTCCTTGATGGAGTCGCCGACTTTTCGTTCGGACATGGTAAAGTCAGGAACTTCAGCATTTGTACTGTCCGACAGCAAACAAAGTACGCCTTCACTGCCGATTTGCGCCATCTTCAATAAATTGGCAGGCTCACCCACTGGGGTGAAATCGAATTTAAAGTCACCAGTATGGACGATATTACCGGGCGGAGTTTTCACTACGACACCGAAAGCATCAGGGATACTGTGGGTTGTGCTGAAAAAGCTGACAGCTGTCTTGCGGAACTTGATGATATCATCTTCACCGATTTCAGTCATTTTCGTTTGACGCAATAAACCATGTTCTTCCAATTTCTTGCGCAATAGGCCAAGAGCCAGTTTGCCGCCGTATACTGGAATATTGATTTTTTTAAGCAAGTAGGGAATGCCGCCGATATGGTCTTCATGGCCATGTGTAATGAAGAGGCCTTTGATCTTGTCGACATTTTTTACTAAGTATGTGTAATCCGGAATAACGTAATCGATTCCGAGCAAATCGTCTTCCGGGAATTTAATGCCTGCATCAATCAGGATAATTTCATCCTGGAATTGGACACCATACGTATTTTTGCCGATTTCACCCAGTCCGCCTAGGGCGAAAACAGCTGTTTGGTCGTTCTTGACGAACTTCATGATTATTCTACGCTCTCGACTTCGTAATTTTGGGCAGCCTGTTCATACTCGAGATGATTGCCTTCAAGTAATTGAACAAGTTCAATATTGTAGTTGCGGTCTTTTAAGTGGTGTCGGACTTCTCGCTCGGATGCTGCTTCCACATAAAGGCTTTGGGTATTTTCTCGAACTGGTACTTCAAAACGGTTTTCTTGGTAGTATACTTTAAAAATCATTGTTTGCTCTCCTTTTTCCACGCTCAGATAAATGCACTTCCTTTATATTATCATGTCATTAGACTAAAATAAAGAATAGCCCTCCTTATTTATAAAGAAGGGCTAAAACATTTATGCGATTTTCTTTTTGTTCATGATGCCATTGAGCTGTCTGAGAAGTTTTCTTTTCAAACGTTTCAGCATGGCCAACCACTCCTTATAGCGAGTATACTTTTTTTTCTGACAATTGTAAAGGAACCGGGCTTTGGCATGGCTACTCAATTTAACAAGAATGGAGACTAAAAAATGTCTAAATTATTATTGCTGGATATTGATGGAACTTTATTGGATTCACACAAAAAATTGCCGGCTTCTGCAAAAGAAGCATTGGTACAGGCTCGTTTGAATGGCCACGAACTGGCCATTGCAACCGGACGCGGTCCCTTTATGATCACTCGGATTCTGGAGGAACTGAACATAGATACATACATTACATTCAATGGTCAGTATATCTCCCATAAAGGGCAAGCCATCCATAAACAGGCGATCGATTCGAATATGCTCAATGAGATTTTTGAATATGCGGAGCAGCGTGACCATCCGATCGTGTTCATGAATGAAAATAAGATGGTATCGTCCATTGATTTTCATCCGGATATCGACGAAAGCATCAAAACGCTGAAAATGCCGCATCCGGAAGTGGAAAAAGATTTTTATCTGAAAAATGATATATACCAAGCGCTGCTATTTTGTGAAAAAGAAGAACAACAGCAATATCATGAGGCATTTGAGCAAGTGGACTTTGTCCGCTGGCATCGCGTATCCTGTGATATCACACCCAAAGGCGGAACAAAGGCTAGCGGAATCGAGCACTTGATCAAAGCGACGGGACACTCTATAGAAGATACGATTGCATTCGGCGACGGTCTTAACGATCTGCAGATGATGGATATTGCCGGATACAGCGTAGCAATGGAGAATGGCCACGAAGAAACAAAAAAACGTGCAACCTACGTCACGGATCACGTCGACAACGATGGACTTGCAAAAGCCTTCAAGCATCTGAAATTGATTTGATAAAGAAAAGCGGAAGCAGCCGTTTAGCCCCGACAAGCGCTGGAAGCCTTGCCGGTAATGGCGCTCTTTGCCATTGCTGGTAAGGCTGAAGCGACTCGAGGGGCTGGCTGCTGGAGCTGGACAGAGAAAAGCGGAAGCGCCCAGTGCTGAAGCTAACCTAAGAACGCGACTTCCTGTTGCAACGGTTAGCTGACCCGCATCCTGCGGGCCCCCGACGGGCATAAGACAGACCGACAGTGTGGCGTACTTTGCCACGTAGCACGAAAAGTAGAAGTGCCTGCTCAGCTCTGACAGGTGTAAGATGAGCTGGCGAAGTGGCATATTTTCAGCCACACAGCCAGTTCGACTTACATCCCGAAGAGCTAGGCACTGAACTAGACAGTTGGGTTGGCTTATAACCCAAAGAGCTAGCTGCTGGAGTCTGGACAAAGAGAAAAGCGGAAGCAGCTGTCCAGCTCTGCCGGGCATAAGACGGACCAGTGAAGTGGTGCTTTTGCCACGTAGCACGAAAAGTAGAAGTGCCTGCTCAGCTCTGACAGGTGTAAGATGAGCTGGCGAAGTGGCATATTTTCAGCCACACAGCCAGATCGACTTACATCCCGAAGAGCTAGGCACTGAACTAGACAGTTGGGTTGGCTTATGACCCAAAGAGCTAGCTGCTGGAGTCTGGACAATGAGAAAAGCGCCGCACCCATCGACTGAAAAATTCAAAGCTCACTGAAATAAAAAAGAGGCTCGGCTTACTCAGCCGAGTCTCTTTCGATTGCGATAGCATTTTCAATTTCCGCGAATGGGTTTTTGGAATCGATGTGATCGAAGAACATGACCCCATTCAAGTGATCGAGTTCATGTTGGAAGGCGATCGCTGGAAGGCCTTTTAAGCGCATCTTGATTTCTTCGCCATCCAAATTGAATGCCTTGATGGTGATTCGGGCATATCTTGGTACATAACCTGGAATTGCACGGTCGACAGACAAGCAGCCTTCTCCAGCTGCTAAATAAGCTTTTTCTACTGAATGGCTGACGATTTTAGGATTCACCGCAATCAGGCTAAGGTTTTCTCCGGAAGTCTCATCGAAATGCAAGGCGAATATGCGTTTCGCTTCATTTATTTGAGGCGCAGCAATTCCCACACCGGGGCGCAAATCGTATTTTTCAGCCAATTCATCATCCTGGCTGTTCACTACGTATTCCATAAGGTCTTCACCCAATTTCCGATCTGCTTCAGAAAGGGGGAATTTCACTTCCTCAGCGCGTTTTCTGAGTGTAGGATGACCTTCACGTATTATGTCTTTCATTCGTATCAAGTGATTTCATCCTTTCAAATGGCTTGCTATACAATTTAGTATAACGTAAATCTGTGGTTTTGAAAAAAGAAAAAGCTATTGGGTGGAGTTGTATTTTAATCCTCTGCATACTATAGTTAATTCATGGTAATTAAGGGGTGAATCAGATGAAGAAATTAGGGATGGCGGTTAGTTTATCTGTTCTTCTATTGTTGTCTGCCTGTTCAGGTTCGGGCATCAGGGAAGATTTGGATGGCGTTCTGAATGAGACTTTCGATGCTGAAGAAGAATATCGTGCAGTGCAGGATGACCTCGAGGAGCGGGAAAAAAAGGAACAGCAATTGTTTGAAGAAATTATGGCTCTGACTCAAGAGGAACAGGAGCAGGTGGCAGAGCAGGCTCAAGAAGCACTTGATTCTGCAGATGAACGCCTGGAGTTTTTACAGACTGAAAAAGAGTCGATGGAATCGGCTGAAGAGAGTTTCACTGAAATCGACAAAGTAATCGAAGAAGCGAAAGAGGAATCTGTAAAAGCTGATCTGGAAGCGCTGAAAGCAAAAATGCAGGAACGCTTTGCTGCCCATGATGAGTTTACAACAGCCTATGAAAAGTTGGTCGCTCGCCAAAAAGAACTGTATGCACTATTGAAGGATGAAGAAAGCAAATTGCAGCTGCTTCAGGAAAAAGCTGCAGAAGTGAATGAGCAAAACGAGCAGGTCCAGCTGGCTGTTACAGCGTTCAATGAGTTAACACAACAGGTGAATGACTTAAAGGACGAAACAATGGAAAAATTAAATGAAAGCGAGGAATAAGCGGCCGTTAGGGTCGCTTTTTCTGTGCTATAAAAGATGGTCGAAAACGCTTCTGTATTATAATACAGGCCTTGAAATCAACTGATACAGTTTTGGATATTCGAATTATCTTATTATTACTATTGTCCGAAAATGTTAGGTTCTCTATGATTGACCGAGTTATTTTTGTAACGTATACTGGTAAAGAATGTGCAATTGTATCATAAACAATGGGTAATTATTTTAATACAGATAAAAAGGAGAGTTGCTTTTATGGCTGCGAAAAAATCACAGCAGTTCGATCCAGTGGAAACGCTTAATGCAATCGAAGAAAAGTTTGAAATGGTTCAGATTTTGAACGAAGAAGGCAAAATCGTCAATGAAGAGGCAGACCCGAAACTATCGGATGAAGATCTTCAGGAACTGATGACCCGTATGGTGTATACGCGGATCCTCGATCAGCGTTCTATTTCCTTGAACCGTCAGGGGCGTCTTGGATTCTATGCTCCGACAGCAGGACAGGAAGCCTCTCAATTGGCCTCTCACTTCGCTTTGTCGAAAGAAGATTTCATTTTGCCGGGTTATCGTGATGTACCACAATTGATCTGGCATGGATGGCCGCTTCACCAGGCATTCCTTTTCTCCCGTGGGCATTTCATGGGGAATCAGATGGCTGAAGGCTTGAATGTTCTGCCGCCGCAAATCATCATCGGCGCTCAGTTTATCCAGGCTACGGGCGTTGCGCTTGGTATGCAGAAACGCAAAAAAGAAGCTGTTGCAGTAACTTACACAGGAGAAGGCGGTTCTTCACAGGGCGATTTCTATGAAGGAATCAACTTTGCCGGAGCTTTCCGTGCACCGGCTATCTTCATCGTCCAAAACAACCAATACGCAATCTCGACTCCTCGTGAAGCTCAGACTGCCGCTAAAACAATTGCCCAAAAAGCTGTAGCTGCCGGCATTCCAGGCATCTTTGTCGATGGAATGGATCCATTGGCTGTTTATGCGGTGACACGCGATGCACGTGAACGTGCAATCAAAGGGGAAGGCCCGACGCTGATTGAAACATTCTGTTACCGTTATGGACCACATACGATGGCAGGGGATGACCCGACACGCTACCGTACATCGGATATCGACAGCGAATGGGAAAAGAAAGATCCGCTTGTCCGTTTCCGTAAATACCTGGAAGCGAAAGGCATTTGGGATGAAGCGAAAGAAACTGAAGTAATGGATAGAGCTAAAGAAGAAATCAAAGCGGCAATCAAAAAAGCGGATGGCGCTCCGAAGCAAAAAGTTACAGATTTGCTCGGATTTATGTATGAAGAGCTGCCGTTCAACGTGCAAGAGCAGATGGATATCTATAAAGCAAAGGAGTCGAAGTAAGCCATGGCACAATTAACAATGATCCAAGCGATTACCGACGCTCTGAAAACAGAGATGAAGAACGATGAAAATGTTCTTGTTTTCGGTGAAGATGTAGGAAATAACGGCGGGGTATTCCGTGCAACGGAAGGTTTGCAGAAAGAATTCGGAGAAGATCGTGTCTTCGATACACCTTTGGCGGAATCTGGAATTGGCGGCCTTGCAATTGGTCTTGCTTTACAAGGATTCAGACCTGTTCCGGAAATCCAGTTTTTCGGATTTGTCTATGAAGTGATGGATTCGATCAGCGGCCAAATGGCACGCATGCGTTTCCGCAGCGGCGGGAGCCTGAATTCGCCAGTGACAATTCGTTCGCCATTCGGCGGCGGCGTCCACACACCAGAAATGCACGCTGATTCATTGGAAGGATTAATGGCGGCTCAACCTGGGCTGAAAGTAGTCATTCCGTCTACACCGTACGATGCAAAAGGTTTGTTGATTTCAGCAATCCGTGACAACGATCCGGTCATTTTCCTTGAGCATATGAAGCTGTACCGTTCTTTCCGCCAGGAAGTGCCGGAAGAAGAATATACGATTCCTCTCGGTAAAGCGGATGTGAAACGTGAAGGCAAAGATTTAACGATTATCGCTTACGGCGCAATGGTGCAGGAAAGCATCAAAGCAGCAGAAGCGCTTGAAAAAGAAAACTACTCGGTTGAAGTGGTCGACCTACGCACCATCCAACCGCTTGATATTGAAACAATCATCGCTTCTGTAGAAAAAACTGGACGCGCTATGGTCGTTCAGGAAGCTCAAAAACAAGCTGGAATCGCAGCGAGTGTCGTGGCTGAAATCACAGATCGTGCGATTTTGAGCCTAGAGGCACCTGTTCTACGTGTAACTGCGCCAGACTCTATATTCCCATTCTCGCAAGCGGAGCAAGTTTGGCTTCCGAATGCGAATGATATAGTAGAAACAGCTAAAAAAGTACTTACGTTTTAAAATAGACAGAAACGGAAGGGTGAAATATATGGCTTTTGAATTTCGTTTGCCTGATATCGGAGAAGGTATCCATGAAGGTGAAATCGTAAAATGGTTCGTAAAAGCAGGAGATAAAATCGAAGAAGACGATATCCTTGTTGAAGTGCAAAACGACAAGGCGGTCGTTGAAATTCCATCACCGGTTTCAGGAACAGTTGAAGAAGTGTTGGTGGAAGAAGGAACAGTTGCCGTAGTAGGCGATGTTTTGATCCGCATTGATGCACCTGATGCTGATGGTGGAGAAGATGAAGAGCAAGGCGATAAAAAAGAAGCAGCTCCTGAAGTGAAGGAAGAAACGGAAGAGCAGGTTCAGTCCGGTACAGCCGAATCCGGCCAGGATGTCGATAAAGCTCCGGCTGAAGACGACAAGCCTGAAGAGAAGACTGGCGCTGGAGCTCAGCCGCAAGCTGATGCTAAAGAAGAGTCTGATCCAAATGCACGCGTCATTTCAATGCCGTCTGTCCGCAAATTTGCGCGCGACAACGATGTTGATATCAAACAAGTTTCAGGATCCGGCAATAATGGACGCATCCTAAGAGAAGATGTGGAAGCCTTCATGAACGGCGACCAAAAAGCGGCAACGCCTGCAGCTTCTGAGGAAGCTCCACAGGAAGCGGCAGAAGAAAGCACTGAAAAAGCGGCAGCGGCACCTAAAGCAGCGGCAGCTCCTGAAGGTGAATTCCCTGAAACCCGTGAGAAAATGTCCGGTATCCGCAAAGCGATCGCTAAAGCGATGGTCCATTCAAAACATACCGCTCCTCACGTAACCTTAATGGACGAAGTGGATGTCACGGAATTGGTGGCACACCGCAAAAAGTTCAAGGATATTGCGGCAGAAAAAGAAATCAAACTCACTTATTTGCCATACGTGGTGAAAGCTTTGGTCAGCACATTGCGTGAATTCCCAGCCTTGAATACATCATTTGATGATGAAACAAGCGAAGTTATCCAGAAGCATTATTTCAACATCGGTATTGCAGCCGATACAGAAAAAGGCTTGATGGTTCCTGTCATCAAAAACGCAGACCGTAAATCCGTATTCGCCATTTCCGATGAAATCAATGGGTTGGCGACAAAAGCGCGTGACGGCAAATTATCTGCTGCTGAAATGAAAGGCGCTTCATGCTCGATTACAAACATCGGTTCTGCTGGTGGTCAATGGTTCACACCAGTCATCAACCATCCGGAAGTAGCAATTCTTGGAATTGGCCGAATTGCAGAGAAGCCTGTAATTAAAAATGGTGAAATTGTAGCTGCACCTGTGTTAGCATTATCATTGAGCTTCGATCACAGAATGATCGATGGTGCAACAGCGCAACATGCATTAAATCACATAAAACGTTTATTAAGTCAACCTGAATTACTATTAATGGAGGCGTAAAACTTATGGTAGTAGGAGATTTTCCGATCGAAACAGACACACTTGTAATCGGCTCAGGCCCTGGCGGTTACGTTGCAGCTATTCGTGCAGCACAAACTGGTCAAAAAGTAACAATCGTTGAAAAGGAATATATTGGCGGCGTTTGCTTGAATGTCGGCTGTATCCCTTCAAAAGCGATGATTTCTGTTGGGCACCGTTTTGAGGAAGCTCAGCATTCGGAAGATATGGGGATTGTTGCCAAAGAAGTTTCGCTTAACTTTGAAAAAGCACAAGCTTTCAAAGACGGTGTCGTCAAGAAATTGACTGGCGGCGTTGAATCTCTTCTTAAAGGCAATAAAGTCGAAATCCTACGTGGAGAAGCTTATTTCGTTGATGAAAATACAGTTCGTGTAATGGATGACAATTCAGCGCAGACGTATAAATTCAAAAATGCAATTATCGCTACGGGATCTCGTCCGGTTGAAATCCCGACGTTTAAATTTACAAAACGCGTGATTAATTCAACTGGAGCTTTGGCACTTACTGAGCTTCCTAAAAAACTTGTCGTTATCGGCGGCGGATATATCGGTACAGAGCTTGGTACTGCATTTTCGAACATGGGTTCTGAAGTGACGATCCTTGAAGGCGCTCCTGATATCTTAGCTGGATTCGAAAAACAGATGACAGCAATCGTTAAAAAAGGATTGAAGAAAAAAGGCGTTGAAGTCATCACTAAAGCATCTGCTAAAGGTGTAGAGGAAACTGATTCAGGCGTCAAGATCACTTATGAAGCTGGCGGGGAAGAAAAAACGCTTGAAGCTGATTATGTTCTTGTAACAGTTGGCCGTCGTCCGAACACAGACGAAATGGGTCTTGAAGAAGTGAACGTTAAAATGACGGACCGTGGTTTGATCGAAGTCGACAAGCAATGCCGTACGAACATCCCGAATATCTATGCAATCGGAGATGTGGTAGCTGGACTTCAATTGGCCCATAAAGCTTCATATGAAGGTAAAGTTGCTGCAGAAGCAATTGCAGGCGAGAAGTCTGAAGTTGATTATATGGCTATTCCGGCAGTCTGCTTTACAGATCCGGAACTTGCAAGCGTAGGTTTGTCTGAAGAACAGGCAAAAGAAGAAGGATTCGAAGCTGCGGCTGCGAAATTCCCATTCGCTGCAAACGGCCGTGCTCTTTCATTAAACGCAACTGAAGGATTCGTGAAACTGGTTTCACGCAAATCTGACGGCTTGTTGTTAGGGGCACAGATCGTTGGAGCTGGTGCATCAGATATGATCGCTGAGCTTGGCCTTGCAATCGAAGCTGGAATGACAGTGGAAGATATCGCAATGACCATCCATGCGCATCCGACACTTGCTGAAATTACAATGGAAGCTGCGGAAGTAGCTCTTGGAACACCGATTCATATCATCAAATAATTGCCAGGAAGCCGCTTATGCGGCTTCTTTTTTTTGGAAAAAATGGACTAGCCATGGTAAGATTTGTTTAGAAATGGGGTGGTTGTATTGATACATAAACGATGGATGACACTTGCAGCTATGCTGATTTTGCTGGCTGCGTGCAGCGGAGAAAGCAATGAAACATCGGTTGAGGAAAAAGAGCCCGCTGTAGATCAAACGGCAAATAAGGAAGAAACTGAAGAAGGCGGAAAAACAGCTGAACCGAAAGAAGAAGAAAAAGAGCAAAAGGTAAAAGAAGTGGAAGTGGCTGAACCGCAATACCGCATTAATTCTGCCAATTGGTCCGTGCAGCCAATAGCGGATGCTGCAGAAAAAGTCGTGCTGGTGACAATTGATGACGCACCGGACAAACACGCTATGGAGATGGCGGAAACCTTGAAGAACCAGGAAATCCCGGCGATCTTTTTCGTCAATGGGCATTTTTTGGACACGGATGAAGAAAAGCAGCAATTGAAGCAGCTTCATGAAATGGGTTTTGCGATCGGCAACCATACCAACAGCCATCCGAACTTAAGGGATCTTACTGAACAGCAGCAAAAAGAAGAGATTCTGCAATTGAATGAAACGATCGAAGGGATCATCGGGGAAAAACCGAAATTCTTCCGGGCACCACATGGAGCGAATACGGATTTCAGCAAACAGCTTGTTCAGGAGCAGGAAATGGTCCTCATGAATTGGACCTATGGCTATGATTGGGAACAGCAGTACCGGGATGCCCAGTCATTAACAGACATCATGGTCAATACTGAGTACTTGAACAATGGCGCCAATCTTTTGATGCATGACCGGGAATGGACGTCAGAGGCCCTTCCAGGCATCATTGAGGGCTTGAAGGATAAAGGCTATGGTTTTGTAGACCCTGCAGCAATAGAGGGCATTTAAAAAGATCCAGGAGCAGAGGCTCCTGGATCTTTTTTTTGCTTTATCTGATTGCTTGCTGTTCTTTTATAACGCGCAGCATCTGCAGTGTATCGTCTTCCGGACCCTGTACAGGCAAACCGGCAGCAACGTTCATGTGGATGTAATTGATGTTTTCTTCGGTAATGATTTCCCCAGGAATGAAAATAGGGATGCCGGGCGGATAGACCATGATGAATTCAGCTGAAATGCGGCCGACAGCATCATTGATTGAAATGACTTCCGTTGTCGCGTAGAAAGCGTCTCGCGGCGTCATGGCAAGCCGTGGAATATCGGGCAGCAGGACGACCGGTTCGACGACAGCGGCGTCACTGTCGAATGATTCGCTCATGCGCTGTAGAGCATTCAACAGCAGATTCAGTTCCTTGCGGGTGTCACCGATTGTCACGAGGCATAGAATATTATACAAATCGGAAAGTTCGATTTCGATATTGGCGTTTTCCCTTAGCCATTCCTCAGCTTGATGCCCGGTGATGCCCAGGTTCTTGACGCTGATCAGCAGCTTCGTCGGATCCATATCGAAAGTGGCTGACGAATTCAATACCTCTTTTCCGACGCAATGCAGATGAGGAATCTTATTGATGCGCTTGCGGGCATCCTGAGCCAGACGGATTGCCTGGTCGATCAGGTCGAAGCCATGGATCGCCAATTGACGGCGAGCAGTGTCAAGGGACGCCAGAATCGGGTATGAAGTCGATGTTGTCGTCAGCATCGAGAGCGTGGACTGAACGCGTTTAGGCGATACCAGACCTTCCCGAACGTTGAGTACAGAGCTTTGTGTCATAGATCCACCGAGCTTATGGACAGAAGTTGCCGCCATGTCTGCTCCTGCCGCCATCGCTGAAATAGGGAGCGATTTATGGAAGTGAATGTGGACGCCGTGTGCTTCATCGACTAAAACAGGCACATTCCGCGCATGAGCAATATCGACGATCCGTTTTAAATCAGCTGCTACTCCGAAATACGTCGGATTGATGACCAGCACCGCTTTGGCATCCGGATATTCGATCATCGCCTTTTCTACAGCTTCTGCAGAAATGCCGTGTGAGATTCCGAGTTCAGGATCAACTTCCGGATGGATGAAAATCGGGATGGCACCGGCAAAGACAATGGCCGACATAATGGATTTATGGACATTTCGCGGTACGAGTATTTTGTCGTTGGGACCAACCACACTCAAAATCATGGTCATGATGGCGCCGCTTGTACCCTGTACCGAAAAGAATGTATGGTCCGCGCCGAATGCTTTGGCAGCCAGTTCCTGCGCGTCTTTAATGGCACCCTTCGGAGAATGTAGATCGTCCAGAGGGGCGATATTAATCAAATCAATGGATAAAATATTATCGCCGACAAATTCCCGGAATGCGGGATCGACGCCTTGGCCTTTTTTGTGGCCTGGAATATGAAATTGGATCGGGTGCCGGTTTCGATGCTTCAAAAGCGCATCAAATAACGGAGTTTCTAATTGAGACAATGATTAGCCCACCTCACTTAATAAAATGAAAACAAAAAGAATTATAGCATGATGCCAGAGCCTATAGTAAAAAATAAAAGGATTTTCTGTTGTGGAAGCGAATACATGACATACAGAGAGAAAAGGAGTGAGTTCATGGAATTTAATACGAGGGTGACTGAGCTATTGAACATACGCTATCCCATTATTCAGGGAGGCTTGGCATACTTAGCTTATGCAGAATTGGCGGCAGCCGTTTCAAACGCAGGAGGACTTGGGCAAATTACAGCAATGAGCCTTTCTACACCTGAAGAGCTGCGGAAAGAAATCCAAAAAGTTAGGGAATTGACGGACAAGCCTTTTGGTGTTAATTTTGCGATTGGCGATCATGGCCGTGCATTTTCGCATATGCTGGATGTGGCGATCGAAGAAAAAGTGCCGGTCGTTTCGATGACGGGCGGAAATCCGACCCCGATATTCGAGCAGCTAAAAGGGACGGATATCAAAAAACTGGTCCTTGTGGCTGCTAGAAGGCAAGCTGAAAAAGCGGAAAGCCTCGGTGCGGATGCTGTGATGGTCGTGGGGCAAGAAGGCGGCGGACATTTGGGGCGTGACGACATCGGTACGATGGTGCTGATTCCGCAGGTAGTCGATGCCGTGAATATTCCGGTCATCGCTTCAGGCGGAATCGGGGACGGACGCGGCTGGATGGCAGCTCATGCCCTTGGCGCTGAAGGCATTGAGATGGGGACGCGTTTCATCGCTACAAAAGAATGTGTCCATGCTTCAGAAGCCTATAAAGAGCAGCTGGTCAACAGCTCTGAAAACGATACAGTCATCATCAAACGAAGCATCGGCACACCTGCAAGGACATTGCGGAGCAGCTGGACAGATAAGATCCTGGAGATCGAAAGCCAGACACCCACCTATGAAGCCTTGAAAGAATTCATTAGTGGTGAAGCCAATAAGCGATTCATCTATAATGGAGAAAAGGACCAGGGATTTGGCTGGGCTGGGCAAGTGACAGGATTGATCAAAGATGTACCGACAGTCCAGGAACTGATTGAGGAAATGGTCCGGCAAGCTGAAGAAATCCGCAAGAAATGGTCTGTCACAGAGTGAAAAGAGGTGTGAAAGGATGGATTATTCCTATCCATTTTCAATTGAATGGTCAACAGAGGAAATCATTGATGTCGTAAGTTTTTTCGAAGGCATCGAGATGGCGTATGAAAAAGGCATCAACAGACAGGACCTATTGACGCGTTACCGTAAGTTTAAACAGGTAGTGCCTGCGATTTCAGAAGAAAAAACCTATTTCCGTGAATTCGAAGACGAAAGCGGCTATGCGAGTTTCCCGGTCATAAAAGAAATGAAGGCAGGAACCGGCGACGAAATCATCAAGATGAATAAGAACTAGCAGAAAAAGAACCTGCAGCCTCAGCGGCTGACAGGTTCTTTTATTGGTTGGAGCAAAGTATGGTATACAGGAAGAAGGGCCTCGAAAGTTTCTTCAGCAAATCGGAGGAACTGTTCTTTCGTTAAAGAAGCGGCCTGTTCTCTGGACAGGTGCCGACCGATAACAAATTCACCTTTTTTAACATCGCGCAGGCGGGTCAGCAATTTCTCGATGCCTTCTTCCCCTAATTCGATCAAGGATTCAGCCTGGGGCTTCATATGGTCTCCGGAAGCGACGAAGTCTCCTGATAAGAGGTCCAATACTTCAGAGTGCAGCAGGTTTTCAGCCATTGTTGATTTATTTGGTGCTTCGTAGATCACAGCCAAAATAACGAATACGTGGCTTTCCCACATGCCGATCTGAAAATGGGGCACTGCTTTATAGCCTCTTTTGTAAGGGGCAAAAGCTACCCAGCTATCATTTGGGGGATTGACGGTTCTCCGCATATGCTTCGCGACATGAGGAAAAAACTCATCCCCGGTTTTTCCAGAGAAGAAAGATGAGAACTCAGTTCCGAGTTCCTGGAACTTCGGACGGACATATTCTGTGAGTGCTGACATCCTGGCATCGAGGCCAGGAGTGTTGAAAACTTCGAAATCCTGGTCATTCCAATAAGGCTTCAAGTAAATATCCTCCTTTAATTTAGGTAATCAGGTTTCATTTTAACGAAGTTTGGGAAAAAAGAATATAAATACGTTTCTGCCAATGGATTTCATTAAAGAAAAGTGGTATTATAATAATTGTAACACGATTAGTCAGAATTTTCGGAGTATGATGAGAAAGGGGTGCTCATTATGAAACAGATGATTCAGATAATCCGCAAAGCGGATGTAGAGAAAGAATATGTACATGTGCTGAAATTAGAACTTGACTATGAACTTGCTTCATTATTTGATGCGATGCAGCAGAAAGACGATCATCAAATCTCAAAAAGCAAGCAGCGGCTTCAAGAGATTCACGTAGAACTGGAGGCCCTTCATGCGCTCTAATACGTCTATACATTAAAGGCATCTGCTGAAGTAAGACAGCAGATGCCTTTTTCGTTATACTGTAACAAATGAGGAGGGATACATACATGGATTTACATGCTATGGATTTATACATAAAATCACTGATCAAAGAAGCGGGGCATCGGATCCGCAATTCGTTTTTGACTGATATCACCATCGAATCAAAATCAAACGCCAACGATTTGGTGACGAATATCGACAAGGAAATCGAGCAATTTTTCATTGGACGCATCCGCAGGGACTTTCCGGGACATCGGATCTTCGGGGAAGAAGGGTTCGGCGACGATATCCAAAGTTCGGAAGGGACCATCTGGCTGCTCGACCCGATCGACGGCACGATGAATTTTGTTCACCAGAAACGCAATTTCGCCATTTCACTTGGCATATATGAAGACGGAATTGGCAAACTTGGTTATATTTATGACGTTGTCAATGATGATTTATATCACGGGATAAAGGACGGAGGCGCCTATTACAATGATGAGCAGCTGAGGCCTCTGATGGAAACGGTGATAACCGAATCGATTGTCGCTATGAATGCGACGTGGGCAGTGCCGAACCGCTATCTGGACCATGAAGCGACCATCCAATTGATCCGCGACGTAAGGGGCATGCGTTCTTATGGATCTGCTGCACTGGAGCTTGCCTATTTAGCGAGCGGACGTGTCGATGCCTATATTTCCATGAGATTGTCACCATGGGATATTGCGGGTGGCATGGTCATTGCGCAGGAAGTTGGTGCGGTCACAACGAATTTCAAAGGCGACCCGGCGAACTTATTGAAACAGGATACGTTTATCGCCGCCAATCCGGCTATTCACCAGGAACTGTTGAAAAAATATATCAAAATCAAGTAAAAAAAGATGCGGATTTCCGCATCTTTTTTTATACTTATAGTAATCCGGCTTCCCGCATTTCTTTTTTCTTCTTGAAGCCCATGCCCATGATCAGACCCAACAGCAAGATCGCTGCGAATATGCCCAGGACACTGCGCAGGCCAATAGCCAAACCGATTCCGACCATTGCCAATATTGCTGCCAGAGAATACAGTACAAAAATCCATTTTATGTTTTTAACTAAACTCATCACGCGATTTTCCTCCTGTAGCTTACTGCCTGAAATAAAATCTTAGGGTTTTACACCTATATGTGCTATACTAGCACAGTTATAGGCATGAAAAAAGAATATTGGAGTGAAAATATGACTAACTTACGTAACGACTTAAGAAACATTGCAATTATTGCCCACGTTGACCATGGTAAAACGACTTTGGTGGATCAACTTCTACAACAATCCGGAACTTTCCGTTCAAATGAACACGTTGATGAACGTGCCATGGACTCGAATGATATTGAAAGAGAACGCGGAATTACAATTCTTGCTAAAAATACTGCGATCCAGTACAAAGACGCAAAAATCAACATCCTGGATACTCCTGGACACGCTGATTTCGGCGGAGAAGTTGAACGGATCATGAAAATGGTCGATGGTGTCCTTTTAGTAGTCGACGCTTATGAAGGCTGTATGCCACAAACACGTTTTGTTTTGAAAAAAGCTCTTGAGCAGAACTTGAAGCCAATCGTTGTTGTCAACAAAATTGACCGCGACTTCGCACGTCCTGAAGAAGTGGTTGATGAAGTTATCGAATTGTTCATCGAGCTTGAAGCAAATGACGACCAATTGGAATTCCCGGTTATCTTTGCATCAGGTATGAATGGTACAGCAAGCCTTTCTGCTGATCCAGCAGATCAGGAAGAAAACATGCAGGTCGTTTATGATGCAATTTTGGAACATGTCCCAGCGCCTATCGATAACAGAGATGAGCCACTTCAGTTCCAGGTAGCTCTTCTTGACTACAATGACTATGTTGGACGTATCGGTATCGGCCGTGTATTCCGCGGGACGATCGAAGTCGGACAGTCTGTAGCATTGATGAAACTTGATGGAGCAGTGAAAAACTTCCGAGTTACTAAAATCCATGGTTTCATGGGGCTTAAACGCGTTGAAATCCAAAAAGCTGAAGCTGGCGATCTGATCGCTATTTCAGGTATGGAAGATATTAACGTAGGGGAAACGGTTTGTCCTGCAGATCATCAGGAAGCATTGCCGATCCTGCGTATTGATGAGCCGACCCTGCAAATGACTTTCCTTGTCAACAACAGCCCGTTCGCAGGTAAAGAAGGGAAGTTCATCACATCAAGAAAAATTCAGGAACGTCTGGATGCTCAACTTGAAACCGACGTTTCCTTGCGTGTAGATCCAACTGATTCACCTGATGCATGGGTAGTTTCTGGACGTGGAGAACTGCATTTGTCGATCTTGATCGAAAACATGCGCCGTGAAGGATTTGAAATTCAAGTTTCAAAACCTGAAGTTATCGTCCGTATGGTTGATGGAGTTCGTTGCGAACCTGTTGAACGCGTACAAGTGGATGTACCTGAAGAATATACTGGAGCAATCATCGAATCATTGGGTGAGCGTAAAGGTGAAATGCTGGATATGATCAATAACGGAAGCGGACAAGTCCGTCTTGTATTCAACGTACCAGCACGTGGATTGATCGGTTATACAACTGAATTCCTGACACAGACTCGTGGCTACGGAATCATCAACCACACATTCGACAGCTACCAGCCAGTTGCTTCCGGCCGTGTCGGCGGACGTCGCCAAGGTGTATTGGTATCTATGGAGCGCGGTAAAGTTTCGACTTACGGCTTGATGGGCATCGAAGACCGTGGTACTGCATTCGTTGAAGTCGGTGCTGAAATCTACGAAGGCATGATCGTCGGAGAACATAACCGCGATAGCGATCTAACAGTAAATATCGTGAAAATTAAAGCTGCAACCAACATTCGTTCAGCAAATAAAGACCAGACAACAACAATGAAAAAAGCACGTTTGATGAGTCTTGAAGAAGCGCTTGAATACTTGAATGATGATGAGTATTGCGAAATCACTCCACAAACCATTCGTTTGCGCAAAAAAATTCTTGATAAAAACGAACGTGAGCGTATGGCTAAGAAAAAGAAAGTTGCCATCGAAGAATAAGTGAATGGGAAGGATGTATAGCCCGTGGACGATCAAGCCTTTGTCTATGACAATATGTATCCGGTAGCCCGAGTTCTATACCAGAGTCTGCCGAGTTTTGAAATGGCGGGATACGCATTATTTGCGGTGATTTTCCTGCTCTCTGCATTCGTCTATAAATTAGGGTTTGCTAAAAAGTTATCTATTGGAAAAAATGCAATGATCGGCCTATTTCTGGCTGTCGGTGGTTTAGGGCTCACATTTCTTGCCTTCTTCCTGCCGATAGTGGAAGGGCTCATTATTGCGGCGCTTATACTGATTCTTTATAAAATCCGCCTATGGCGCGAAAAACGCGAAAACGCTGTATCTCATTGAGATACAGCGTTTTTGCGTTCAAAAGTTTTGTAGAGGATCGGCAACAGTAAAGCATATGTGAGATGGGCAAACATCCAATAAAGGAACGCCCCCAAATCAGTGGGAGCTGGCACGTCAGCTTCGACGGCTAGCCAGGATAATAGAAAATAGAGAAACGGGAAAGGGATGGACAAAAGCAGACTGATGATCACCATTTGGCCAAACGAATAGTTGCGTCTTTTTGCCAGGTAGACAAAGACCACACCGATGATCAACGAAATGCTCATGTGAAAAATGAATTCAGTTATCTCTGACCATTGCACATCGCCGATCAATGGAATGAAATCTACGTTCAGTAGAAGGGTATAGACTTGTTCGCCAGTGACGGATTGAATCCATTTCAGTAGAAGACCTAAAATCAACCCACTCCAGAATCCAATCCAGATGCCTTTTAACAGCTTCATCAGAAGTCATCCTCAATGCTGCGGGAACTGCGGTAAAAGTGGAAAGAACCGGTAGCCAGGCGCTCCTTGGTCCTTTCGGTGATCCGGTCATGGCATTCATTGCACATATGGGTATGGATGGGCCTGTTCCGCAGACGCTTAGCCTGCAAGGTATCATCCACTAACTCCTCAATCTTGTCGCAGATTACGCATTGTACACGCATGGTGAATCACTCCTATTCGAATCGGATGGCTTGGATATCGGTAATGGGATTTTCCTGGTTGGAACCATCCGGAAGAAGAACATGGACAGGACCGTCTTCTTTCAAGGGCTGGCCTTTTTCACTGAACTTGAAGATTAATTGTTCAGCGTGCTCAATTGGAAACTCGAATTCTCCGTGCAAAGTTTCGAAAATTACACGTTTTGTATGTTCATAAGGTTCCGCATTCAGAAGAAATGGTTTAAACACGATACCGAAAGTACCTGTCAGCATTTCCTTTTTTTCTTTGCTCTTGTAGGTTTTTTCTGAGTTTAAAGTTGGCGGTACAGTGTTACCTTCCATAATTTCCCTGGACCAGTGTTCGCCCATTCCACGCTTGTATTCTTCGAGTTCGTCTTTTTCGATTCGCTCTTCTTGGAAATACGTCTCTAAATTCAATTTCCGGTCATCAAAAATCCACACTGTCGGATCCAGTATCAGCTTAAATTTCACTTCACCTTTAAAAGGTACGATAAATTCCATGGGTAAACCCTCCATTTAAATAATCACTCTTCTAACAGTATACCTTTTTGTGTCAAGTTCCCAAAGGGATTCATCTCTTTCATATAGAGGCTTGCATTTTCCTTGCTTAAAAGATACACTTTAAACAGGAAAATAGAGAAGAAAACTCATAAAATGGGGGAGTCCTCATGGAACACACAGAAGAACAAACATACCATCTGAAGGCTTTAGAACTCCTCAAAGCTGATGCAGAAAAAATCGAGCAGTTAATCAAGGTGCAAATGGATCATTTGACGTTGCCATCTTGTCCTTTATATGAAGAGGTGCTTGACACCCAAATGTTCGGTCTTTCACGCGAAATCGATTTTGCGGTTAAGCTGGGACTCATCGAACGTGAGGCTGGAAAAAATTTAATGGATACGCTTGAAAAGAAACTTTCAATTCTTCACGAAGCGTATACAAATAAATGATCTAAAACTCAAACGAATTTTGTTTGAGTTTTTTTACTAATTCAACATCCATCAAATTAAAAGAGGTATAAAAATGAAATCTTACATCAAGAAGTACGCAAAGTTTTTCGATTATCCTTTATTTCTCACTTATTTGGCCTTAACGATATTCGGTTTGATCATGATCTACAGTTCAAGCATGGCCTGGTCGGTCAATTATTATGGCTCAGAGCCAGACCGTTTCTACATACAGCAATTGATAAATCTGGCAATCGCCTTCCCGGTATTCGCGATTGCTGCTGTTTTTCCGTATAAGCATTTTAAGAAACGCTGGATGATGGTGACCATCCTGACGGTTGTCTTTTCCGGATTGATAGCCGTCCATTTTATCGGTTTCGCAGCCGGCGGCGCCAAAAGCTGGATCAGCCTTGGGTTTGCCAATATACAGCCTTCTGAGGTAGCGAAAGTCGGCATTATTCTATACTTGGCCGGGGTGTTTTCGAATAAATACAATAACGGCACCATCAATAAATTAAATGAATCCATCATACCGCCGGTCATTATTTTGACTCTGGTCCTGTTTTCCGTTTTTCTTGAACCGGATCTTGGTTCCATGTTGATCATCGGCGCTGTCGGCCTGTCCGTCATGTCAGCGAGTGGCGTCCGCTTGAAACCATTTATCCGGCTTGCGGGCATCTTTATCGCAGCAGCATCAGTCTTCATCGTTCCGCTCATGATCTTTGCCGGCGACAGTATCTTTACGGAAAAACGGCTAGGCCGTCTGGATGCCTTCTTCAACCCCTTCTCGGACGAGCTGGGTTTTGGTTTTCAGATAGTCAATGGTTACCTGGCAATCGGTTCTGGCGGTTTGAGCGGATTAGGGCTCGGACAATCCATCCAAAAATTGGGCTACCTGCCTGAACCCCATACCGATTTCATCATGTCGGTCATTGCTGAGGAGCTGGGCGTATTGGGTGTCGTATTTGTTTTAGGCGGCTTAGGGTTTATTGTTCTGCGGGGGCTTTGGATTGCCATGACGACGCATGATCCGTTGGCCAGAATGCTTGCAGCAGGTGTTGCGAGCATGATCGGCATCCAATCTTTTGTGAATTTAGGCGGCTTAACGGGGCTTATTCCACTGACTGGAGTAACACTTCCATTTATAAGCTATGGCGGAACGTCCGTAATTTTGTTATCTTTAGCTATGGGAGTATTGATGAATGTTTCCATGTTCAACAAATACGAAAAAACTAAAAAGTAAAGGGTGTGCTGCGGTGTGAAGGAGATCAACAAAATCTTGGTGGCCAACCGCGGAGAAATCGCTATTCGGATTTTCCGCGCTTGTACAGAACTGAAAATTCAAACAGTTGCGATCTATTCTCAGGAAGACAGTGGTTCATATCACCGCTATAAAGCGGACGAATCCTATTTGGTTGGCAAAGGAAAAAAACCGATCGATGCTTATTTGGATATTGAAGATATTATCCGCATCGCAAAGGATTCCAATGTAGATGCCATCCATCCCGGCTATGGTTTCTTATCGGAAAACGTCCATTTTGCAAGACGCTGTGAGGAAGAAGGAATCGTCTTTATCGGTCCGACTTCGCAGCATTTGGATATGTTTGGGGACAAAGTAAAAGCGCGTACGCAAGCAATAGCTGCAGGCATTCCCGTCATTCCGGGTACAGATGGCCCTGTACAGTCGTTGGAGGAAGTTGAAGAATTCAGCAAAACAGCAGGTTTCCCCTTGATGATCAAAGCCTCGCTAGGCGGCGGCGGTCGCGGAATGCGAATCGTCAAATCTCATGAAGAGTTGGCGTCTGCCTATGAACGTGCGAAATCTGAAGCAAAAGCAGCTTTCGGTTCAGATGAAATGTATGTTGAAAAATTCGTTGATAAGCCAAAACACATTGAAGTCCAAATTTTGGGTGATTCAGATGGCAACGTCATCCATTTGTACGAAAGAGATTGTTCGATTCAGCGCCGTCATCAAAAAGTCGTGGAAATCGCCCCTTCAAATTCAATCAGTGAAGAATTGCGCAACGAAATTTGTGATGCTGCAGTCAAATTAATGAGAAACATCAACTACATAAATGCGGGAACTGTGGAGTTTCTTGTAGCTAATGATGAATTCTACTTTATTGAAGTAAATCCACGTATCCAAGTGGAACATACGATCACCGAAATGATTACAGGCATTGACATTGTCCATGCGCAGATCCACATTGCGAGAGGGCATATGATCCATAGTGAAGAAGTGGGGATTCCTCAGCAGAGTGAAATACCGTTATTCGGCTTTGCGATCCAATCCCGTGTGACGACTGAAGATCCGTTGAATGATTTCATGCCGGATGCAGGGAAATTGATGGTATACCGCTCAGGCGGCGGCTTCGGTGTCCGTCTGGATGCAGGTAATGGTTTCCAGGGAGCGGTCATTTCCCCTTATTATGATTCACTTTTGGTTAAAGTTTCCACTTGGGCAGTGACGTTCAAGGAAGCTGCGGCTAAAATGGACCGCAACTTGCAGGAATTCCGGATTCGTGGCATTAAAACAAACATTCCTTTCCTGGAAAATGTGGTAAAACACCAGAATTTCATAAAAGGTGATTTTGATACCAGCTTTATCGACAGTACACCCGAATTGTTCATCTTCCCGGTTCGCAAAGATCGTGGTACGAAGCTATTGAGCTATATCGGAAACGTAACTGTAAATGGATTCCCGGGTATCGAAAAGAAAAACAAGCCGATCTATGGCGCTCCAAGAAAACCGGAAGTCGATTTATCGGCACCGGCACCAAGCGGCACCAAACAAATCTTTGATCTCGAGGGAGCAGAAGGGCTGACCAAATGGATTCATGAGCAGAAAGATGTCCTGTTGACAGACACGACATTCCGGGATGCCCACCAATCATTATTGGCTACACGCGTCCGTTCGCATGACCTGTTTGGGATTGCCAAAGAAACTGCACGTTTGCAGAGCGATCTGTTTTCATTGGAAATGTGGGGAGGCGCAACTTTTGATGTGTCTTACAGATTCCTAAAAGAAGATCCGTGGGAGCGTCTGATCAAACTTCGCCAGGAAATTCCGAACGTATTGTTCCAAATGCTGTTCCGTGGAGCAAATGCTGTCGGCTATAAAAATTATCCCGATAATGTCATCCGTGAATTTGTCCGGAAATCAGGCGATGCGGGAATCGATGTATTCCGCATTTTCGATAGCTTGAACTGGATCAAAGGAATGGAAGTGGCGATTGATGAAGTCCGCCAATCCGGTAAAATCGCAGAAGCGGCGATTTGCTACACTGGGGATATCCTTGACCCGAGCCGTGACAAGTATACGGTTCAATATTACAAAGATATGGCAAAAGAACTGGAAGCGGCAGGCGCTCATATTCTGGCCATCAAAGATATGGCTGGTCTGTTAAAACCGGAAGCGGCGTATCGTTTGGTGTCCGAACTAAAGGATACGGTTTCACTGCCGATCCACCTTCATACACATGATACAAGCGGCAACGGCATCTATCTTTACTCGAAAGCCATTGAAGCAGGTGTGGATATCGTTGATACGGCTCTTGGATCGATGGCAGGTTTGACTTCCCAGCCAAGTTCCAACTCACTTTACTACGCAACAAGCGGCAGCGGCCGTGAAGTTCGAGCGGATGTTAAAGGGCTAGAAAAAATGTCCCATTATTGGGAAGACGTCCGCAAATACTATGTTGACTTTGAAAGCGGCATGAACAGCCCGCATTCTGAGGTTTATGAACATGAAATGCCGGGCGGCCAGTACAGCAATCTTCAACAGCAGTCAAAAGCAGTAGGCCTCGGTCTGCGCTGGGAAGAAGTTAAAACGATGTATTCGCGCGTCAACCTGTTATTCGGTGATGTCGTTAAAGTGACACCTTCTTCGAAAGTAGTCGGTGACATGGCACTATTCATGGTTCAAAATGAATTGGATGAAGAAACGGTCATTTCCCGCGGGAAAACGATCGACTTCCCTGAATCCGTCATTGAATTCTTTGAAGGTTATATCGGTCAGCCGCATGGTGGATTCCCGGAAGAACTGCAGAAAGTCATCTTGAAAGAGCGTGAGCCGATCACAGTTCGTCCTGGTGAACTGTTGGAACCAGCAGATTTCGATGAAATCAAGAACACTTTGTATGATAAATTGGAACGTCCGATCACAAGCCATGAGGTTTTGGCTTACGCACTTTATCCGAAAGTGTTCGAAGAATATACAGCAACCAATGTCCAATTCGGTAATGTATCCGTTCTTGACACGTTGACGTTCTTATACGGAATGAGATTAGGCGAAGAAATCGAAGTGGAGATCGAAAAAGGGAAAACTTTGATGATTAAGATGGTATCAATTGGCGAACCGCAAAAAGACGGAACGCGCATCATCTACTTTGAATTGAACGGCCAGCCACGTGAAGTCAGCATTCAGGACATGACGGTGGAAACGGATAGCACGGCCAAACCGAAGGCGAATCCGACAAACGAAAGCCATATTGCAGCGACAATGCCGGGCACCGTACTGAAAGTGGTGACGGAAAAAGGCGCTAAAGTGAAACGCGGCGATCATTTGCTGGTGACAGAAGCCATGAAGATGGAAACGACTGTCCAAGCTCCATTTGATGGAACAATCCAGGATATCCATGTAGTTGCCAATGACGGCATTTCTACTGGAGATCTTCTGATTGAAATGGAGAAAAAATAAAAATATGGCTGGCGCATTTGCGCCAGCCATATTTTTATGAAGATTTTTTGATTCGGCTCCGTGAAACTAGGAGTACCATGTAGCACAATAGACCAAAAAGCATAGAGATTAAAAGCGAGTGAAGAAGTGCCACTACTAAATTCAATTTAGTCAGGACAACCAGCATGCCGGTTGTCGCTTGAAGAAGGACAATGATGAAAGCGATTGTCCATCCCCAATAGATGACGCGCTGATCTTTGTATTGCTTGATTGCGTGCCAGGCGATGTAGCCCAGCCATATGACAATCAGTCCGGCAGCAGCACGATGTCCCATCTGGACCCATTCATACATATTGCCCGGCAATGCAAAGTCATCGTTCCGGCAAAGCGGCCAATCTGAACAAATGAGGCTTGACTCTGTATGGCGAACCAACGCGCCGGTATAAACCACGATATAGGAATACAAAGTGACGCCTATCGTATGGAATCTGAGTTTTTTGCCGATCTGCAAACGATCTGCATCAAACTTCCGGTCCACTTCGAAAATCAGCAGCGTCAAAAGCAGGATGGAAGCGAATGACAGGAGGGAAATTCCGAAGTGAAGAGCTAAGATGAAATCACCTTGTCCCCAAAGAACCTGTGCTGCTCCAATCAATGCTTGCAGAACCAGAAAGAATACGGCCATGATTGCCAAAAACTTTGTTTCCCGGACATGGCCGAATTTTCTCCAGGCCCATACTGCCAGTATGACGATCAATATGCCGACGACCCCTGTTACAAGGCGGTGGGAAAATTCAATCAGAACTTCAGGTGTGATGTTATCTGGAATCAATTTGCCATTGCAATCCGGCCAATTTCGTCCGCATCCCATACCGCTGTCGGTCTTGGTGACAAGGGCACCACCCAGAAGAATGAATAACATACCTATAGTAGCCGCAACGGCAAACCATTTTATATATCTATTTTGCTGCAAAATACCACCTACTTTTTCTATAGAAAACTTTTCAACGTCCATCTACCTGCATACTCGATAATAGCGAATGTTTCTTCAAAATACAACGAGAAATCAACAATAGAGGAAACTTTCAAGATTTGGACATAATAAATGGAGCTTCACAAACTGTTCAAAAACTATTATTTTTCTATCTTAAAATAGTGTGACCGTTAAGGTATGATAGGAGATGGATATTTGTGAGACCAATTGCGTGGAAATCATCTCTTTTATCAGGAAATTTCAGTTATATGTAGAAAAACAACTGGAATTTAGATATAGTTATGGTTAGCGGAATATGCTTACAACTTTGAAAGGAGGGACTTATATGTCAAACGGCCGGGCAATGTCTGCAGAGACACACGAAGCGCCGGAAGCGACGACATTCCTGAAAGACTTTTTGGCACTTATAAAAATTGGAATTGTAAATTCCAATTTGATTACTGTCTTCACAGGATTGTGGCTCGCATTCCAGTTTTCCGACAGGCATTTTCTGAACGAGCTGGATATCCTTGTCTATACCATCGTCGGTTCAGCACTGATCATTGCGGGTTCTGCAGCTATGAATAACTATATCGATACGGATATAGACCCATTGATGGAAAGTAAGAAAGCACGTCCGACAGTGACAGGAAGATTCAAGCCATCAGCTGTATTGGCACTAGCTGTTTCTTTCATCGTTATAGGCGAATTGTTTTTGTTTTCCGCTTCTGTATCAGCTGGCCTATTCGGGATTGCCGGAGTCTTAGCTTATGTCGTCTTATATTCCATGTGGTCTAAAAGACGCCATGTCAGCAACACGATCGTGGGGAGCATCTCTGGTGCGATTCCGCCGCTGATCGGTTGGGCTGCTGTTGAACCGACACTCGGGACAGGAGCTTGGGCATTATTCCTGATCATGTTCATTTGGCAGCCACCGCATTTCTATGCTTTGGCTATGAAACGGACTGAAGAGTATCGGGCAGCAGGTATTCCGATGCTACCGGTAATCAAAGGTTTTCACCGAACCAAAAAATCGATGCTTGCATGGGTTGTAATGCTTTTCCCTCTGCCATTCCTATTAATGGAACTTGGGACAGGCTTCATCATCTTAGCGACACTTTTGAACATCGGTTGGCTAGTCCTAGCCATTCGTGGATTTAAAGTGGCTGATGACTTGAAATGGGCGAAGACGATGTTCATCTATTCATTGAACTATATGACTATTTTATTTGTGTCAATGATCATTTTCGCTGTCTTTATCTAATGACCATTTCTAAAGAGAAACTATTTAAATGAGAGGGGTATGAAAAGCTATGATGAAAGGAATTAAAAAATGGCGGCTTTTCGCATTGATGACCACATTGCTGGTTTTTCTTGCGGGATGCGGACGTGAAGAGATTTCAACCTTAATACCGGCAGGCAAAGTTGCTCAAGATCAATTTAATCTGTTGATTTTATCATCAGTCGTTATGCTGTTTGTCATTATTGTTGTATCGATTATCTTCGTTTTAGCAATCGTTAAGTTCCGCCGTTCTAAAATGGGGGAAGACATGATCCCCGAGCAGGTTGAAGGAAGCGCAAGATTAGAGTTTTTGTGGACAGCTGTTCCAATTGTCCTTCTTTTGATTCTTGCTGTTCCAACAGTCTATTCAACATTCGATTTGGCTGACGTTTCGACAATGGACGTTCAGGCAGAAGATGGCAATTCTTCTCATCTGACAGTCAATGTAACCGGAAAACTTTACTGGTGGGAATTTGAATACCCTGAACAAGGAATCGTAACTGCACAGGAATTGGTTGTACCAACTGATGAACGCGTTTACTTTAACTTGATTTCTGCGGATATCAAGCACTCATTCTGGATTCCATCTATTGGCGGTAAATTGGATGTAAACCCGGAAAACGTCAACACTTTCTACCTGGAATTCGACCAGGAATCTTCAGAGCTTGAAGATGGCGTTTTCTATGGTAAATGTGCTGAGCTTTGCGGACCTTCCCACGCCTTGATGGATTTCAAAGTGAAATCTGTGGATCGCGAAGAGTTTGACCAATGGGTTACAGCAATGCAGGAAGAACCAACTCCTGCTGAAGATGCGGTAGCTCAGGAAGGCCAAGAGCTATTCGAACAAAGCTGTATCGCTTGCCACGCCACTTCTGGCGTTGGAGGTACTGGTGGAGTTGGACCTAACTTGGCAACATTCGGTGACCGCAACCGGATTGCTGGATATTTGGAGCATGATGAAGAAAATCTTAAAAACTGGATTGCAGATCCACAGGAATACAAGCCAGGCAACTTAATGCCTGATCCTGAATCATTGAACGACGGTGAACCATTCACTGAACAACAGCTCGATTCTCTTGCAGCCTATCTCATGGGCCTAACAGTTGAAGAGTAGAAATAAAGCTTAAAAAAGGGAGGTATACAGTGTGAGTTCTATTGCTCAAAAAAAGGGCTTCGGCGCTACAATTTGGGACTTCATGACAACGGTCGACCATAAGAAAATCGCGATCCTTTATCTGATCTCTGGTGGTTTCTTCTTCCTTGTCGGCGGTCTTGAAGCGATGTTGATCCGTGTCCAGTTGGCTACAGCAGGAAATGATTTCCTAAGTGCCGGAACATATAATGAAATTATAACAATGCACGGTACTACCATGATATTCTTGGCAGCGATGCCGATTTTACTGGCTTTCATGAACGCTATCATGCCTTTGCAGATCGGCGCGCGTGATGTCGCTTTCCCATTCTTGAATTCACTTGGATTCTGGTTATTCTTCTTTGGTGGTATTTTCCTGAATCTTTCTTGGTTCATGGGCGGCGCACCTGATGCCGGCTGGACGAACTACGCTTCGTTGGCACTGGCATCTGAAGGACACGGAATCGACTTCTATTCACTGGGGTTGACGATATCCGGTTTTGGTACATTGATTGCAGGGATTAACTTCCTGGTTACGATCATCAACATGCGTGCACCAGGTATGACGTATATGAGAATGCCATTGTTCACTTGGACAACTTTCGTTGCTTCCGCTTTGATACTATTGGCATTCCCGCCACTTACAGTCGGACTTTTCTTCATGGTCTTTGACCGTATGTTCGGAGCAAGCTTCTTTGCAGTCGAAATGGGTGGTAACACGATCATCTGGGAGCATTTATTCTGGATCTTCGGTCACCCTGAAGTTTATATTCTGATTTTGCCTGCTTTCGGTATCTTCTCCGAAATCTTTGCAATCTTCTCCCGTAAACGCCTTTTCGGATACACTGCACTTGTTTTTGCAACAATCCTTATCGGTTTCTACGGATTCATGGTTTGGGCTCACCACATGTTCACAGTCGGCTTAGGGCCAACAGCTAATGCTGTATTCGCTCTTGCGACGATGATCATTGCTGTCCCGACAGGAATCAAAATTTTCAACTGGTTGTTAACGATCTGGGGAGGGAATATTTCCTTCACGACTCCAATGATCTACGCTGTAGCTTTCATTCCGTCATTCGTTGCGGGTGGGGTTACAGGGGTAATGCAGGCGATTGCTCCTTTGGATTATCAATTGCATGATTCCTACTTTATCGTAGCTCACTTCCACTATGTAATCGTTGGTGGTGTTGTACTGGCAATTCTGGCAGGTACACATTTATACTGGCCGAAAATGTTCGGAACGATGCTTAGTGAAAAACTTGGTAAATGGACGTTCTGGTTCTTCTTCATCGGATTCCATTTAACTTTCTTCATCCAGCATTTCCTAGGCTTGATGGGTATGCCTCGCCGTGTTTACACGTTCGGAGCTGACCAAGGCTGGGATCTATTCAACGCAATCAGTTCAGCAGGTGCTGTATTGATGGCAATCGGCGTTATCATCCTTCTGGTAAACGTTGTCATGACTTCTATCAAAAACGAGCGTGTCGGCAACGATCCATGGGGCGACGGCCGTACATTGGAATGGGCAATTGCTTCTCCACCGCCATTCTATAACTTTGCTCAAACTCCATTAGTTCGTGGTCTTGATACATTCTGGATCGAAAAAATGGATGGCAACAAAAAAGGCATGATTTACGCTGAACCTCTTGGCGATATCCATATGCCGAATGGTTCCATCATTCCATTCGTAATTTCGCTTGGAATGTTCATTGCATCTTTCGGAGCACTGTACTTCCTCGACGGCGACAAGCCTTGGGCGTTGGCAGTATTGATCATCGGATTAGTCATTACTTTCGGTTCGATGTTAGTCCGCTCATTGAAAGATGATTTAGGATTCCATATTACGAAAGCAGAATTACTTGAAGACGCGAAGGGAGGCAACACCGATGGACATTAATCAAAGATACACTCCTCAATCATGGCCGGAACATCCTGAGACGGCTACGATGGAAGGGAAAAATAAGTTTATTGGTTTCTGGTTGCTTCTTGCTGCGGAGACAGTAACATTTGCTTCGCTTTTCGCAACTTACCTTGCATTAAAAGATAAAGGGCCGAGCGGCATGGAGTTTTCTGCCGCTGGACTTTTTGAACTGCCGCTGGTTTTTGCAATGACGATGATTCTTTTGACATCTTCATTGACAAGCGTTTACGCAATGTACCATATGAAAAACCATAATTTTAAAGCGATGCAGGCATGGCTTGGAATTACAGTCCTGCTTGGTGCAACTTTCCTAGGATTGGAGATTTATGAGTTTAACCATTATGTCCATTTAGGATTCGGTTATACAAACAGTGCTTTTAGTTCTGCGTTTTACACTTTAGTCGGAACGCACGGGGCTCACGTATTATTTGGCCTTAGCTGGTTTATCGCGTTGATGCTTCGAAACGCTAAACGCGGTTTGAACATGTACAATGCACCAAAATTCTATCTTGCCTCGTTATACTGGCATTTTATTGACGTTGTATGGGTATTCATCTTTACTGTCGTCTATTTGATGGGAGTGATCGGATAATGGCACACGATACACATATTCATGTTAGATCGCAGGCAGAATTCGAATACGCGAAGAAAAAGAGAGCAGAAGAAATGCGCGGCCATTTAGCAACTTTTGCGATTATGATCTTTTTGACATTAGTTGCCTTTACGATGGTGGCTGCTGGATTCTCCGCTTACCTGATTGTTCCAATCATTCTTTTGTTGGCGGGTATTCAAGTCATTCTTCAACTTTATTATTTCATGCACATGAGCGGTAAAGGACACGGTATGGTTGCGTTCTTTATGTTCTGTGGTATGTTTGTAGCTTTCATCACAGTTCTTGCATTAGTGACAATTGTTTGGTGGTAGGCACATTCTAAAAGCCCTTACCTTTCGAGGTAAGGGCTTTTTCTATGGATAAGGATGATACTTGCAACATGAAGGGAGAAATGCCTTAGGCTGCATCCTGAAGCGGATTTCATCTCTTGGAGGAGACGGAAAGGAAAAGCTTGCCGTCTGGCACTTTCATATTTCATATTGTTCATAGTTCGTTCATTGATATAGTTTGCAAGCCACTATATAATGAGGGTACTTGAAGAAAAGGAGGTCCCATTACATGCCGATCAGTATCTTCGGGTTTCAAGCTTTATGGAGTCCCATTTACTTAGCAGTCCTCGTTTTGGTGACGATTCTATATTTTTTGGCTACTACAAAGTGGCGTGGAAAGTTTAAAGGAAATCAGCCGCTGACATTAAGAGAAGCAGCACTTTTTGTATCAGGCATTGTCCTGCTTTATATCATCAAAGGTTCACCTGTGGATTTATATGGGCATATCCTATTTACAATGCATATGGTTCAGATGGCACTGTTGTTGCTGCTGATTCCACCATTACTGATAATGGGTATCCCGACTTATATCTGGAGAGCATTTATCGATCTTCCAGTAGTTAAGCCTGTATTCAACTTTTTGACTAAGCCGATGCTGGCATTGATCTTGTTTGGAATGGTCTTTTCGTTTTATCACATTCCAATGGTCTTTGATTTTGTCAAACAAGATGTATGGATTCATGGGGCAGTAAATATCGTCTTGTTCACTTCGGCAATATTCTATTGGTGGCCGGTAGTCAATAATTTGGAAGGCATGCATAAATTTCATGGATTGAGTAAACTGGCGTACTTATTTGGATTGAGTGTTTTGATGACCCCTGCATGTGCATTGATCATATTCAGCGGCACTCCTTTTTACGCGACATATACCGATGGTGAAGCATGGCTGCAGGCTATGGCATTATGTGTACCTGCCGGGACGCTTTCGCAATTGAATCTGTCGGGTCCTGAGTTATTCTCCACTATGTCAGCGATTGAAGATCAGCGTACAGGTGGAATTACAATGAAAGTTCTTCAGGAGCTTGTTTTCACAGTATTCCTATGGCTGGTATTCTATGAATGGCTGCGTAATGAAACAGACAATGCTGACGAAATTACGGCTAAAGTATTGCAGGACCGGAAAGACATGGCCTATCACAGACATAATGCTTAACGCATCACAAAGGAGAATAATGTAAATGAATTTGCCGCTATTGCCGACTATCAGTACTTTTTTTATCGTATTAAGCGCAATTTTGGTGGCGATCGGCTGGAACCTGATCCTTCGCCGCAAAATTGAAGCTCATAAGAAAGTGATGGTGGGAGCTGGTGCTGCAGCACTGACTTTCTTCATCATTTATATGTCCCGCACTATTTTCGTCGGAAACACTGCTTTTGGTGGACCTGATGATTTAAAAATCTTCTATACGGTATTCTTGATCTTCCATATCACTTTGGCTACAACAGGCGGTATTATGGGCTTGATCACGATATACTGGGGCTGGAAAAACCAATTGGCCAAACACCGTAAAATCGGACCGATTACTAGTGTGGTCTGGTTTTCAACTGCCATAACAGGCGTGATGGTCTATTTGCTGCTTTATGTGTTTTACGAAGGCGGCCATACAACTTCTGTGTTTAAAGCCATTTTAGGCGGATAAAAAAAGGAACCCTCGCTGGGTTCCTTTTTTATACTTTAAAATCAATTTTTATCATACCGGCTTCACGTGCTGATGTGAAGAGGATGACGATCAATGGGCCGATAAAGAATCCGAGAAAGCCGATCAGCTGCAGCCCGATGAACATAGCAATCAATGTCGCTAGAGGTGATAGGCCGATCTGGGTCCCCATAACTTTCGGTTCCACTGTCCGCCGGATAATCAACAGGACAAGCGCCAGAATAGCCAGTTGGGTTCCTTGGACAATATCGCCTGTAATGTATTCATATACAAACCAAGGTGTCAGAACGATAATCGATCCTAAAATTGGTATGAAATCAATAATCCATATCACCAGTGACATAACAAAGGCATATTCAGGGGTGATAAAGGCCAGTGAAACGAGCGAAACGATGAAGATGATGCAGCTTACCAGAAATTGTGCTTTCAAGAAACCAAAAATCACTTTGTTTAAACGTGCAAACATGAAACGGACCTTTTCGGCTGTTGAATCCTTTAAGCGCTTGAACAGCATGATTTTTAAATCAGGCAAATCCAGCATGAACAAAAACAGCGCTATCAAAAAGACAATGAAACTGACAAGAAAAGAGGGGATGCCTGTCAAAAGGTTGGAGACGGTATCGTAGTTGACGATCGTCAGCACCCAATTGCGTATGCCCTCCATAAATCCTGCTAATTCAGTTTCAAATGAAGAAACCACTTCGACCGGCATATCTTCTGTAGAACGGAAAAAGAACCGTTGAAACTCATCCCACATGGCCGACAAAGAATTGATGTATTCGGGGACCATTTTCGAAAACTGGATAATTTGTCCGATTAACTGGGTGACAATCCAGTAAAGCAACCCAGACACAACCAGTAGGAACAGGATGAATACTGAGATGACTGCCGATTTTCTGTGCCATTTGAACCTTTTATGGATAAAATTAACAAGTGGTTCTAAAAAAATAGCAGTGATCAAAGCGATGATCAATGGAATGGAAACAGGCAGTATGTATATCGAAATCAATATCAAGACCGCTATCACGACAGCGATCGTTACAGTTCTTTTCGTCAACCACTTCACTTGTTGAATCCTCCTTAGGAAGTTGAAATATTCATGGATCGGGTTAAAAAAACCGCAGTTCAATTACTGAACTGCGGGATTTTTATACGCTGATCTCGAAAGTCTGGATATCCTTTTTGATGGAGTCCAATAAGCCGATACACGTTTTAACCAAATGCTCCGGGAATTCTTCATCTTCACCATATTCAACACCATGCGGATAATAATGTTTGCCAAGTGCTGGCTTCAAGACGCGCATAGTGGCATCGTTTGAATCAACATCTCCGTCTGTAGCATAAGCGAATACGCGCAAGTAGTAAGTGCCTTCGCGAATGATGAATTTGCGGTCATAAGTGACACGCTCGTAATCCCATTGGCCTTCTTTAGTCAAGCCATGTTTGTTCATGATGCTTTCAAGTAATGCGACATCTACGTGAATGTTTTCAAGTCCTGTATTTTCAAAATACATAGGATCTCTCCTCCTCTATAACAAAAAAGACTACATGCTCCTTTAATAATAGATCATAATTTAAGTTGTTGCAATGGCTAGATTGTGTCAGTGTAGAGGCGACTGGTATAATAATGGAGATACAATAGCAAAGGGGCTGTTCGATTGAAAGACTTGCTTCGCATTATGATTTTTCTATCGATCGTTCTGATTGGTTTATTTTATTTGGATCCTTCAATAAATGAAAATGATGTCTTGGAAGCGCCGCGGACCACTGATCCTTTGCCAAGCGAAGAAATTACGGATGAATCATTGGATATTGCCCGTCCTGCCACGGGAATTTCAAGCTATATAGGCAAAGCCAGTGAGCGATGGATTGAACAATTCGGAGAACCAGGAAGGATTGAACCTTCTGCCTTCGGATATGATTGGTGGGTCTATAACGACAGCTATGCCCACTTTACGATGGTGGGAGTAAAAGATGACAAAATCGTGCAGGTGTATACAGCAGGGACTGCGGCAGATGCCACTCCCTATAAGATAGGGCAATCACTGGATGAATTGTACCGGTTCACCATTCTCGAAAATGAAGTCACTGTCAAATACGGCGATAATTCGTATACATTCAATGTCACTGCTGAAGATATGGATAAACGCATCCTCGTTAAATTTGAGGGGGTCTATGCACAATTGTATATTGATTCCATCGATAGGGCATTAGAAGCTGTCCGCTTCATGGATGCGGAAACTTTAGTGCGGCACCAGCCGTATGATATGATGTTCTCCGGTGAATTATTGCCGATCCAGACGCCATCTTCTACTATGCAGCAATCAATCGATGATGCAAACGCCAAACAGATTGTCGACTTAGTAAATGTTTATCGCCTGCACCATCAAACAAAGCCTTTGATCGCCGACCCTTTGGCGAACATGGTGGCAGAAACGAACAGTGAAGATATGGCCAAACAAAATTTCTCTTCCGAAGAACTGGAATTCAAAGATTTGCATGCCCGGCTGGAAGAAGGGAATATTGATTTTGAACAAGCTGCGGTCAATACAGCTGCCCGCTATTTTGATGCAGCAGAGACTGTACACGGCTGGACTAATTCAGATGTCCACCGCAAGACGCTGCTGAGTAATCAATATAACCAGACCGGAGTCGGGGTATTCGGAAAATACTATACACAGATATTTCTAGAAACAAAGCCTGTTATTGCTCAGAAGCAATAACAGGCTTTGTCTTTTTAGGAACGATGAAAAAAGAACCGGTGGCGGTTGCTATGTGCTTTCCGTCTTCTTGATAGATATTTCCTTCCAGTACCATGGTGTGCCTTCCGCTGCGGATGATGCGCGCTTCCGCGTTGATCGTTTCGTCGTCTGCGACAGTCAGGTAATGGATGGTAAGATTGGTAGTGACAGCTCCGAATCCGGTTGGACATTTGCTGTTTGCAAGAGTACCCATCGCTGTATCAAGGAGAACTGCAAGGATGCCGCCGTGGGGGATATCAACATTGTTATGGATGAACGGCGTATTCGGAATCGAAACAACCGAAGATTGTTCATCTGTAACACGTGTCATGTTCAGGCCGGCGCTTAAATAAGTGGCGAATTCGCCTTGTTGTTTTTTCTCGAAATTCGTGAGGTAGTCTGTCAGGATCTTAAGGTCTTCAGTACTGGAATTCTCCATAATGCGTGTAAATTGATCGGTTAAAGGGTTCATGCTGACAATCCTCTCAAGTCTATAGTGAAATTCAAAAATATCTGCTATGATTAAAAGCGTAAAGGAGGAAAATGCTATGATTATGACCTATGAATGGGCTGAAATAACTGACTTTGCAGATGAGTTAAGCCAAATGATCCTACAATCAGAGCAGGCTGACCTTTACCGGGCGGCTTATGACTCTGTCTATAACGATAAAAATCTCGCGGCTGAAATCCAAGCCTTCGCCAGATTAAAAGAACAATACGAAGAAGTACAGCGTTTTGGTAAATACCATCCGGAATATTCACGGGTGATGAAACAGATTCGCGTGGATAAACGCCGATTGGACCTGAATGAAAAAGTGGCCAATCTGCGTTTGGTTGAAAACGAGCTGCAGGATCTGATGGACCAAGTAAGCTTCATTATTGGAAGATCTGTATCTGAAGCAGTAAAAATTCCATCCACCAATCCATTTTTCTCATCGGAATCTTCCTGTGGAGGAAGTTGCGGTACTGGCGGCGGCTGCTCTTGTTCAGCTTAACCGTTTTAAATCAAACATTTCCATAGAAAAAGAGCAGCGCCCCGCGTTGCTCTTTTTCTATGGCTACTCTTCTTCCATTTCTGAAATGACAGCTACAGCCAGATCAGGGCGATCGGTTATGATGCCTTTCGCTCCTGCTCCGATTAAAGCGCTCATGGCTTCCGGTTCATCGATGATCCAATAATGGACCGGAATGTTCAAATTCCCAAGGAACGAAATAAAGCGGGGAGAATCCAAACGGAACACGGATGATTTAACTGGAATCTGAAAAACATCTGCGCGCGGCTGATAGAGATGGCCGAACTGGCTATTATAGGATGTATAAGCTTTTCTGACCTCGTTTTCACCTGCTCCAATGGCTACCCGGTTTTGGGCATATAAATTGAAGCGGTCGATCTGTTCATCATAAAAAGAAGTTACTGCTACGCGGTCTTGAACACCTAGTGAATCAATTAAGCGCCACAGCTTTGAAGGAACTAAGCTTCCTTCGTATGTTTCAGGGTCGTCTTTGATGTCGATGTTGATATACATCTGAGGGAATTTTTCAATCAGTTCACGCAGCAGTACCACTTTTTCGTTTTTGCCACGGTAGGAATGCTGACCGTCCAGGTCGATGAAGTGGTAGCCGAGATCGAACGCCTTTAACTGATCAAGCGACATATCAGCGACTCTTCCTGCTCCATCAGTAGTCCGGTCAATGAATTCATCGTGAAAAACTAGGATCTCTTCATCGTTCGTCATCCGGATATCGATTTCAAAGCCGTGGACTCCAAGTTCAGCTGACCGGTTAAAGGCAGCCAATGTATTTTCAGGTGCCAGTTTGGCGCCGCCGCGATGTGCGAGAACAATCGGGCGTTCATAATTCAAGACTTCTTTAACAGGACGCTGCTGTGGATTCGCCAACGCTTTGGAACCTGCCCAAGCGGCAGCTCCGACAGCCGCGGCGGCAAAACCGATTTTTGTCTTTTTCCCCATATTCAGTGTGACCTCCCTGGAATTCTGTAATAAAAACAGTATAGCGAATTGTGCGCTGTACTGACAGTTTTTTCTATTTCATGATCAGTGGCTTTCATAAGTGAAAAAGGCTGCCTTCGTTCTTAGCCTGTTTTCTGTTTTTCTTCAGCTGCGGAGTAAGCCTTACGCATGGCTTGGAGTTTCTTTGTATTCGGTTGCGGCTTTTTTCTTTCCTATGGTATTCTAGAAACTAAGAAAAGAGGGATACTTATGCATGATCGCCAAGGCCTCATCGTCTATGTGCATCATTTAAAACAAGCTAAATCGCTGCGGAAGTTCGGGCACGTCCATTATATTTCCCGTAAATTGAAATATGTAGTCCTCTATATGGATCAGGATGCCATCGAAACGACCAAAACGAAGTTAAATAAATTGCCTTATGTAAAACAGGTACTTGAATCCTACCGTCCATTCCTGAAAACAGAATATGAAAACGCCAAGCCTGATAAAGCTAAGGAATACGATTACAAAATCGGCCTTTGATTATTGCATTGGCGGAATATAATGATTTAGCCTTAATACTGAAATCAAGTGGCTATGGTAGAATTTCCGGTCCGCGTACACGGTGGAGTGCTTGACCTCCATCTTGATGGGAGTAAATCCGATTTCGGCAACGGCTTGTTCAAAAATATCCAAACGCTTGGAATCGACTGGGATTCCTTCCCGGCACATATAGATTGGCATGAAGTTGCCTTCTGCAGCCGGTTTGAACACAGCTGCTACCGATAAGACATCCTGTCCTTGTGGATTTTTTGAAATAAATACAAAGCCATGCATAAAGCGTTGTTGATTGCTTGTGATGAGTTCACGGAGCTCATAGATATCTCCGTACCCTTCTCCGAGTTCAATAAAACGTTGAATCATCGTTTCACGTCCTTTCCAGTCTTCATTTTACCATTATGCATGTAAATTGCATCAAGAAAATCATTTAAGTTAGAGGCGATAGTATGCGTGTTGTAGCAGGTTCAGTTAAAGGGATTCCATTGAAGGCGGTGCCTGGCAATTCAACCAGACCGACGACAGACAAAGTGAAGGAATCCATCTTCAATATGATCGGCCCATTTTTTGACGGCGGAGTTGCCTTGGATCTGTTTGCAGGAAGTGGCGGACTGGGCATTGAAGCCCTTAGCCGTGGCATTGACCAGGTCATTTTCACTGATAAAGATAAGCGGGCTGTAGAAACGATTCAAGCAAATCTTGAAAAGACGCGCCTCGTTGGCCAAGCGGAGGTGTACCGGGCAGATGCAGAACGTGCCATAAAGGCGATAAAGAAAAATGGGGTACAGGCGAGATTGGTTTTTCTGGATCCTCCTTATCACATGAAAAAATCCTATGATCTGATGGATAAAGCGGGAGAATTGGAAATTGTCACGAAAGATGCGATTATAGTCTGTGAACATGATCGGGAAGTGGAGCTTCCGGATCGCACCAGGTATTTTGAGCGCTACAAGAAAGAGCTTTATGGAAGCACCATTATTTCAATTTATCGTTATCAAGGGGAAGAGGGAGAACGTATTGACTAAAATTGCTGTAGTTCCAGGGAGTTTTGACCCGATCACAATGGGCCACCTGGACATTATTAAACGGGCGTCCACTATTTTTGATGAAGTTAAAGTGGTCGTAATGAATAATTCTTCAAAAAACCCATTATTCGACGTCAATGAGCGAATGGATTTGATCTCGCAGGTGACGAAGTCTATTCCAAATGTCAAAGTGGATTCATTTTCCGGTTTGCTGATCGATTATTCAGTTGAAGTTCAGGCAAACGCTATCATCCGCGGCCTCCGTGCGGTAAGTGATTTTGAATATGAAATGCAGATCACATCGATGAACAGATTCCTAAATGAAGATATCGAGACTTTATTCATGGTGTCCAACAACCAATATTCATTTCTTAGCTCGAGCATCGTCAAAGAAGTGGCGAAATACAAAGGCAGTATAACAGGCCTGGTTCCTGAAGCAGTCGAAAAAGCCCTTCATTCGAAATTTCAATAAGTCACGAATTTCGTGGCTTTTTCTTATGTAAAACGTAAATACCTTAAGATTTCAGCCGATGAAAGGAAGAACTGCATGAAAAATAAACGATTAGTTATTTTCGTCATCGTGATGGCGCTTGTAGTCTTTCTGTCCACTTATCAATTAGATGCCTATATCACGAGACCAGGCGGAGCCTATGAGCTGTCTCCGCTGGTTGAAGTGGTCGGCGGCGATGAAGACGATGAGGGCAGCCTCAGCCTGATGACGGTTTCCATGCTTACAGCGACTCCCGCTCTATATGTCTGGGCAAAAATCCAGGATGGGTATAAGGTTATGCCGCCGGAACAGGTCAGAAGCCCTCATGAAAGCGATGAAGAATACAATGTGCGCCAGCTGAAGCTGATGTCGGATTCGCAAGTGAATGCTTTGCAGATTGCGTTTGAGCAGGCGGAATTGCCTTACGAAATCAGCAATAACGGCGTTTTCGTTCTGAATGTACTCACCGGAGGGGCAGCAGATGGCATCTTGGCACCTGGTGACCGCGTTCTGGAAGTGGATGGCAATAATTTTACTGAAATGCAGGAATTCATCGATTACTTGAGTGACAAAGAAGCTGGGGAGACAGTGGAGGTGCTTTACGAGCGCAAGGATCGCGAAATCAGTACCGACATCGAACTGGCTCCTTTGCCTACGGATCCTGAGCGTGTCGGCCTGGGGATATCCTTTGTTGAAGACAAGAGCATTGAAACGACACCTGAAGTGGAAATCGATTCCGATACGATAGGCGGTCCATCAGCCGGTCTGATGTTCACGCTCGAAATCCTCAATCAGTTAGTGGACGAAGATATTACGAAAGGTTATAACGTCGCTGGCACCGGTACCATGGAAAATGATGGTTCTGTCGGAAGAATAGGAGGCATCGACCAAAAAATCATGGCCGCCGACTCTGCGGACATCGATATCTTCTTTGCGCCGAATGCCCCGGTAGAAGGTGGGGGAGACAGCAATTATACAATAGCTGTTGAAACCGCAGAAAAAATCGGGACATCGATGGAAATCGTTCCCGTCGACACCATTGAAGATGCACTTACTTTTCTGGAAGAGCTTCAGCCCCGGTAAATCGGAGGGGTTGTAAATTCTTTTTTCAAATCAGCAGAACCCATTCCCTGCAAATACATGGCAGTGGCATGAATATCAAGTTTCCCCATCTCATCATGCAGCTCGGCTGCACGGCTGACCAAGGGAAGCTTGATGTTTTTTTTTGTTTGGTTTAAATAGCTTCTGCCTGTGGCTGACATCCCTAGAAGCCTGATGTAGCCAGGGGCTTCAAATGAACGCAGCAGCTGCCAGGTGAAGCCTGTATAAATATGCGTCAGCATCCGTTGAATCCGCGTCCGTGTGAAACGCTTGGATTTGACGAGTGAAATGAAGGATTCAAAGTCATTCGCTGTTTTCGCTGACTGATAGATCAAATTTTCGATACCTTCGGTTATTTCGGCGAAGCGCTTCAGGTTAGCAGGACCTTCCCGCAGAACCGTAAAACGCAGCAGCGGATAAAACTGTTCCCAACTGCCGAAAGTGCCATATTCCTGTTCCATGTTCTTTAGTGGCAGGATTGAACTTTCCGGCATATAGGATGACAGCTCATCGACTGACTCACCCTTAAAGAAAGCTTCGCGTATTCCGGTAGCACTGGCAATCGGCAGTCCCGCTCTGATCGGGTCATGGTAATTCGCGCCGATGCGCTGAATCGTCAGTGGCTTCATCGAAGATCCCGAATTTTGAGCGGCCTCCAGATAATGAAACCCTAAAATATTATTCGGTTGTGTCAAATCGGCAAAACCCGCCCCGTTGCCGGTCAGGGAAAGGTAGGCATTGTTGAGCGCTTTTGGATAGCTGATGCCCGTTTGTACAGCCTCGTGGATGAGGTGCTGGTATTCAGCACTGCGCTCAGTCAACAACTCTCGGGAGTTCAGGAAAGGGGCAATCGATCCCTGCTCACTGCCAAAACAAAAAGAAGAACAGCCGATTGCCTCAAGCAGCGCAATTCCCCCTTTGGCGAAATCGGATGCCTGCGCCGTGGCATATACGTATGGCAGTTCAATCACCAGATCGATTCCTGCATCCAGCGCCATTTGTGTCCGCGTCCACTTATCGGCAAACGCCGGTTCCCCGCGCTGCAGAAATTGTCCGCTCATGACCGCTATGACAAGGTCTGCCCCCGACTCTGCGCGCGCTTGCTGCGCATGATGCAGATGGCCATTATGGAAAGGGTTGTATTCAACAATAACTCCTACAGCTTTCAATCTGCTCACCTCTTTGGTAGAATTAACTTTAGTATACCGATGTTTGAAATAGAGTGACAAGATTTTTTCTTGACATCTTTTTCTGTGCATTATATAATCAACTTTGTTGTCTTGAGGTGATTACTTATGAAAATAGCGATTCAACAGCTTCAAAAGCATCGCAGAGACGGACTGCCAATTGACCAAATTGTTCATTTGGATGCAGTGAAATCACGGAATAGCGATATTCGGGAAATTTCACCTGTACATGTCACTGGACATTGCACAATTGGTTCGCAACAATTAACGTGCCAACTCCATCTCGAAGGTATGCTCACGCTGCCTTGTGCCAGAACTTGGGAGGATGTTGAGTTTCCGATCAACGTCGACTCGGTTGAAGTCTTTGATTGGTCTGAAGAGGCCGGAGAAGACAAGCTTAGTGATGTTCACGCAGTAGAGACGGAGATCATTGATCTTCAGCCGATACTGGAAGAACTAGTTTTGCTGCAGATACCGATACAGGTGTTTAAGGAAGACGCTGATCAGACTGTCATCAAAGGCGGGAACGATTGGTCGTATTCAACAGACGAAGAGTATGAGGCCGAGAAAGAAGCGGCACCACCAAAACCGGATCCAAGACTTGCTGATTTAGCAAAGTATTTTGATCAGTCAGATGAATAGAATTAGTGTAAGGAGGTGTCACCAATGGCTGTACCAGCTAGAAGAACGTCCAAAACCGCTAAAAGAAAGCGCCGTACACATTTTAAATTGTCAGTGCCGGGCATGGTAATTTGCCCAAGCTGTGGCGAAAGTAAATTGGCTCACCACGTCTGCAAAGCATGTGGATCATACAAAGGGAAAGAAGTAGTAGCAAGCAAATAAAACAGTATTTGCTGCTGAAAGGCTATTGAGAGGCCATGGCTCTCGATAGCCTTTTTCTCTATACATAAGCAAGTGGCGACAGTATCGCCAGCAGGAAAAATGGCAGAAGAGAGGGATTCTATTGTCTTATACGATCAACCTTAAGGATGGCATCATGACGTTCACCATTGACCGTCCGCATATTCGCAACGCCATTAATGATGAAGTGACAGCAGGGCTTGAGGAACTGGTGGAAAAAGCGCAGCATCCCTCTGTTCAGACAGTCATCATCACAGCATCCGGCAAACAGGCTTTTTGTTCAGGCGGTGATCTTTCGGTGTTCCATGCCTTGCGGACAGAAGAACAGTCCTATGGCATGCTGAAGCGCATGAGTGATGTGCTGTATTCGATCAAAACACTGCCTGTACCGGTAGTTGCGGTGGTTAATGGCACTGCTGTCGGCGGTGGCTGTGAAATCGCTACAGCGTGCGATTACAGGCTTGTATGGGATCATGCGAAATGCGGCTTTATTCAAGGTACCCTAGCCATTACAAGCGGATGGGGCGGCGGCACTTACCTGATGGAAACTTTGCAGCATGACAAAGCGTTGAAAATGCTCAGTGAAGCCAGAGTCTATACCGCAGCTGAACTGCGGGAGATCGGCTGGGCATCATCGGTCATTCGGGAGGACCAGGACATCGACTCCTTTTTCAGCTCCATGAAGAAAGTCCATCCGGATGTCCACCGTGCCTATAAGGAAATGGCCATCCGTAAATGGCGCAAGACCGACCTGCAGGAACGCGTCGAACAGGAAGTCAGAAGATGCGCCGTCCTGTGGGAGAGAGACGCCCATCACGAAGCAGTCGACAACTTCCTCAATAAAACGAGGAAATGAAATCCCTTTTAAGAGGGATTTCTTTTTTTGTTTTAGTGGAATCCTGCAGTTCATTCTACTTTGAAAGAAATATTTCAACGAATAGTTGAAATCGCTTACAAAATTCGTATATGCTATAGAAGGGAGAAAACATAGGGGGTATTTCAAATATGAAGAAAATCCTGATTGCGAACCGGGGAGAGATCGCGCGCCGAATCATTCGGACATGCGACCGCCTCGGAATCGAAACGGTCGCCATCCACTCCGAGGCAGATGGGGATCTGCCTTACGTCAGTGAAGCGACTGAAGCTGTACTGATCGGTCCGAATCCGGTCGTACAGTCTTACCTGCAAATTGAAAAAATTATTGAAGAAGCCAAAAAACACGGTGTGGATGCGATTCATCCCGGATATGGCCTGTTATCGGAAAATGCGGATTTTGCACGCAAAGTGGCGAAAGCCGGAATGGTTTTTATCGGACCATCGAGTGACATCATTGAAAAAATGGGTGATAAAATCGAGTCCCGAAGAACCATGATCCAGGCTGGGGTGCCAGTGGTTCCCGGTACTGAAGAAGGCGTGGCCACGCTGGAAGAAGCACTTCAGGAAGCTGAAGAGATCGGCTATCCACTTATGCTGAAAGCCAGTGCAGGAGGCGGGGGGATCGGCATGGTCCGCTGTGAAAGTGAGCAAGCGCTCACTCAACAGTTTACTTCAGTAAAAAATCGCGCCAAAGCCTATTTCGGTGACGATGTCGTTTATCTTGAAAAATTTATCGCAGATGCCCGCCACATCGAAGTCCAGATTTTCGGTGATCATCATGGCAATCTCGTCCATTTGTATGAACGGAATTGTTCGGTCCAGCGGCGCAACCAGAAAGTGATTGAAGAATCACCTTCGCCGCACCTGCCGCAGGATGTTCGTGAGCGCCTTTGCGAAGCCGCACTTAAGGCTGGAAGAGCGGTTGATTATACGAATGCTGGAACAGTGGAATTTATCGTCGATCCGAAAAACGAGTTTTATTTCCTGGAAATGAATACGCGTTTGCAGGTGGAACATCCTGTCACCGAGGAAGTGACTGGATTTGACCTGGTCGAATGGCAGCTGACCGTAGCTGATGGAGGCGAATTGCCTTCTCAAGACAGTATCGGAACCAAAGGCCATGCAATCGAATACCGTGTATACGCAGAAGATCCGAAAACGTTTTTCCCTTCTCCAGGGAAGCTCGAAAAGCTTCAATGGGGAGAAGGCGCACGCATTGAAACCGGCTATGAAGAAGGCAACAACGTCACTCCTTTCTATGATCCGATGATTTCTAAGATCATCATACACGGAACGGATCGAGTTGACGCGCTGTCCAAATCACAGACTTTTTTCAATCATGTTACAATTAATGGTGTAAAAACCAATATTCCGTTATTTAAGGAATTTATTAGGTCTGAAGAATTTATTTCCGGTGATTATGCGACAGCAGTATTGCCGCAATGGATGGAAAAAACAAAGGAGGAACACACATTATGAAAGAATTGAAAGCGTCTATGGCAGGAACAGTATTGAATGTATTGGCAGCCGAAGGGGAAGCCGTAACGGCAGGACAGGCTGTTCTGACAATCGAATCAATGAAGATGGAAATTCCGATTGAAGCTGAATTTGGGGGCAAAGTGGAAAAAATCCATGTGGAAGTTGGCGGTTTCGTCAACGAAGGCGATCTTCTGTTGACTGTCGGCGAATAAACGATCTCAAGCAAAGGGGACAGTGAAATGACAAAAACGACTGAAACAACTGGCTATAATGAACGCTTGGAACAGAAGCTGGCGAAGATTTTTGCTGGGGGGCAGCAGAAATACCACGAAAAAATGAAAGAAAGCAATAAATTGTTTGTCCGTGACCGGCTGAAATTACTATTTGATGATGAAAATTATGCTGAAGATGGACGTTTTGCCAATGTAGAGGCAGAAGATCTGCCCGCTGATGGCGTTGTTACTGCCATCGGCAAAGTCAATGGGGAAACTGTCTGTGTAATGGCCAATGATTCTACGGTCAAAGCGGGATCATGGGGTTCCCGTACCGTTGAAAAGATCATCCGCATTCAGGAAACCGCTGAAAAAATGCAGGTGCCGATGTTGTACCTGGTGGATTCTGCCGGAGCCCGGATTACAGATCAGCTGGATATGTTCCCGAATCGGCGCGGAGCAGGGAAAATATTCCACAACCAGGTAAGGATGTCTGGAATGGTGCCGCAAGTATGCCTATTGTTCGGTCCATCCGCTGCAGGCGGCGCGTATATTCCTGCTTTCTGTGACATCGTCATCATGGTCGATGGCAATGCCTCGATGTATCTTGGATCGCCGCGTATGGCTGAAAAGGTCATCGGTGAAAAAGTGACGCTTGAAGAGATGGGCGGAGCCCGCATGCATTGCACCGTCAGCGGTGTTGGTGACGTGCTGGTTGCGACGGAAGAAGAAGCCATTTCTGAAGCGCGCCGCTATCTGCAGAATTTCCCGGCCAACTTTGCCATTAAGCCTGAAAAGATAGAGGCAAAAGCGGCGAAGGCTGGACGATCATTGGAAGCGATCATTCCAGAAAACCAGAATGCACCTTTCGATATGTATGAACTGATCGATCAGTTGGTCGACGAAGGCAGCTTCTTTGATATTAAAAAGTTGTTCGCCGGAGAATTGATTACAGGAATTGCACGCATCGACGGTCAGGTGGTCGGCATTCTTGCCAACCAGCCGAAAGTCAAAGGCGGCGTTTTGTTCGGTGATTCAGCTGATAAAGGAGCAAAATTCATCAATCTTTGCGACGCTTTCTCAATTCCGCTGCTGTTCCTTGCTGATGTACCAGGCTTTATGATCGGCACAAAAGTTGAACGCGCGGGCATTATCCGCCATGGTGCGAAGTTTATCGCAGCCATGAGTTCAGCAACAGTACCGAAAATCTCTGTTATTGTCCGCAAGGCTTATGGAGCCGGCCTCTATGCAATGGCAGGCCCGGCGTTTGAACCGGATGTCTGCATCGCTTTGCCGACAGCGCAAATCGCTGTGATGGGTCCTGAAGCGGCAGTCAATGCTGTTTACTCCAATAAAATCGAAGCAATTGAAGACCCGAAAGAACGTCTCCAGTATGTGCAGCAAAAACATCAGGAATACAAAGAAGAAATCGATATTTACCGTCTGGCGTCCGAATTGATCATTGATGAAATTGTGGCGCCTCATCAATTGCGTTCAGTGCTTTCCCAGCGTCTATCTTTTTATGAAACAAAAGATTTGCCGTTGCCATATCGAAAACATCCGATTTATCCTGTATAATGAAAATTATTATTGGAAGTCTGCCTAATATGGGCAGGCTTCTTTTTTAAGAAAAAATTGTGGCACTGTAAGGAGTGATTCCGTGAAATATGCAATTATCGGAGCTGGAGCGAGTGGACTGCTGCCAGCCTATCTATTGAAAAAAGCTGGCCATGATGTTCAAGTGATCGCACAGCATGAAGAACAAGCCGCATTGATCAACAAGCAGGGAATCATACATGGGGGAAACCGCCAGCCAGTCGAAGCCTATACGGATGTGGAGCAGATCGATCCCGATGCTGTTATTATTCTGACGTTGAATTACGAAGACCTGCAGCCAATTTTAAGGCTCTTGAAGATCCGCTGCGCAAGCAATAGGATCATTTTCCTTCAGCAAGGCATGTTGTTTTTGGAAAAAGCAAGAACTCTATCGCACCGCCATATTGCAGCCGCCATACTGGAAACGGATTGCATCAAGCTGAGTGATGTTGAAATCAGTTTCAACAAAGCAGCGCGGTTTACGTTCGGATTGGTAAAGGGGCATGCAGAAGAATTTCTCCCGGTTCTTGAAACCTCTGCCTGGCAGAGCGAGTGGGTGGATACTATTGAAGAATCGCTTTTTGAACAGTTGTTGTTCAACAGCCTGATCGATCCGTTGACGGCAATCATGAAGATCCGCAACGGCGAACTGATCACCAATCCGCACGCCTATGAATTATTCAGGAACTTATACAGTGAACTTTATTTGGCTTTCCCTGAAATTGAGTGGCTGCAGCCGATTGAAAAAGTGGCGACGTTATGCGCCGCCGAGCCTGAAAGAGTATCTGCCATGCTGGCTGATCGTCTCGCAGGCGATGCGATGGAAGTTGATGGCCTGATGCTTTATGTGTTGAACCGTTCAAAGCTGGAATTGCCTTTGTTTAAAGCTTTTTATCACCTTCTGAAAACTGTTGAGGTAGGAAAATGACGATATTACATACAATCGGAACCGTCTTCCTTTACGTCCCTTTTCTGCTGTTTGCTTTCATCTATTTCATCTCATTGAAAAGAAAAAAACGGAAAGCGCTTGGTATGGCATCGGATGTCACCACCTTTTTATTGTTCTTTTCCGTACCGGCTTCGGTTGAATTCCTGTGGGGCTATTCCATTACGGCAGCTGTTTATTTTGTTGCCCTTGTCCTGGCGATTGTTCTTTTGGTCATCGAATGGAGAACAGCCAAAGAAATTGAAATCATCCCGTTTTTCCGGAAATTATGGAGAACCTACTTTTTGCTGTTAGCCTCCGTTTATGCTCTTGTGTGGCTGGTCGGCCTTGTGATTGTTATCATAAAATCATTTTAGCAGGCGTATTTTTTTTCTTTGAGTGATGCGTTTGATATAGTAGATTTTAAATGTAAAGGGAAAAGGGGACTTTTTTTCATGAAGGTAGAGGAACAATACGTAGAACCAGTAAGTAAATTGATGAATGATTATGTGAATGGCAGACCGGCAATCCGCTCTTATTTTTCGTATGATCCGCAGATGCAGTCATTTGATGAACGCTTGAAGAACCTTCAAGGGCATTCTGTCGACCGTGGAAAATTGGCAGGTATTATGCGTAACTATATGGAACGTAACGGGTTGTCGGAAGCAGCACAACAAAATCTGAGAGATTTTGAAAAAGGCGCACCGGTGGTCGTTACAGGTCAGCAGGCGGGTCTTTTGACAGGTCCCCTATACACGGTACATAAAGCCATTTCAGTAATTATTTTGGCAAAACAAGCTTCAGAGCAGCTGAACACCAAAGTAGTGCCGGTTTTTTGGATTGCCGGCGAAGACCATGACTTAGCTGAAATCAGCCACCTTTACCGGGAGGTCAATGGGCGGGTCGACAAATTGAATATTCCCCATGCTGAGTATGGCAAGCATTCAGCTTCTACCGCAGAGCTCAATAAACCTAAAATCGCGATTTTCCTGGAAGAGTATTTCCGCAGCCTACCGGAAACTGAACATTCCAGAGAAATCCATCACCTGGCATTCGGCCTCCTGGAACAATCCGTTTCCTTTACTGATTTCTTCGCTGCGCTGCTCCATTATTTTTTCGAGGATGAAGGGCTGCTGTATATTGATGCAGCAGATAAAGAATTCCGCAAATATGAAGCTCCTTATTTCATGAAGCTGATTGAACGTTCAGGAGAAATTGCACAGACAGTAACTGCTGCCGAACAGGCACTTGTCCAAGATGGGTACAGTGCAGTGATCGGTGCGGAAGAAAATGCCGCCAACCTGTTTATTACAGTGAAAGGCGAGCGTCTATTGCTGGAACGCGAAAACCAGGAATTTATAGCAAACAATGGTGCTATCCGCTATACAAAACAGCAGCTTTTAGACATTGCCCAACAGAATCCGGAATTCTTGAGCAATAATGTGGTGACGCGCCCATTGATGCAGGAGATGGTGTTCCCTGTACTGGCATTTGTAGGCGGTCCCGGGGAGATCTCCTACTGGGCTGCGTTAAAAGATGCTTTCAAGTTGATGGACATGGAGTTGCCGGTCATCATGCCGAGGCTGAGCCTGACCTTGGTGAACCGCAAAACCCAAAGTCTATTGGAACAATATAAATTGGATTTTACAGCCGTAGTCAATGAACGCAGAATTCCGGTGATGAGAAACGAATTGATGGAATCAATCCGCGAGCAGGAAGCTGAAGCATTGATAGAGGGGCTGCAAGAGCAGGTGGAAGAAGCCTATGAGAAGATTAATCAACAGTTTTCTTCCATCAGTAAAGGCTTAACGCCGGTTGTCGAAAAGAATCTTCAGCTGCATATTAAACAATTCACTTTTTTGAAGAACAAGCTGCAGGATGAAGTGATGCTTCAAAACAGCATTGAGTTTGGCCATCTTTCTTCGATTGAAAATGAATTGCTGCCAAATGGCGGATTTCAGGAACGGATTTACAGTCCATTCATCTATATGAACCAGTACGGAACAGGGCTGGTGAAAGACCTTTTGGCTCTTCCGCTGAATTATGACAAAAATCATAAAATTATTTATTTTTAACCCGAAAAGTCTGCATTCGCAGGCTTTTTTTATGTCAAAATAACTTGTTGAGATAATTTCTTGTAACAAACGTGAAATATTTCAAAAACAAGTGGTGGCAAGTGGGGGATTGTGGTACATTTATTACAATAAGTGGGGTGAAGGGAATGTTCATGGGCGAATATCAACATAGCGTTGATGCAAAGGGACGGTTAATCATACCGGCTAAGTTTCGTGAACTGCTGGGTGACAATTTTGTCATCACTCGGGGCCTGGATCAATGCTTATTTGGCTACACGATGGACGAATGGCAGAAAATTGAAGAAAAGCTGAAAGAGCTGCCGGTCACTAAAAAAGACGCTCGTGCTTTTACACGCTTCTTTTTTTCAGGTGCTACGGAAGTGGAACTTGATAAGCAGGGACGCGTCAATATACCGACGACATTAATTTCTTACGCAAAACTTGAAAAAGAATGCATCATTTTAGGTGTGTCCAACCGTTTTGAAATATGGGCAAAAGATTCATGGGAAAGCTATTTTGCAGCATCCGAAGATTCCTTCAATGAAATCGCGGAAAATTTAACTGATTTTGACTTTTAAAAGTGAACGGGGGGAATGGATTGTTCAATCACACCACGGTTTTACTGCATGAAACTGTCGATGGTCTGAACATTCGCCCTGACGGCATATATGTAGATTGTACGCTGGGCGGAGCAGGACACAGCGAATATCTGGTTCAGCAATTATCTGACGAAGGTCATTTATATTGTTTCGACCAAGACGCAACAGCATTGGCTCATGCAAAAGAAAAACTACAAGATTACTTACATAGAATTACGTTTATCCATGCCAACTTCAAGTTTTTAAAAGAGGAACTGGAAATGCGTGGAGTGCAGAAAGTCGATGGCATTTTATATGACCTCGGCGTTTCTTCTCCACAATTGGATACTCCTGAAAGGGGCTTCAGTTATCATAATGATGCCCCTCTGGATATGCGGATGGACCAAAGCGCTGAGTTGAGCGCGTATCATGTAGTAAATGAATGGTCTTTCGAAGACTTGGTGAGAATATTTTACCGCTACGGCGAAGAAAAATTCTCGAAACAAATCGTACGCAAAATTGAAGCTGCAAGAGAAAAGCATCCTATTGAAACAACCGGCCAACTGGTCGAATGCATTAAAGACGGTATTCCTGCTTTTGCCCGCCGAAAAGGCGGCCATCCTGCAAAACGTGTGTTCCAAGCCATCCGCATCGCAGTAAACGATGAGCTTGGAGCCGCTGAGACTTCACTGCAGGACGCAATCGGCCTATTGGCTATCGGCGGAAGAATTAGCGTCATCACCTTCCATTCACTTGAAGACCGGCTCTGCAAAGCAATTTTTAAAGAAGCATCCTCGCTTCCTGAATTACCGCCGAATTTACCGGTGATTCCAGAAGGGATGGAGCCGATCCTGAAATTGATCACAAGAAAACCAATCCTGCCTACTGAAGAAGAGCTTGCACATAATAATCGGTCAAGGTCCGCTAAGCTGCGGATTGCAGAAAAAATAAACGAGTAAGGACGTGTTCAGATGGCGTTGAATGCAAGAACTGAAACCTACATCCAACAGCCGGCCGTTCCTCAAAACCCGAGTCGGCAGCCGGCAAGAAAGAAAAGCTTAATCACAAAAGGCGAGAAAATACTTTACGTGACTTTTGTAGCAGTCTGTATCCTGTGCGCATTGCTGGTTCTACAGAATCAATCGACGATTCAGGCATCTACTCAGGAAATTCAAACAATTGAACAATCAGTCAATGAAAAAACGAAGCAAAATACAGATTTGTCGGTACAGGTAAGTGAACTATCTTCATACGAGCGCATTTGGTCGAAAGCAAAAGAACTTGGCCTTAAATTAAATGAGCAAAATGTAAAGGTAGTGCCTGGACAATGAAAAAAAAGTTTCGATTTCAAGGGGGAGCCTTTCTGCTGTTTTTGTTATTTGCAGGGCTCTTTTTCCTTTTATTGACTAGAATTGTGACAATACAAGCTACGGGAGAAGTGGAAGGCCAGGAACTTGCTGCTAAAGCAGCGGCGAAGTACAGCCAGGAAGAGGTGCTTACTGCTGAGCGTGGACGCATCATCGACCGCAACGGAGAAGTGATTGCTGAGGATACTCTGACTTATAAAGTGGTTGCAGTGGTTGATGAATCAGCCACCCAAAAGGCCAGTGATCCGCGTCATGTCGTAGATATCGAAGAAACTGCCGGGAAACTGGCGGGCTATTTAGATGTTTCGGAAGAAAGTATCCTGAAAACGTTGAAATCCGGTAAGGAAAAAGACCGCTATCAGGTGGAATTCGGTGCGGCAGGCCGTGAAATCAGCCACACACAGATGCTTGAAATGAAAGAAGCCGAAATTCCGGGTTTACTATTTGTCCGGGATTTAAAACGATTATACCCGAACGGCGTTTTTGCTTCTCACCTGATTGGCTATGCCATGAAAGAAGAACTGAAAGATGGCGAAACAAAAACGACTGGAAGAATGGGTCTGGAATCCATACACAATGATATTTTGACAGGAAAGAACGGTAAAATAGAATTCGATACCGATAAATGGGGATTCCTGCTGCCGAATAGTGAATCTGCGGTAACTCCAGCTGTCGATGGTTCTGACGTTCAGCTGACTTTGGATAAAACATTGCAGAACTTCCTGGAAGACGCAATGAGCGGTGTCCAGGAAGAATACGATCCCACACGGATGATCGCTGTAATTGCTGATCCTAAAACCGGTGAAATACTGGCGATGTCCCAGCGCCCGACGTTTAATCCGAATACGCGGGAAGGGCTGTCCGATAACTGGCTGAACGAAAGCATCGAATTGACGATTGAACCTGGATCTCCGATGAAGATGTTTACGTTGGCGGCAGCAATCGAAGAAGGCAGATGGGATCCGAATGCTACCTATAATTCAGGAACCTATACGCTGCTGGACAGCACGATCGGTGACCATAACAGCGGACGCGGCTGGGGAACCATCTCGTATCTGGAAGGTTTTCAACGCTCTTCCAACGTCTCGATGGCGTACTTATTAGAACGGCTTGGGGCAGACACGTTCATGACATACGTCGACGCTTTTGGATTCGGCGAGCAGACAGGAATTGATTTGCCGAAAGAAGCAAAAGGCACAATCCTCAATCAATATCCGATCAATAAATTGACCACGGCGTATGGACAGGGATCGACTGTAACTCCTATTCAAATGATCCAGGCTGCTACTGCAATTGCAAATGGCGGTGTGATGATGAAGCCCTATGTTATCGATCAGATCAAGAATTCAGATACGGGTAAAGTCACTGTCAAAAGTGAACCAGAAGAAGCAGGGCAGCCTATTTCAGCTGAAACTGCTGAAAAAGTAAAAGAAGTCCTGGCTTCAACTGTCACGTCCGAGGTTGGGTCAGCGCAAGGTTTTGCGCTTCAGGATTACACAATAGCCGGGAAGACTGGAACTGCCCAAGTTCCGAAAGAAGGCGGCGGTTACTTAGCAGGCAGAAATAATTATTTGTTCTCCTTCCTGGGCATGGCTCCTGCCGATGATCCGGAATTGCTCATCTACATTGGTGTCCAGCAGCCTAATCTGCCAGCTGATGAATATGGTTCGGTGCCGGTTGCGAAAATCTTTACTTCCGTCATGGAAAACAGTTTGAAGTACTTGAACATAGAGCCGGAAAACATGGCTGAAGCGACAACAAGGCCAGTTGATGATTATACAGGGAAATCAGCCGCTGAAGCTTCTGAAGCGTTGAATGGCTTAGGGCTCGAAGCTGTCGTTTCCGGAGATACAGATAAAGTCATCTCCCAATACCCGGCGGCTGGCGATACCGTACTTGAAGGCGGACTGGTCATCCTGAAGACGGAGGGGAAAACTACCTTGCCTGATTTTACAGGATGGTCTAAGCGGGAACTCCTTGCGTATCAATCCTTGAGTGGCTTAGCGTTGGAAATTGCTGGTCAGGGATATGTTTTGACGCAAAGCATTGCAGAAGGTGAAGTAATAACGGATAATGAGCCAGTAGTAATCGAACTCCATCCACCTGAGATCTATTACCCTGCACGGGCGAAAACCGAAGCAGCTGAAGAGGGTGCAGAAGAAGATCAGGATGCGTTGGAAGAATCCGATTCTCAAAATAATGAAGAAGCAACAGAAACAGAAACATCAGCTGAAGAACCAACAGAAACACCGACAGAGGAAACAATAGAAGAAACAACAGAAACACCGACAGAAGAAACAACCGAGTAATCTCGTGTTTAAAGGAGCTCTCTAAATGAACGTATATATAGTAATGGGTCTTGGAATTGCTTTGCTCTTAACAGTTGGATTGATGCCGATTTTTATTCCGTTGTTGAAACGGATGAAATTCGGCCAAAGCATCCGCGAAGAAGGGCCTGAATCACATATGAAGAAAACGGGCACTCCCACTATGGGCGGGTTGGTTTTCTTAATCTCCATCATCATCACAGTCCTGCTAGTTGCCTGGGTTGCTGGTCTATTGACCGCTAAAGTACTTATTCTATTGCTGGTGCTTTTCGGATATGGAATGATCGGCTTTTTGGATGACTTCATCAAAGTTGTATTAAAGCGGAATCTGGGATTGACTTCTTTACAGAAGTTGATCGCGCAGATCGTCATAGCGGTCATATCTTTCTTTGTTTTAAGCGGCATCGATTTTGAAACGGGACTCAGCATCCCTTTTACAGCTATTACAATTGAGTTATCATGGCTGTATGTGTTCTTTATTGTCTTTTGGCTGGTTGGATTTTCTAATGCAGTCAATTTAACGGATGGCCTCGACGGCCTGGTTGCCGGTACTGCTTCTATTGCGTTTGCTGCATTTGGAGTATTGGCGATCCATCAGGATGAAATCGGTATTGCGATTTTCACTTTTTCCGTAACAGGCGGTTTGCTTGGGTTTTTGATCTTCAATAAATACCCTGCAAAAGTCTTTATGGGCGATACAGGTTCACTGGCTCTAGGTGGCGCACTCGCAATGGTTTCCATCTTGTTGAAACAGGAATTGCTGCTGTTGCTGATTGGACTTGTTTTCGTCATTGAAACAGCGTCAGTCATTTTGCAGGTTGGCAGTTTTAAATTGCGGCAAAAACGAATTTTTAAAATGAGCCCAATTCACCATCATTTCGAATTGAGCGGCTGGTCAGAGTGGAAAGTAGTCATTGTATTCTGGACAGTCGGTCTAATCAGTGCGGCAATCGCAGTCTTTTTGGAGGTAATGTAAATGAAAGAGGTGCCACAATTATATCAAAAGAAAATCCTGGTTCTCGGATTGGCAAAAAGCGGTTTTACAGCCGCCCGCATTCTTCATAAGCTTGGTGCATTTGTAACTGTCAATGATTCCAAGCCATTTGAAGCGAATCCGGAAGCACAGGAATTATTAAATATGGGCGTTACCGTCATTTGCGGTAGACATCCCGAAGATTTACTTGAGGAAGGTTTTGAGCTGGTTGTCAAAAACCCAGGAATTCCCTATACTAATATATTGATTGAATCAGCTATCGAAAAAAATATTCCGGTATGGACTGAAATTGAATTGGCTTATTTAATCAGTGAAGCTCCATTTATCGGCATCACCGGTTCTAACGGCAAAACAACAACGACCACTCTACTGTTCCATATGCTCAATCAGGATAATAAGAATCCGCTGATTGCCGGAAACATCGGAACTGTAGCGAGCGGTGTGGCAGAAAAAGCGAAAGCGAAAAATGTCATCGTCACTGAACTGTCTTCGTTCCAGCTGAAGGGCACTGTCGCTTTCCGGCCAGAAATCGCGATCATCACGAACTTATACGAAGCGCATTTGGATTACCATGGAACGATCGAGGATTACCGTGCTTCCAAAATGAAGCTTACAGAAAATCAAACAGCTCAGGATTATTTCATCTACAATGCTGATCAGCCATTATTGGTTGAACATGCGAAAAGCTGCAAAGCGCAGCTGGTGCCTTTCACATTGAAAGGTCGTACCGCCACCAGCATCAGTGCAGATGCTGAATTTGTATACTGGCAAGGCGAAAAATTGATTGAACGTTCAAGAATCATGTTGGGCGGCCAGCACAATCTGGAGAATATTCTAGCCGCAACGGCAGCGACTTTGCTTTGTGGGGGAACCAAAGAAACCATTATCCGTGTGCTGACTTCATTTACAGGCGTGAAGCACCGTTCCCAATTTATAGTGGAATGGCAAGGACGTAAATTCTACAACGACTCGAAAGCCACCAACGCACTGGCAACGAAAAGTGCGTTGGAAGCTTTTCCCGAAAAAATCATCTTATTGGCAGGCGGATTAGAACGTAATCATTCTCTGGAAGAAATCCGGCCATTTATGGACCGCGTCAAAGTCCTGGTCACGTTTGGTGAAACTGCACAACGCTTTAAAGCATTTGCAGAGGACTGTGGTGTATCGGTAATTATTCAGGCGGGCAAGATGGACGATGCAGTGGAGAAAGCGATCAAGCAGTCCGAGAACGGAGATACGATCCTATTATCCCCTGCCTGCGCAAGCTGGGACCAATACGATAGTTTCGAAATTCGGGGAGATGCTTTCATATCCGCAGTCCAGCAGATGACGGAAGCGAATGAATAAAAGATAAGGGGCAGCAATTATGGACAAAGTGATTGACATCGAAGAACGCATCCCGACGCTCCGCGAGCGCCGGAAAAAAAGAACCAATCGCAAGTTCGTGACGCTGCTGTTCATTTTTCTCACTTTGCTTGCCGTACTTTTATACAGCCAGTCGAAGTACAGTGAAATCCAGACCATCACTATCGACGGCGCTGTTCTTTTCGACCAGGAAAGCTACCAGGCAGCGAGTGGATTGAACATCGGGGATTCGATGTGGTCCTTTGATGCGGGAACTGTTGCGCAGCAATTGGAAAAGCTGGAATGGATAGAAGAAGCATCAGTCAATAAAAATTGGTTGACCGGTGTTGAAATCAATTTGAAGGAATACGTTCAGATGGGCTATCTGGACCGCGGCAACAGCTACCAGATTGTCCTGTCGAATAACCTGGCTCTGGATCAGCCCGTCGCTGATGTGGACGGTCCGATTTACATGAATTTTGAAGATGAAGAGAAGCGGAAGAAACTGATTGAACAATTAATTGGAATTAATCCTGAAGTTCTTCAGTTGGTTTCTCAGGTTATTTTGGATCCTGACCAGGAAGACGCGGATTATGTGACTCTATACATGAATGATGGAAATGAAGTGCATGGAATTTTAAGTACGTTAGCGGAAAAAATGAATTATTACCCGTCCGTCATCGCCCAATTGGAAGATGGCCAGCAAGGGGTAATTGATATGGAAGTGGGAATCTTCTTCCGCTCTTATGCGGATGTTTATGGCTTTGCGAAGGAAGGTGCCGAAGATGAAGACCCCGAAGAAGAATAATCGTAAGAGTTTCAGTAAATCGATTGTCTTCTCTCTGGTATTTCTGGTGCTGGGATTTATCATGGCTTATTCCTATAGTTTATCGAATGCGACGAAAGAGACAGAGGGATTTACCGGCGGCGCATTTTTCGAACAGGAAGACCGCTATCGGAAAGAATTGATCGACCAGCAGGAAGGCAATAAAGGTCTGCGAAATGAGTTGCAGGAGAAGCAGGGCGAGGTTCAGGAATACGAAAAATCATTTGCTGACGGAGAAAACCGCTACACTGAATATGCGGCGGAAGCTGAAGAACTGCGAAGATACCTCGGGCTGGTTCCTGTAGAAGGGAGCGGCCTGAAAGTTACTTTGCAGGACGGCGATTACAATCCGAACTCGGTCAACCCGAATGATTATATTGTTCATGAAAGCCATGTTTTCCAAGTGATCAACGAATTATATATTTCAGGCGCCCAGGCCATTTCAATCAACGGCCAGCGGATCCATGGAAATTCATATATTGTCTGTACAGGACCGGTCATAACGGTAGATGGCGTCCAATATCCGGCTCCTTTTGTCATTGAAGCTATCGGCGAGCCTGAGGTATTGACCTCTTCAATTGAGTTGACCGGTGGGATTATGGATCAATTATTGAATGATAATATCATCGTCACTTTAGATGAGGGGCAAATCATTGAAATGCCTGCTTTGCTGACAGAATCATGAGTGAGGGGGGGATTGCATGAAGAAAAGGATTCTTACCCGATTTACAGTGATTATGTTTGTCATAGGCTTGATGACGGCTATTCAATATAACACGATCAATGAACCCGATATCCGGGATACACGGGATGTTTGGGAGATTAGGCAGGAACTGGCGAGGGAAAAGCAGCTTCATTCTCAATTGTTGTCGGAAATCGAGTCACTTGACGATACATTGAACAAATACAAAGCAACTGCAGATGCCAGCCCCGAACAAGCCTTGCGCGAAACCGCCGGCGAGCTGAGAAGTGCAGCAGGTTTGACGGAGACGGCGGGGCCTGGAATTGAAGTTTTTGTCGAACCTTCGATGGAAGCGGTTGCGATGGGACTTGAGATTGAAGGGATTTCACCGGATCTGCTTATTCGTTTGGTCAACGAAATCAATCGTTATAATGGCTTGTATGTTTCCATTGACGGTAAACGAATCATCAATACAACCGCGATACGGGATATCAATGGCCAAACGACCGTCAATACAAAACCGGTGGATACACCACCATTTTCCATAAAAATCATCTCTGAGTCGATGGAAGACTCAGAAAAGCTGTATAATCATTTATTAGCGTCCCGTATTCTGGATGACTTTTACATCGATAACTTGACGTTGACGGTTTCAGAGCCAAAAGATGATCTGATCATCGAAGCATACGACGGCACGATAGACACCAATTATTTACAGGCATCAGAGGGGGAATAGCGATGTGGCTGTCCATTTTAGGTTTAATACTCGGAATATCGCTAGGGCTTCTCACAGATATTCAAATTCCGCCGGAATATGCCAATTACCTGTCGATAGCCGTATTGGCATCACTCGATACCCTTTTCGGAGGGATTCGGGCTCATTTGCAGCAAGTCTATGACGATAAAGTATTTGTCTCCGGCTTTTTCTTCAACATCGCGTTGGCGGCCGGCCTTGCTTTTCTTGGTGTCCATTTAGGAGTAGATTTATACTTGGCTGCAATTTTCGCATTCGGTGTACGGCTATTCCAGAACATTGCCGTCATTCGACGCATCATTTTGGCGAAATGGGCTGAAAAGAAAGAAGTTAGAGAGACTATTTGAACAATTGAAGGAAATTTTTCTAAGTTTTGCGATTTTCTTAGACAAGGTGCATGATATACAATAGAATATAAGTACAGCAGTTTAATAAGGAGGTGCCACGAATTGAGTCAATCAGAATTATACGTTAGTCTAGATATCGGTTCGTCATCCGTTAAAGTTTTAATCGGGGAAATGGCCAACAAGTCGCTGAATGTAATCGGCGTCGGAAATGTAAAATCTAATGGGATTAAAAAAGGTGCGATTGTTGACATAGATGCAACGGTGCAGTCCATTAAAAAAGCAGTCGATCAAGCAGAGCGCATGATCGGTAAATCCATCCATGAAGTTGTGCTTGGAATTCCAGCGAACAAAGCAGTGCTGCAGCCTGTTAAAGGAATCGTAGCAGTGAACAGTGAAAACCGTGAAATTACCGATGACGATTTGGATCGTGTATTGGAAGCGGCTCAAGTCATGTCGATTCCACCGGAACGGGAATTGGTCAATATCATTCCTGAACAGTACGTGGTCGATCATTTAGGCGAAATCAAAGATCCACGGGGCATGATTGGTATCCGTCTCGAAATGGATGGTACAATGGTGACAACTTCAAAAACAATTCTGCATAACGTACTCCGCTGTGTGGAGAGAGCAGGGCTTGAAATACGTGATATTTACGTCCAGCCACTTGCTGCAGGAAGTTACGCATTAACTGAAGACGAGAAAAATCATGGCACGGCGTGTATCGATATCGGTGGAGGTTCTACTTCTATTGCCATCTTCCAAGACGGCCACTTGACCGCTTCTTCCGTAATTCCGGTTGGAGGCGACCACGTTACAAAAGATTTGTCCATCATTTTAAAGACACCGACAGATCAAGCTGAAAAAATCAAACTTGAACATGGCCATGCATTTTTTGAGGATGCTTCAGAAGATGAAGTCTTTGAAGTTCCTGTCATTGGTTCGGATTCAACAGAACAATATAACCAAAAATACATATCTGAAATAATCGGAGTTCGCCTGGAAGAACTCTTCGAACTGATTTTAGATGAGTTTTACCGTTTAGGTGTCCAAGACCTTCCAGGAGGAGTCGTTTTAACCGGTGGTATGGCTAAATTGGATGGACTTCCTGAACTTGCACGGAATATCCTGCAGACGCGTGTTCGTCTATTCACACCAGAATTTATCGGCGTCCGGGAACCTCAGTACACGACGGCAGTTGGCCTGATTCAATATGCATACATGGAAGATGTCTTCTATGGCCGTGTTGGAAATGGTGCAGCTGTATCAGGAAATGCGAAAATTGAGCATCAGGAAATACAGCAACCTAAGAAGCAAAAGCAGCCAAAACAAAATTCTGAAGGTGTCGTAACTAAAGCCAAGAAGATGTTTGATCGATTCTTTGAATAAAATCAACATTGTATCTAGCTTGCAACTATAAAAGCTGAGCAATTTTAGGAGGAAAAAGAATGTTGGAATTTGATACAAATATTGACGCACTGGCCGTAATTAAAGTTATCGGTGTAGGCGGCGGCGGAAATAATGCTGTTAACCGCATGATCGAACATGGAGTCCAAGGGGTAGAATTTATTGCAGTAAATACGGATGCACAGGCTTTGAACCTGTCCAAAGCAGAAGTGCGCCTTCAAATCGGTGGGAAATTGACACGTGGACTTGGTGCCGGTGCTAACCCTGACGTAGGGAAAAAAGCAGCTGAAGAAAGCAAAGAACAAATCGAGGAAGCTCTTCGTGGAGCGGATATGGTTTTCGTTACAGCAGGAATGGGCGGCGGTACAGGAACTGGTGCAGCACCGGTTATTGCTGGAATCGCTAAAGAGCTTGGTGCTTTGACTGTAGGCGTGGTTACGCGTCCATTTACATTTGAAGGCCGCAAACGTTCAACTCAGGCAATCGGCGGTATTTCTACGATGAAAGAATCAGTGGATACATTGATTGTCATTCCGAATGACCGTTTGCTTGAAATCGTCGACAAAAATACACCGATGCTTGAAGCATTCCGTGAAGCGGATAATGTTCTTCGCCAAGGTGTTTCCGGTATTTCCGATTTGATCGCCGTTCCTGGATTGATCAATCTGGATTTTGCCGATGTAAAAACAATCATGTCGAATAAAGGTTCTGCATTAATGGGAATCGGAGTTTCTTCAGGAGAAAATCGCGCTTCAGAAGCTGCTAAAAAAGCTGTATCAAGCCCATTGCTTGAAGTTTCAGTTGATGGAGCAAAAGGTGTCCTGATGAATATTACAGGTGGTTCAAACCTAAGCCTTTATGAAGTTCAGGAAGCAGCTGATATCGTAGCTTCAGCTTCAGATGAAGAAGTGAATATGATTTTCGGTTCAGTCATCAATGATAACCTCAAAGATGAAATCATCGTTACGGTAATTGCTACTGGCTTCAATGAGGAGCAGCTTCAGCCAAGAACGCCTAGAGGATCTGGATTGAATTCAAGCCGTGTGCAGTCGATTCAACAACAGGCTCCAGCGCCTTCAATCCGTGATGCACGCCGTGAAGACCAACGCCGCGACGAGCAGCGCCGTGAAGAACAGCCGCCTTACTACAACCAGGAACCACAAAGACAAGAAAAAAATAACGACGATGCATTGGACATCCCGACGTTTTTACGTAATCGTCAAAAGAGACGTTAATCCGAACAGCTGCCGGTTGGGCAGCTGTTTTTTTTAGGATAGGGCTTAATTGATAAATCAGCCAAAACTTGATACAATATATTGGACTTCTATAGAAAAGTTGTGAATGCATGAAACCCATTAAACCGGTATTTGAAGAGATCACCGAGCAGTTGAATGCTGTGAAGGATAACATACAAGTGATTGCTGTCACCAAACAAGTTGGTGTAGAACGTACGAAAGAAGCGATCCAAGCTGGAATCCGCCACTTGGGGGAGAACCGTCCGGAAGGATTGGCGCAGAAACTTGAAGCGATTGACGAAGATGTGTCCTGGCATTATATTGGTAATCTGCAAACCAGAAAAGTAAAAGACGTCATCAATGAAATTGATTATTTACATTCCTTGGACCGTTTAAGTCTGGCGAAGGAAATTCAGAAACGGGCAAACCGGCAAGTGAACTGTTTTGTGCAGGTGAATGTTTCCGGCGAAGAGTCTAAAAGCGGGATTGCACCTGATGAAACAATGGAGTTCATCAAATCGCTGGAAGCTTATGATAAAATCCAGGTAGTCGGATTGATGACGATGGCACCGAATACAGAAGATGAACGCATTATTCGTGAAGCGTTCAAAGGATTAAAATTACTCCAACTCCAAGTATCAGAGAAACACTGGACCCATGCACCATGTACAGAATGCTCCATGGGCATGTCCAATGATTACTTAATCGCTGCTCAGGAAGGGGCAAGTTTTGTCCGGATTGGAACAGCGTTAGTCGGGTCGGAAAGCGAGGCAAAGCCATGAGCATGAAAAACAAATTCAAAAATTTCTTTTATTTAGATGAATACGAAGAAGAACGCGTACAGGAGCAGCCTGTACCACAACAAAAACCAGCACCGCGGTATGAAAAGCCGGCTGCAATGCAAGAGCCGAAAAAAACACCGAAAGAACGGCGCCAGAAAGTGGAGGAGACCATTGTGCCTAATTTAGTCAGTTTGCAAAGTGCGGCAAAATCTTCAAAAGTCAGCTTGGCAGAGCCTAGAGTCTACGCGGAAGCGCAGGATATCGCAGAAAGTCTGAAAAGCAAACAGGCTGTAGTTGTTAACCTACAGCGCATCGAAAAAGATCAGGGACTTCGGATCATCGACTTTTTAAGTGGAACAGTTTACGCCCTTGGCGGAGATATTCAACGTATTGGAACTGACATCTTCCTATGCGTACCAGACACTGTTGAAGTGGATGGCGCCATTTCAGATTATTACTACGATGATCAACAATAAGAGGGGTGCCATAAAATAATATGATAGTTCTTGTGAATCTATTACTTTCGGCCATTAATATTTATTTTTATATCTTGATAGTCAGTGTCTTCATGAGCTGGGTGCCGAGTATCAAAGAATCGAGCTTCGGACAAATGATCTCCAAAATTACAGATCCGTATCTGGATATCTTCAGACGTTTTATTCCGCCGATCGGCATGATTGATATTTCACCGATTGTTGCAATCTTCACATTAAGCTTAGCAAGCCAAGGTATCGTTGTATTGGCTGGTTATCTCATTTAACTCAAAACCTCACGTGATGTGAGGTTTTTTTCTTGAAGAACTGATCACACATGAAGGAGCATTTGTATGGAAGAGATATTTCAGCATTTCAGAAAAGAAGAGCAGCAATTTATCGAACAAGTATCAGGGTGGCTTCGGGAAGTGGAAGACCGCTATTCACCGAAGCTGACGGATTTCCTCGATCCGCGCCAGCGTTTTATTGTGGAAGCAGTGGTGGGCTCTAGTGAAGTGAAGATGATGTCTTCAGGACTATTCAAAGATGCGGAAAGACAGCGGGTATTATTGTATCCGTCTTACTTTGAACCGGAAGAGGAAGATTTCAACATGACCGTTTTCGAATTGAAATACCCATCAAAGTTTGTCAATCTGCGCCATCCGGACATCCTGGGCTCTTTGATGTCCCTTGGACTGGACCGCAGCAAGTTCGGGGACATCCGCATCGATAATGAGCGGGTCCAACTGGCTGTAATGAATGAAATCAGCCCTTATCTGCAAAGTAATTTTGTCAGCGCTGCAAAAGTGAAAGTTCAATTGAATGAAGTGGCGGATGCGGAACAATTGATCGAGACAAGCGAGGAATGGACAGAAGAGTCGTACACGGTCAGCTCGATGAGACTGGATACGGTGATGAGTTCGGTTTATAATATTTCCCGCCAAAAAGCATCCGCATTGATTCATGGAGGCAAAGTGAAAGTTAACTGGACCCTTCAGGAGCAGCCATCGTTTGAGTTGCACGAATCGGATATGATTTCTTCACGGGGTTATGGCCGTGTGAGGTTGATCATGATTGAAGGACGGACCAAAAAGGACAAAGTTCGCCTGCAGATAGGCCGCCTGGAAGCGAAAAAGTAGGCGGCTTGTAAAAAATACGAAATAATACTGAAATTTAGAGCCATGAACTGTATAATAGGAAGATAAGATGACAAGTTAAGGAGAGGTTTACTCAATGCCATTATCCCCGTTAGATATACATAACAAAGAATTCAGCCGAGCATTCCGAGGATATCAGGAAGATGAAGTAAATGAATTCCTGGAACAGATCATGAGAGATTATGAAATCCTACTGAAAGACAAGGCAGCGCTTGAAGAACGCCTAAAAACAACTGATGAGCGTGTTGGCCATTTCAATACAATTGAATCGACCTTGCAGAAATCGATTTTTGTGGCTCAGGAAGCTTCAGAAGAAGTTCGCCGCAACTCACAGAAAGAGGCGGAGTTGATCATCAAGGAAGCTGAGAAAAATGCTGATCGCATCGTCAATGAATCATTGACGAAAGCGCGCCGCATCGCAACAGAAATCGAAGAGTTGAAGAAGCAGTCACGCATCTTTAAAAACCGCTTTAAAATGCTTGTCGAAGCCCAGTTGGATTTAATTGAAACAGATGATTGGGAAACGCTTTTGGAGTACGATATCGATACACAGAATCTAGAGAAGATCGAGAAGGACAAAGAAGAGTCGAACTCTTGACTCTGAGACTTTCTGCTTCTATAATTACGACATACAAAAAAACGCGCTGACAGAGACAGTATGCTATGCAGGACGGTAAAGCGAACCAGGGACAGTGCAAGCCTGGCACGGACGCATAGACGAAAATCACTCTTGAGCAGAATTGGTGAACGACAGTATCCAATTCCGTCTACGCCACGTTACGGTGATCGAGTGGCAGCTATCTAGCTGCAACAAGGGTGGTACCGCGAGTCTAAGCTTCTCGTCCCTTTCCAGGGATGGGGGCTTTTTATTATGCCTACAGGAGGAATGGAAATGGAATACAAAGATACATTATTGATGCCGAAAACAGATTTTCCGATGCGCGGCAATTTGCCGAACCGGGAACCGGAAATGCAACAGAAATGGGAAGAGATGGATATCTATAAGAAAGTGCTGGACCGCACAGCAGGCCGTCCTTTCTTCGTTCTTCATGATGGACCTCCGTATGCGAACGGTGATCTGCATATGGGACATGCACTGAACAAAGTACTAAAAGATATGATCGTCCGTTCCCGCTCCATGATGGGCTTCCACGCGCCATACGTTCCAGGCTGGGATACACACGGATTGCCGATCGAACAAGCTTTGACGAATAAAGGCGTAAACCGTAAAGAAATGTCACTGGCGGAATTCCGAAAATTATGTGAAGAGTACGCGTATCAGCAGATTGACAGCCAGCGTTCTCAGTTCAAACGCATCGGTGTCCGCGGCGATTGGGAAAATCCTTACGTGACATTGAAGCCGGCATATGAAGCACGCCAAATTGAAGTATTCGGCAAAATGGCCAATAAAGGCTATATCTACAAAGGCTTGAAGCCGGTTTACTGGTCCCCATCAAGTGAATCATCACTTGCAGAAGCTGAAATTGAATATCATGATAAAAAATCTCCTTCCATCTATGTGTCTTTCCCTGTCAGTGACGGTAAAGGCGTTTTGGCTGAAGGAACGAAATTGGTGATCTGGACAACTACACCTTGGACCATCCCAGCAAACCTGGGAATTTCCTTGCATGCCAAATTGGATTATGCGGAAGTTTCTGTTAACGGCTCGCTGTATATCATTGCACAGGAGCTGTTGAAAGAAGTTGCCGAGCAATTGGGCTGGACAGATTTCGAAGTCGTACGCGTATTAAAAGGTGCTGAAATGGAACATATCCAAGCGAAGCATCCGTTATATGATCGGATGTCTCTGGTCATGCTCGGCGACCATGTAACGACTGATTCCGGTACTGGCTGTGTCCATACGGCACCTGGCCATGGTGAAGATGACTTCCTGATCGGCAAGAAATACGGATTGGATGTTCTTTGTCCGGTGGATGAGCGCGGAGTCATGACAGACGAAGCACCTGGGTTCGAAGGCGAGTTCTATGACAAAGCCAATAAATCCATCACAGAAGCGTTGGACAATGCCGGCGCTCTTGAAAACCTTTCGTTTATCACGCACTCGTACCCGCATGACTGGCGGACGAAAAAACCGGTCATCTACCGTGCGACGGCTCAATGGTTTGTATCGATCGATGCTTTCCGCGACCAGATCCTGAAAGCCATCAAAGAAACTTCGTTTACACCGGCATGGGGCGAAACTCGCCTGTTCAATATGCTGCGTGATCGGGGAGATTGGAATATCTCACGCCAGCGCGTATGGGGCGTTCCGATTCCGGTATTCTACGCTGAAAATGGCGATCCGGTCATTACAGAAGAAACGATTGCGCATATTGCAGACTTGTTCCGTGAAAATGGTTCGAATATCTGGTTTGAACGTCCGGCAGCAGAGTTATTGCCTCCAGGATTCACTCATCCGAGCAGCCCGAATGGCTTGTTCACAAAAGAGATGGATATCATGGATGTTTGGTTCGATTCAGGATCATCCCACCAAGGTGTACTGGTTGAGCGTGAAGATCTGCAGTACCCGGCAGACCTTTACCTGGAAGGATCTGACCAATACCGCGGCTGGTTCAACTCTTCGTTGACGACAAGTGTCGCAATCAATGGCATCGCGCCTTACAAAGGAATCCTGAGCCACGGCTTTACGCTCGACGGCAATGGACGAAAAATGAGTAAATCATTAGGCAATGTGATTGTGCCTTCGAAAGTGATGAACCAAATGGGAGCGGATATTCTGCGCCTATGGGTTTCTTCAGTGGATTACACAGCGGATGTGCGCGTTTCTGACGAGAACTTCAAGCAGGTTTCAGAAGTTTACCGTAAAATCCGCAACACACTGAAATTTATTCACGGAAACCTTGCTGATTTCAATGAACAAGAGCATCGCGTCGCGTTTGAAGATATGCGCGAAATGGACCAGTACATGGCGATGAAATTGCAGAAGATGGTGGAAACAGTACGCAAAGCGTATGAAACCTACGAATTCTCTACAATCTATCATGCCTTGAACAATTACTGTGCCAATGATTTAAGCTCTTTCTATCTGGACGTGGCGAAAGATGTCGTTTATATCGAAAGTGCGGATCATCCGCATCGCCGTGCCATGCAGACAGTCATGTTCGATTCGTTGATGGCGATCCTTAAGCTGTCGGCACCGATCATCCCGCATACGGCTGATGAACTGTGGTCATACTTGAGCTTTGTCGAAGAAGAAAGTGTTCAGTTGACTGACTTCCCAGAAGCGGTTTCGAACCCGGCCTTTGAAGGCCTTGATGAGAAATGGAGCCGTTTCATGGAGGTCCGTGACGATGTCCTGAAGGCATTGGAAGAAGCGCGTGCAGCTAAAACCATCGGGAAATCACTGGAAGCTAAAGTGACTGTATACGGCAATGAAGAGCTGGCGACACTGCTTGCTTCAACTGACGAGAACCTGGCTCAATTGTTTATCGTATCGAAATACGAATACGGTGGCACACAGGACCAGGCTCCTGACTATGCTGTGAAGCTGAACGAAGTTTCAGTGACAGTCGAAAAAGCTGAAGGCGAAAAATGTGAGCGCTGCTGGACGATTTCGGAAGAAATCGGCCAAAGTGAAGCACATCCGGCATTATGCCCTCGCTGTGCAAGCGTGGTAGAAACACAATACGCTTAACTTAAAACTGAAAATGTCAAAACATAGAAAAGGTCTGGAAAATCGGATAGCCGGTTTTTCAGACCTTTACTTTTTTTGCTGACATTGTGTTAAAATAGATTGACTGCTGAATTGACGGAGGATACGGATGTTTATTTATTATGGTATTGCGTTATTGATAATCGCATTAGACCAATGGACTAAATGGCTGGTTCTTAAAAATATGGAAATTGGTGAAAGGATTTCGGTGATCGACCCTTACATCGGATGGCTTTCACATCGCAACCGTGGTGCTGCCTGGGGAATGCTGGAGGGACAGATGTGGCTGTTTGCTATCATCACCGTGGCTGTCATCATCGGAATTCTTTATTATTTTCATAAACATGCGAAAGGGCAGCCTTTGTTCCAACTGAGTTTGATGGTTCTTTTAGGCGGAGCGGTCGGCAATTTCATCGACCGGATGCTGCGCGGAGAAGTCGTCGATTTTGTCGATGTGCTGATTCCAGTGATCAATTATGATTTCCCGATATTTAATGTTGCAGATGCCGCTTTGACGATCGGTGTCGTATTGATGATTATCTATATTATTTATGACGAAAAACAACAAAAGAAAAAGGTGTCTTAATGGAAGATTTAACGATTGAAATTACAGAAGAAATGACCGGCGAACGAGTGGATAAAGCCGTGTCATCAATAGATGAGGACTGGTCGCGTTCACAGATCGCCAACTGGGTCAAAGAAGGCGCAGTGAAAGTCAATGGCATTACCGTAAAGCCGAATTATAAAGTCCGCTTGCAGGATATCATCGTTGTTACGCCTCCAGAGCTTGTAGAGCTGGATGTCGTGCCGGAAGATTTGAATTTGGAGATTGTCTATGAAGACGAAGATGTCCTTGTAGTCAACAAACCGAAAGGGATGGTTGTACATCCAGCTCCAGGACATGCCAAAGGGACATTGGTGAACGGCTTGATGCATCATTGCAAGGATCTTTCCGGGATCAATGGTGTGGTACGCCCTGGCATCGTCCACCGAATCGATAAAGATACATCCGGCTTATTGATGGTCGCGAAGAATGACGCTTCACATACATCATTGGTCGATCAATTGGTGAAAAAGACCGTAACCCGTAAATACGTAGCACTTGTACACGGCCATATTCCTCACGATAAAGGAACGATTCAGGCGCCGATTGCACGCGATCCAAAAGAACGCCAGAACATGGCAATCGTCGACAAAGGAAAGCACGCAGTGACGCATTTCCGTGTATTGGAACGATTTGGGAACTTCACACTTGTAGAATGCCGCTTGGAAACAGGAAGAACCCATCAAATCCGTGTCCACATGAAGTATATCGGCTATCCGCTTGTCGGCGATCCGAAATACGGACCGAAAAAAACGATGGACGTCGGCGGACAGGCTTTGCATGCGGAAGTCATCGGATTTGTTCACCCGAAAACGAATGAATACATGGAGTATTCTGTAGAGCCGCCGGCTGAATTTGCAGAACTTCTGGAATCTCTTCGCGACAAGGATTGACAAACCCGGTTACCTTTCTTTATACTTGAAAAAACGAATCGAATAATGAACACCTTTAATAACAGTCCAGAGAGGCTGAGAAGGTATTTACGCAAGCCGGAAGTCTGTCTTCCGAGCTGAGATTTTCTGCGCATCTATCCTCTTGCCTCTCGGGCAAGAGGTTTTTTATTTGCAAAAAAGGAGCGGATTTCATGGTGGAAAAAGCGGATATTCTGGATGAACAGGCAATTAGCAGAGCCATTACACGGATTGCACACGAAATCATCGAACGCAACAAAGGCATCGATGAATGCATACTGGTGGGTATCAAGACACGGGGAGCTTTCATCGCAAAACGCCTGGCGGAAAAAATAGAGAAAATCGAAGGGCGTCCGATTATGAAAGGCGAACTTGACATCACCCTTTACCGGGATGACTTAAGCATCAAAACGAAAAACCAGGAGCCGTTGGTTCAGCAAGTGGACATCGAACACAGCATACTCGATAAAAAGGTCATCCTGGTGGATGATGTGCTTTATACAGGACGGACAGTACGGGCTGCGATGGACGCTGTAATGGATCTAGGCAGGCCGTCACAGATTCAGCTGGCAGTGTTGATTGACCGTGGCCATCGTGAGTTGCCGATCCGAGCGGACTTTGTCGGAAAAAATATTCCGACTTCAAGCGATGAACGCATTGTTGTACAAATGGTCGAAAGCGATCAGGTAGACCGGGTAGCCATCCACGAATAGAGAGATAGAGACAGGGGAGAACGGAAATTGAGCGAAGCCATTTTAGATGTACATGATAAACCGAAAACCGGGCAATGGATTTCATTAAGCCTGCAGCATATGTTCGCGATGTTCGGAGCGACGATCTTAGTGCCGCAGCTGGTGGGCTTGAGTCCAGCGATTGCGTTGTTGACAAGCGGGATCGCGACCATCATCTTCATCATCATCACGCAATTTAAAGTACCAGCGTATTTGGGATCTTCTTTCGCCTTTATCGTACCGATTACCATCGCCACTGAAACCGGCGGCATCGGATCGGCGATGATCGGAGCGATGTTCGTCTCAGCGGTCTACGCCATCGTCGCGCTGATCATCTGGAAAACAGGTTACAGGTGGCTCATGAAGCTGCTTCCACCGATTGTGGTGGGTCCTGTCATCATCGTCATCGGACTTGCTTTATCCGGTACAGCGGTGGACATGGCCATGACGATTCCAGCCGGAGACGGGTCAGCGTACAGCCTGCTGCATTTCTCGGCAGCCATCGTCACCTTGCTGACAGCGATCATCTGCAACATCTATTTTAAGAACATCATTTCATTGATGCCGATCCTGATCGGCATCATCTTCGGCTATGCTTACTCAGCAGCCATCGGCATCATCGACTTTACAGCAATCGGCGAAGCAAGCTGGTTCGCTGTACCGGAGTTTCTGATTCCAGGAGTGGATTATTCGTTCCAGGTTACTCCAACTCTGCTGTTCGTCATGGTACCAATTGCCATCGTCACGATTTCTGAACATATCGGACATCAGCTGGTACTCGGCAAAATCGTAGATCGAAATTACATAAAAGATCCGGGCCTGCATCGCTCGATTCTGGGTGATGGCATCGGAACTTTCATTTCTTCACTGGTCGGCGGTCCGCCAAAGACCACATACGGTGAAAACATCGGTGTTCTGGCCATTACGAAAGTATTCTCAGTCTATGTCATCCTTGGAGCGGCAGTGTTCGCCATCGCTTTTTCCTTCTTTGGAAAATTGATGGCAGTCATCGAGACGATTCCAACGGCGGTCCTTGGCGGGATTTCCATCCTGCTGTTTGGGATCATCGCTTCTTCCGGACTGCGCATGCTGGTGGACAATAACATCGACTTCGGCAACAACCGCAACTTGGTGATCTCGTCAGTTATACTGGTCATCGGAATCGGTGGAGCCAAGCTGGAGTTCAGCGAATCCTTCTCTATTGAAGGAATGGCGCTGGCTGCGATTGTCGGAGTGGTTTTGAACCTGGTGCTGCCGGGACTCAATAAAAACGAATTAGACGACGGAACTGAATAATCACCTTTTAATGAATGTCCAGAGAGGCATGGAAAGGGTTGAAGAATAGGGAGTACTCTACCCTTTTTTCCTCACACCTTCCTGCCCCTGGGAAGGTGTTTTTTTGTCTGAGGGATGAAAGGATGAGATGATTTTGCCGAACTTACTATCCATGAACAATCTGGAAAATAAAACGATCATGAGCTTGTTGGAGCGGGCTGGAGAATTTCAGCGCGGGGAAAAGGCGCCAATCGATGGTACAGTCGTCAATCTGTTTTTTGAACCGAGCACACGGACCAAGATGAGTTTTGAGATGGCCGAACATAAAATGGGGCTGGCTGTAATGCCATTTGAAACCGCCTTTTCCAGCATCCTGAAAGGTGAGACCCTGTATGACACGGTCAAGACGATGGAAGCCATCGGAGTGAACGCAGTCATCATCCGCCACGAAGAAGAGGAATATTACCAGCAGCTCGTAGGCTGTAATGTAGCAGTCATAAACGGTGGAGATGGGTCGGGTCAGCATCCAACGCAATCCTTGCTGGATCTGATGACGATCTATCAGGAGTTCGGCCGCATTGAAGGTATACACGTCACGATTGTCGGAGATATCGCGCACAGCCGTGTAGCGAAATCAAATGCAGCCGCTCTCCAGCAATTGGGGGCGGAAGTGACATTCATCTGTCCGGCGGAATGGAGCGGAGAGTACGAATCTTCAGAACACCTGGATGACTTTATCGAAAAGACGGATGTGGTGATGATGCTCCGGGTCCAGCATGAACGGCATGCGGTATCTGCCCTATTTTCAAAAGACAATTACCATGAGCAGTACGGCTTGACGATCGAGCGGGAGAAAAGGATGAAAGACGGTGCCATCATCATGCACCCGGCGCCGATCAATCGCGGTGTGGAAATTGCAGACTGCCTGGTTGAATGTGAGCGCTCACGAATTTTCAAACAAATGGCTAACGGAGTTTTTGTCCGGATGGCAGTACTTGAATACGCATTGAAAGGGAGAGATTGAATTGAATTTATTCATTAAAAACGTAAACATGCTGCAAAACGGAGAACTTGCTCCAACCAATATCCGCATTTCAGACGGCAAGATCGCCGAAATCGGGAAAGACCTGAAAGTGAACAGCGAAACGGAAATCGACGGCAAAGGCCGGATGATCGCACCAGGATTTGTGGATGTCCACGTGCATTTGCGTGAACCGGGCGGCGAGCAGAAAGAAACGATCGAAAGCGGGACAAAGTCAGCAGCAAAAGGCGGATTCACCACCATTTGCGCAATGCCGAACACGCGCCCTGTGCCCGATACGAAAGAAAATCTGCAGCTGGTCAACGGCTTAATCGAGAAAAATGCGCTTATCCGGGTTTTGCCGTACGCTTCCATCACCATCCGGGAAGCAGGGAAAGAACGCACGAACTTGCAGGAGTTGAAAGAAAATGGAGCTTTCGCTTTCACCGATGACGGTGTCGGCATCCAAGAGGCAGGCATGATGTACGAAACGATGCAGGACGCAGCAGAAATCGACATGGCGGTCGTTGCCCATTGCGAAGACAACAGCCTGATCTACGACGGGGTCATGCACGAAGGCAAGCGCAGCAAAGAACTTGGGTTGAAGGGGATTCCTTCGATTGCAGAATCGGTGCATATCGCACGCGACATCCTGCTTGCGGAAGCGGCAGGCGCACATTACCATGTCTGCCACGTCAGTACGAAAGAATCGGTCCGCGTCATCCGCGATGCAAAACGTGCGGGAGTTCGCGTAACTGCTGAAGTGACTCCGCACCATCTGCTGTTGACAGAAGAAGATATTCCAGCGGATGACGCAAACTACAAGATGAACCCGCCGCTCCGCGCCAAGGAGGACTGGGAAGCATTGCATGAAGGCTTGCTGGACGGCACGCTGGACTTTATTGCAACGGATCATGCCCCCCACACAGCGGCAGAGAAAACCAACGGCATGAACGGATCGATGTTCGGGATTGTCGGATTTGAAACAGCGTTTCCGCTTCTTTACAGCAAGTTTGTCGAAACCGGTACATGGAGTCTGCAGCAATTGATCGACTGGCTGACCATCAAACCGAGCGAAACCTTCAACTTGCCGTATGGCTTAGTGGAACCTGGCCAAACAGCTGATCTGGTCCTGTTGGATCTGGAAAAAGAGCAGGCGATCCAGGCAGACTCATTTTTATCTAAAGGCAAAAACACACCATTTGACGGCTGGAATTGCACAGGATGGCCGGTAATGACCATTTTTGGTGGAGAAATCGTATGGCAGGAGGAGACAAATTGATGAAACGTTATTTGATCTTAGAAGACGGTACGGTATTTGAAGGAACAGCATTCGGAGGCGAAGGTGCTTCAGTAGGGGAAATCGTTTTTAATACCAGTATGACCGGCTACCAGGAAATTTTGTCAGATCCTTCTTATTGTGGACAGATTGTCACGATGACTTATCCGCTGATCGGCAATTACGGCATCAACAGCGATGACTTCGAATCGATCGAACCGGCAGTTAAAGGAATGGTCGTGCGTGAAATCGCTGAGTTCCCATCCAATTTCAGAAATAACGCTACGCTCGATGAACTCTTCAAAATCAAGGACATTCCCGGAATCTCCGGTATCGATACGCGGAAATTGACGCGCCTGATCCGCTCAAAAGGCGCCATCAAAGGCGTTTTGACTGCAGCAGGAGAAGACGTACAAGTCGAAGAAGTCGTCAAGACGCTGCAGGCGACAGTCTTGCCAAGAAATCAGGTGGCACAAGTTTCAACAGCACGTCCGTATCCAAGCCCGGGCCGCGGCAAACGGGTCGTGCTGATCGATTACGGCATGAAGCACGGCATCCTGCGTGAGCTTAACAACCGGGACTGTGATGTGATCGTTGTTCCGTATAACACCTCTTCTAAAGAAATACTGGCGTGGGGACCGGACGGCGTTATGCTGTCAAATGGCCCAGGAGATCCAAAAGATGTAGAAGAATGTGTGGAAGTGGTTCGCGAGTTGCTTGGGGAAGTTCCGATTTTCGGCATCTGCCTTGGCCACCAATTATTCGCAAGAGCCTGCGGAGCAGATACTTTCAAGCTGAAGTTCGGCCATCGGGGAGGCAACCACCCAGTCCGTGATTTGAGTACCGGAAGAATTGAAATCACTTCCCAGAACCACGGCTATGCGGTGGATGAAGAAACATTGCAGGGCACACGCCTGAAAGTGACACATAGTGCATTGAACGATGGAACGAACGAAGGGCTGGCGCATCTGGATTATCCAGCTTTCACCGTTCAATACCATCCGGAATCCTCACCGGGACCGGAAGACTCGAACTACTTATTCGACCGCTTTATTGAAGTTATGAACGCAACTCGAAAGGAGCAACAACATGCCTAAAAGACAAGATATTCAAAGTATACTCGTCATCGGATCCGGACCTATCGTCATCGGGCAAGCAGCAGAGTTCGACTATGCAGGCACACAAGCCTGCTTGGCATTAAAGGAAGAAGGCTACCGGGTCATCCTCATCAACTCGAATCCGGCGACCATCATGACGGACACCGAAATTGCAGATAAAGTCTATATTGAACCGATCACGCTGGAATTCGTCAGCCGCATCCTCCGCAAAGAGCGTCCGGATGCACTGCTGCCGACATTGGGCGGCCAAACAGGGCTGAACATGGCGATTGAACTCGACGAATCGGGCATTTTGGACGAATTGAATATCGAAATCTTAGGGACCAAGCTCGAAGCGATCCATAAAGCGGAAGACCGGGACTTGTTCAGAACTTTGATGAACGAACTCGGGGAACCGGTTCCGGATTCGGATATCATCCATAACATGACAGAAGCGGAGAATTTCATCGCACGCGTCGGGTATCCGGTCATCGTCCGTCCGGCCTTCACCTTAGGCGGCACAGGCGGCGGGATCTGCCACAATTACGAAGAATTGAAGGAAATCGTTGCCAGTGGCCTGAAATACAGCCCGGTCACGCAATGCCTGCTGGAAAAATCAATTGCCGGCTTCAAGGAAATCGAGTATGAAGTGATGCGCGATAAGAACGATACGGCGATCGTCGTCTGCAACATGGAAAACATCGATCCAGTCGGCATCCATACGGGTGATTCGATTGTCGTGGCGCCAAGCCAGACCTTGTCGGACCGTGAATACCAGATGCTGCGGAATGTGTCATTGAAAATCATCCGCGCGCTGAAAATTGAAGGCGGATGTAACGTACAGTTGGCACTTGACCCATTCAGCTTCAATTACTACATCATCGAAGTGAATCCGCGTGTCAGCCGGTCCTCTGCACTGGCTTCGAAAGCGACGGGCTACCCGATCGCCAAACTGGCTGCAAAAATTGCAGTCGGCCTGACATTGGATGAAATGATGAATCCGGTCACTGGACGGACTTACGCTGCTTTCGAACCGGCACTGGACTATGTCGTAACAAAGATCCCTCGCTGGCCATTTGATAAATTCGAAGCGGCAAAACGCAATTTGGGGACACAGATGAAAGCGACAGGCGAAGTGATGGCCATGGGCCGCACGTTCGAGGAATCGATCCTGAAAGCGGTGCGGTCACTGGAAACGGGCCAATTCCACCTGGAGCTGAAAAACGCTGATGCCATGAGCGATGAATGGATACAGAAACGGATCTGCCGCGCAGGAGATGAGCGTCTGTTCTTTATCGGAGAAGCGCTGCGCCGTGGTGTGACGATTGAAACCATCAACGAATGGAGCCAAATTGATTTATTCTTCTTGAAGAAATTCGAAAACATCGTCAACTATGAAGAAGTATTGAAAAACGCAGCTTTCGATTACGATACAGCCAAACGCGCAAAACGTCTGGGCTTTGCGGACCGGACGATCGCGAAACTGTGGAATACGACGGAACAGCAGGTCTATAACTGGCGCAAGGAAAACAAATTAATGCCGGTCTATAAGATGGTTGATACGTGCGCTGCAGAGTTCGAATCTGAAACCCCTTATTTCTACGGCACGTATGAAGATGAAAACGAATCGGTGAAAACAGACAAGGAATCGGTCATCGTACTTGGCTCGGGCCCGATCCGCATCGGCCAAGGAGTGGAATTCGATTACGCAACTGTGCATTCGGTCTGGGCAATCAAAGAAGCAGGCTACGAAGCGATCATCGTCAACAACAACCCGGAAACCGTCTCAACGGATTTCTCGATATCAGACAAGCTGTATTTCGAACCTTTGACAATCGAAGACGTCATGCACATTGTCGACTTGGAACAGCCGAAAGGCGTCGTCGTCCAATTCGGCGGACAGACAGCCATCAATTTGGCTGAGAAATTGGAACAGAACGGCGTCAAGATTCTGGGGACATCACTGGAAGATACGGACCGGGCTGAAAACCGCAACAAATTCGAAGCGGCGCTGCACGAGATCGGCATTCCACAACCTTTAGGGAAAACGGCTGTCAACGCAGAAGAAGCGATCATCATCGCGGCTGACATCGGCTATCCGGTATTGGTGCGACCTTCCTATGTACTCGGTGGCCGCGCAATGGAAATCGTCTACAACGAAGAAGATCTGAAACATTATATGGAACATGCAGTGGAAGCAAGTCCGGAACATCCGGTGCTGGTCGACCGTTACCTGACAGGCATCGAAATCGAAGTGGATGCCATTTCGGACGGTGAGAATGTCCTGATCCCAGGCATCATGGAGCATATTGAACGCGCAGGCGTCCATTCGGGTGATTCGATTGCAGTATATCCGACGCAAAACATCTCAACCGAATTATTGGATACGCTGGTCGATTACACTACGCGCCTAGCAAAAGGGCTGAACATCATCGGTTTGCTGAATATCCAGTACGTCATTTCCAAAGGTGAAGTGTTTGTTATTGAAGTCAATCCGCGCTCAAGCCGGACCGTTCCATTCATGAGTAAGATCACATCCATCCCGATGGCCAATATCGCAACAAAAGCGATTTTGGGCCAAAGCATCGTCGAGCAAGGCTTTACGCCTGGGCTAGCACCGATTTCAAAAGGCGTCTTCGTCAAAGTGCCGGTCTTCTCATTCGCGAAGCTTCGCCGTGTCGACATCACGCTTGGACCGGAAATGAAATCCACTGGAGAAGTCATGGGCAAAGATACGACGCTTGAAAAAGCTTTATATAAAGGCCTGGCAGCAGCCGGTATGGAAGTCAAAGATCATGGTACCGTGCTGTTGACGGTAGCGGATAAAGATAAAGAAGAAGCAGTCGGCTTGGCGAAACGCTTTAAAGCGATCGGCTATCAGATTATGGCGACCGGCGGAACTGCCAAAGCCTTCGAAGAAGCAGGCATCGTCGTTGCACCGATCGGCAAAATCGGTTCGGAAGGAAAAACCCTGCTGGATGTCATCCAAAATGGTGATACGCAACTCGTCATCAATACCTTGACGAGAGGCAAGCAGCCGCAGCGGGACGGTTTCCGCATCCGCCGCGAATCTGTCGAGAACGGCATTCCTTGCTTGACTTCACTGGATACGGCAGAAGCGATGCTGCGCGTCATCGAATCAATGACCTTCTCAGCGGAGGAAATGGGGGCTGGCGTATGATTAAACAAGAACGCATGCAAGTCATCAAACAGCAGGAGATCGCCAAGCATATTTTTGAACTGACGGTACAGGGTGGACTGGCTGATGAAATGTCAGAACCAGGACAATTTGTCCATATCCGTGTGGCAGACAGCTTTGAACCGTTGCTGCGCCGTCCAATCTCCGTAGCATCCATTGACTTGGAAGCTTCTCAATTTACGATGATCTACCGGGCAGAAGGCCGGGGGACAGGGCTGCTTTCAGAAAAGAAGCCAGGCGACACGCTGGATGTTCTCGGGCCGCTTGGCCATGGTTTTCTGGTTGAAGAAGCACAGAAAAAAGCATATTTGATCGGTGGAGGAATCGGTGTGCCGCCATTGTATGAACTTGCAAAACAGCTGAACGCACGCGGCATTGAAACTGTCCATATCTTAGGATTTGAAAGCAAGCAGGCAGTCTTTTATGAAGACAAGTTCAGGGCACTCGGCGACACGCATATCGCCACAGTCGACGGCTCCCATGGCACGCAGGGCTTCGTAACGCATATCCTCAACGAACTGCCGAGTGATTTCGATACGTATTACAGCTGTGGTCCGACGGCGATGCTTGAAGCGGTGCAATGGGCTTATCCACAGAAAAAAGGCTTTCTGTCCTATGAACAGCGGATGGGCTGCGGCATCGGGGCATGCTTTGCATGCGTCTGCCGGACAACGAAAAGTGAAACGGATTACATCAAGGTATGTTCAGACGGACCGGTATTTCCAGCAGGAGTGGTGATTTCATGACAGACTTAACAGTTAAACTTCCAGGACTCAATTTGAAGAATCCGATCATGCCGGCATCCGGCTGCTTCGGTTTCGGGAAAGAGTATGCGCAGCTGTATGACCTGTCGCAGCTCGGTGCCATCATGATCAAAGCGACGACCGTTGAAACGCGGCTCGGCAACCCGACACCGCGCGTAGCGGAAACAGCTTCCGGTATGTTGAACGCCATCGGCCTGCAGAACCCGGGCCTCGAAAAAGTGGCGGGACAGGAACTGCCTTGGCTCGAGCAATACGACGTCCCGATCATCGCCAATGTGGCTGGCACAACGACTGAAGATTATGTGGAAGTCGCGAAAGCCATTTCACAGGCTCCGAATGTCCATGCACTGGAAATCAATATTTCCTGCCCGAACGTTAAACTCGGCGGCATCACTTTTGGAACAGATCCTGACGTTGCACGCGAGTTGACGCGGGCAGTGAAGGAAGTTTCTGCAGTACCTGTCTATATCAAGTTGTCGCCGAATGTCACGGACATCGTTTCAATCGCCAAGGCGGTCGAAGAAGGCGGAGCGGACGGCATCACCATGATCAATACGCTGCTCGGCATGCGCATGGACACCAAAACGGGGCGCCCGGTCATCGCCAACATTACAGGCGGCCTGTCAGGTCCCGCCATCAAGCCGGTAGCCTTGCGGATGGTCTACGAAGTCAGCCAGCACACCAAATTGCCGATCATCGGCATGGGCGGCGTCACCAATGTAGATGATGTCATCGACTTCCTGTCAGCAGGCGCCAGCGCTGTCGCAGTCGGAACAGCCAATTTCGTCAATCCATTTGTTTGTCCCGAAATCATCGGACAACTGCCGGAACGCTTGCATGAACTTGGATTTGATTCAGTCGAACAACTTGTCGGAAGGAGCCACCGTCTGTGAATAAACCCATTATCGCGTTGGATTTTGCATCGAAGGAACAAGTAGAAGAATTTCTGGGACAGTTTTCTGAGCCGCTTTTTGTAAAAGTGGGCATGGAGCTTTATTTCCAGGAAGGGCCGGAACTGGTCCGTTACATCAAATCACAGGGACATGAAATTTTTCTGGATCTGAAACTGCACGATATCCCGAATACGGTCGAATCCGCTATGCGCGGCTTGGCTAAACTGGGTGTGGATATGGTCAATGTCCATGCCGCTGGCGGGCTGGAAATGATGAAGGCGGCAAAACGCGGATTGGCAGGCAGTGACACAAAACTCATCGCTGTGACGCAACTGACTTCGACGAATGAAGAAGAAATGCATGAAGATCAACTCGTTTATGTCAGCCTTGAAGAATCGGTGCTGCATTATGCGAAGCGGGCTATGCAGGGAGGGTTGGACGGAGTGGTCTGTTCGGTGCTTGAAGCTGAGGCTATAACAAAAGTCTGCGGACCTGATTTCCTACGTGTTACGCCCGGCATCCGTCCAGCAGAAGTTTCAGCTGATGATCAGAAGCGGGTGGCGACGCCAGCAGAAGCTCGTATAAAAGGCTCCAGTCATATTGTAGTCGGGCGAGCCATTACGAAGTCTGCAACCCCATCAGAGAGCTATGCCCAGATTTCAGCAGAATGGAGTGGACAATCTTGAAAAATGAAATTGCGAACCATTTATTATCCATTGGAGCGGTGGAACTGCGCCCGCAGGATCCATTTACGTGGGCTTCCGGCGTCAAATCACCAATCTACTGCGATAATCGTCTGACCATGTCTTACCCGGCTGTACGTAGAGATATTGCCGCCGGATTAGCGGCAACAATCAAAGAATCCTATCCTGAATGCCAAGTAGTTGCTGGAACGGCGACAGCTGGCATTCCACATGCTGCATGGGTCAGCGATCTGCTTGAATTGCCGATGATCTATGTCCGGTCTAAGGCGAAAGAGCATGGCCAGACGAATATGATCGAAGGCAAAGTTGAGCCGGGCAAAAAAGTGGTTGTCGTGGAAGACCTGATTTCCAAAGGCGGTTCGGTGCTGCAAGCGGCACAGGCACTCGAAGCAGCAGGCTTTGAAGTGTTGGGCATTGTAGCGATCTTCACCTACGATTTGCCGCAGTCAATAGAGGCGATTGCGGAAGCAGGATACACTTTCCATACACTGACGGATTTTCCGGCACTTGTTGAACAGGCATTAAGTACAGGTGCGATCCGTGAAGAAGATATGCCGATGCTCGCTGACTGGCATGAAAAATTGAAAGCAGGAACTTTGTAAGCCGGCCTCTTGGTCGGTTTTTTATTTTGAAGTTTTGTGTTCTATGTGACTATTGACAGAAGAGGTGGAATTGAATACAATAAAAAAAACTAACTGGTGATGCAAGGTAGTTATTTTTTTAGATAGCTATCTTGTATAACCTAGTACCGTGAGGAGGAACAGGCATGGCTCTCAGAAGCCAATTGCTGAAAGGGGTTTTGGATGCTTGCGTTATGGCGGTAGTGGAAGAGCAGCCGGTCTATGGCTATGAACTGTCGCAGAAACTGCAGGGAATCGGTCTGCCGGACATCAGCGACGGCACTATTTACCCGGTGTTGCTGAGACTGCAGAAAAACGGCTTTATCCGCGGGGAAATGAGGCCTTCTGCATCAGGGCCGAACCGAAAATATTATTTTTTGACCGATGAAGGAAAGGCGGAGCTGGATCAAATTTCTGCTGAATGGCTGGAAATTGCCAAACCGGTCAGCCAATTACTGAAAAGGGGTGGAGAAAATGAGGAAAACAGCTGAATTGATTGAGGAGAACAATGAGAAAAGAGGATTACTGAACCATGACAATGAAAAAGTATACGAAGATATACTTTTGTATTTAAGGACCGATCTCCGAATCGATGAACATGCTGGAGAAGAGATACTCATGGACCTCTTGGACCATTTGGTGGAGGCGCAGGAAGATGGCAAGTCTGCGAAAGAGTTGTTTGGGGAGTCTCCTCAGAAATACGCAGATGAACTGATTGAAAATTTGCCGAGTGAAAACCGACGAAATGTTTTATGGTTCAGCGCTTCACAGGTCATCGGTTTAACGGGCTGGTTTGCGGCCACCTTTGGAGTCATTAGCCTGGTTGTTTCGTTTTTTCGGCCGGTGGATAACGGCATTGCGCTCGGCAACTTGCTGCTCATGCTGCTGTCGGTGATTCTGGTGGCAGTCATCGGCGTTACAGTCATTTTTAAAATTGTCCGTTCATCTGTATTTCAAAAGGATAAAAAGAAATGGCAAGCTTATGTGAAAGCTGGGTTATATGGTGCCGGAGCTTTTGCGTGTGTTGCTTTGATAGCTTGGCTGTTCGAAGATTTCGGCCCAGTCATCAAATTGGAATGGTGGATTTTCCTACTCATCGGTTTGGTTTTTCTGGCGGTCAACAAATTAATGGATAAAAGGGGAGCATAGAATCTTCTGGACAAAAACTGAAATTTTTAGGCTCGTCCTGTATGATGAAATTAACAGCACGAATGACTGAGGGGAGATTTGGATGATGAGTATGGCACAACAGAAATTAAACAGCTTGATCGAAAAATATCCATTGTTGAAGAACATCATTGACCTGGAGCCGGTAGTCTGGCTGAATCCGAACCTCCGGAAGACGGCTGACATGTCCGGCCTGCCAGTCGGCCTGGAAGATATGGAGCATGCAGAACAGCTATGGCAACGGTTTGCACCTTATCTGGCAGCTGAATTTCCGGACACGGCAGCAGAAAAAGGCATTGTCGAATCGCCGCTGCGCGAAATTCCTGGGATGAAAGAGCAGCTTAACGACTTTTATGGTGGAGACATTGCGGGCAAGCTTTTTTTGAAATGCGACAACGAATTGCCGATTGCGGGGTCCATTAAAGCTCGCGGTGGCGTCTATGAAGTACTGCATCATGCGGAAAAACTGGCCATTGGCGCCGGCCTGTTGGAATCCGGACAATCTTACGAACAATTTTCATCCGACCGATTCCAGCAGTTTTTCAAGCACTATTCCATTGGTGTAGGCTCTACAGGGAATTTGGGCCTTAGTATCGGCATCATCAGTGCCAAGCTTGGATTTCAAGTATCCGTCTATATGTCTGCGGACGCCAAGCAATGGAAAAAAGATTTGTTGCGTGATAAAGGAGCGACAGTGGTCGAATTCGAAGGGGATTTCAGCGAAGCCATTTTGGCAGGGCGCAAGGAAACACTCACCAAGCCGGATGCGTATTTCGTGGACGATGAAAAGTCTAAGCACTTGTTTTTAGGCTATAGTGTTGCTGCTTTTCGCCTCAAACGCCAATTGGAGAATGCGAATATCCAAGTGGATTCCAAGCATCCGTTATTTGTCTATTTGCCGTGCGGAGTGGGCGGAGCTCCGGGAGGAATTGCGTTCGGTCTGCGGCAGGTCTTCGGTGACGCAGTCCATTGCTTTTTCGTGGAACCGACCCATTCGCCTGCAGTGCTGATCGGTTTGATGACCGGCGAAAAAAACAAGGTCAGCGTCCAGGATTTCGGCATCGACAATGTGACGGAAGGGGATGGACTGGCGGTCGGCAGGCCTTCGAGCTTCGCCTCGGGCATCAGCGAAAAAACCATCAGCGGCATCTACACTGTGGAAGATCAGGAGCTGTTTAAATTATTGGCGCTGCTGGCGGACAGTGAAGGCATTTTCGTCGAACCATCTGCTACTGCGGGATTGCTGGGTCCGTTGAAAATACAGGCGACAGATTACGCCGAAACGAATCAAATCCGCATGTCGACCGTTAATCACGTCGTCTGGTCAACAGGTGGCGCTTTGGTGCCGAAAGAGGAAATGGACGGATTTTATCAACGCGGCAAAACCTATTTGAGAGGTGCTGAGTAAATGGATTCATCTTGGATACTGATTGTACTTGGAGCTGTTCTAGTGTTTGGCTACATCTTTTACAATGCTACGGAACAGCGGGTGAAAGCTCTGGAAACGAGGGTCAGGCATGTGGAGAAACTTCTCCAGAAATCTACACAAGGACAAAAAATAGCAGAACCCGAAATAAATGAAGAAATTCGGCAACTCTTACAGCAAGGGAAGATGATCGAAGCCGTCAAACGTACCAGACAGGAATTCGGTTGGTCTTTACTGGAAGCAAAACAATATGTCGATGAATTGAAGACCGGCAATTGATGCAGCGATGTGTAAACTGCCGGACGTCATTTACCTGGAAGCAAATCAACAAATCATTATGGCTGGCCTACAAGCCGGTAGCCTGCCTGAATTGCGGCATGCTCCATAAAGTGCAGTTCCTATCACGCATTCTCGCTTCAATGATGATGGTGGGACCACTTTTTATATTGAACTTTCTTTCGCCTTTTGCCGGCGCCTGGAACTTCATCATCAGTGTGCTGCTAGTAATGCCTACAGTTATATTGCTGTTGCCGTATATAATGCGGTATCGGCTTGCCTGAAAGATCCTCTCCGTGAGGATCTTTTTTTCATGGGGCAGGATATTTGAACCCGATGGCGAATAATGGAAGTAACAAAATCAAAAGAAAGGAGGGAGAAAATATGAGTGTCCAATCCAGCCATATTTTCGTCAATTTGCCGGTGAAGAATCTGGAGCGGTCCAAAGCTTTTTTCGAAGAAATTGGATTTGGGTTTGATGAACAGATGACAGATGAAAAAGGAGCCTGCATGATTATCGGACCTTCGATTTATGGGATGCTACTGACGGAAGATTTTTTTAAGAGCTTCTCAAAAAGGGAAATAGCCGATACCGCAAGCAGTGCGGAAGTGATCACGGCCATTTCTGCAAACAGCAAAGAAGAAGTGGATCGACTGGTCGACGCTGCGTTTAAAGCAGGTGCCCAGCAAGCAAGTGAGAAAATGGATGATGAATTTATGTACCTCAAGAGTTTCAAGGATTTGGACGGGCATATGTGGGAAGTTCTCTATATGTCCGGGGAAGAAACAAAATAAAGACAAAAAAGCATCCGGGAGAAAATATCTCCGGATGCTTTTTATAGATAATCTGCATAACGTTTTTCAAGATAGTTCTGCAGAATTGTCATCGCTGAACAGATGGCCCAATAGATCAATGCCACCAGGATCAGCATGGTCAACAAATCATATTCACGGGCACCGACGATCCGTGCCTTCTGGAAAATCTCCGGAACGGTGATCATGGCAGCCAAAGAAGAAGCTTTGATCAAGTCCAGATAAACGTTCGATAAAGGCGGTACTGCAATTCGCACAGATTGTGGAAGGATGATGCGGCGCATAGTTTGCCAATAGGTCAATCCCAACGCTGTTGAAGATTCCCATTGGCCTTTATCAACCGATGCAAGGGATGAACGGAAGACTTCGGCAATATAAGCTGCACTATTGATGGTGAAGCCGATCAACGCCGCCTGCACAGCTGTGAATTCGATGCCGATGACCGGCAGGGCGAAATACAGCAGAAACAGGATGACCAGAATCGGAACACCCCTCATAAAGGAAATATAGAGGCGTGCCGGAAATTGCAGGATCTGCAACCGGGAAGTGCGGGCTAGGGAAAGGAAAAAGCCGATGATCATCCCGAAGAACATGCTGACCATCGATATCAGCAAGGTATAGCCGATGCCTTCCAGTACGTACGGCAGGGATTCGATAGCTAAGGCAGGGTCAAAAAGCAATCCCCATTCAATGTCATTCATCAGACAACCTCCTGCTTAATTTTCTTCAATATCCGGTTTGACCGAGACATCTGCACCGCCGAAGAATTCTTCTGAGATTTCTGTGATGGTGCCGTCTGCAAGCATCTCTTCCAAGGCTCTATTGACATTTTCCGCAAGCTCGGTGTTGTCTTTGTTCATGACAAGCCCGACCTCGGACGGTGCATATTTGATATCCGGATGGATAGTGATATTCAGTTCAGGAAAAGCTGCAACACCGAATGTCGATAAATAATAGTCATTCAGGATGACATCCGTGCGCCCGATTGACACATCGCGTAAATACACTTCGTTCGTAGCATTGTCATAGGTCACTTCCTCAGCGCCGTAATCGCGGGCAATTTCCATATAGATCGATGTAGAAGCCCCGGCCGCTTTCTTGCCTTCTAAGTCTTCAAGGGTTGCTATACCGGATAAATCATCTTTTCGGACAACCGCGGTGCCATAAGAATGCTTGATCGGCGTTGAAAAGATGAACTCTTCTGCGCGATCTTCAGTGATTTCAATATCATTGGCGGCCAGATCGATCTGGCCAGTATTGACACTTGTCAGCATTTCGTCAAATCCAAGCTCCTTAAAGTCGATATCCAGCTCCAGGCGTTCGCCGAGCTCCCGTACCACTTCAACTTCGAAGCCAGTCAATTCATCAGAATCCGCGTCACGGAAAGAAGTGGCGAGCAAGGTCCCGGATGTGGCGACAGTCATTGATCCCTGCTCCTGGATTTCATCCCAAGCAGTTTTCGTTTCTTCGGTCTTGCTTTCTTCGCTGCCGCACCCTGCGAGCAGCAAGGTTGCAATGGCACCAGTGGCCAATAGCATCTTGTGTTTTGTAGCATATGTATACACGTGTAAAGCCCCCTTATAGTTAAGTCCTTTAAGAACATAGCATTTACCACTGGGGAGAGCAATGGGTTGAGCCTAACTTATGGGAAAACTCTTTTATTTCATAATATAATTATTATGTAAACTAATAGCCCTTTTATGTTAAGAGCGCAAAAAGGGCTATCACCAAAAGTCATTTTTTATGACCTTTTGGGACAGCCCTTTTGCTACCGTTATTTCTTCAATTTAATCACAAGTTCTTCGTCTGGTGTGACAAATACCGTTTTCTGTTCGAAATAAATGACAAATCCAGGTTTCGAGCCGTTCGGTTTTTTGACCTGGCGCACTTCCGTGTAGTCGACAGGGACGGAAGACGACTCACGTGCTTTACTGAAATAAGCGGCGATGGTAGCTGCTTCCAGAATCGTCGTCTCATCCGGATTGCTGTCGTGGATGATGACGTGTGAACCGGGTATATCTTTGGTGTGCAGCCATGTATCTGATTTAGAAGCCACTTTGAATGTCACGTAATCGTTCTGCTTGTTGTTTTTGCCGACAGAAATCGGTGTGCCCGTAGAAGACACATAAGGTTCGACAGAAGGTTTTGTCGGCTTTTTCTTTTTCTTTGACTTTTGGGCTTTCATAAAACCTTGCTCAGCGAGCTCTTCACGGATTTCTTCAATATCAGAAATGCCTGCCTGCTGGACCTGTGACATCAAGGTTTCGAAATACTCGATGTCTTCTGTGGTCTTGTCGATCTGTTCCTGGGTTTTGACAACTGCTGTTTTCGCCTTCTGATAGCGCGAATAATAACGCTGCGAGTTGTCGATCGGCGTTTTCCGAGGATCCAGGGTGATGGTCACTTTTTCATCGTTGTAGTAATTATCGACTTCAATTTCCTTCATGCCTTTGGTGATGCGGTGAAGATTGGCCATAATCAATTCGCCGTTTAATTGAAGCAAGTCGCGTTTTTCTGCCTGGTCCTGCTCTTTCTTCAATTTCTTCAACTTAAGTTTCAGTTTGGAAATTTCATTTTGCAGCCATCTTTCCAGATCACCGGCCTGCTGTTTGACGCGATCGCGTTCAGCCTTGGCATAATACATCCGGTCGAGCAGTTCGCCGAGTGATGGAAATTTCATCCCACTCTCGCCTATATGGGTCAGCGGAGTGGCAGAGAAGAAGCTTTTTCCTTCATGCTCGACATAATGGCCTGTTGGCTGAGTCTTAAGGAAATCCGACAGAAAGGCGTTGGCAGTTTCGGATTTGTTATCCGAAGTTTCCAGGCGAAAGGCAAGTTCCCGTGCATTCAATGGGGAAAAGCCGGAAAATTGGCCGACGATTTCTTTCGGATCGGTGTCGGTTAATTCATCGATCGCACTAAACGGGTCTTTTTTCTCCTGGGACGGTGGGAAGACATACGGCTGTCCAGGCAGAATGGTGCGGAATGAATTGACGCTCGGCGGCAAATGCTTCAGGCTGTCGAGAATCATCGTCCGTTCTGCGTCTATCAGGATGACATTCGAATGCCGTCCCATCATTTCGACATGCAGTTCGCGTTCGATGTCATCGCCGATTTCATTTTTTGCTTTGATCTTCAACATGATCAGGCGGTCCATCCCGTATTGGGAAATCTCCGTGATGACGCCACCTTCGATATGCTTGCGGAGCAGCATGCAAAACATGGGTGGTTCTGACGGATTGACGTTTGCCGCGGCCGTCAAATGGATCCGTGAATAAGACGGGTGGATCGAAATCAACAATTTATGGTTTTTTCCTTGGGCACGTATATGTAGAAGCAGTTCAAGCTGATTGGGCTGATGAACTTTTGAAATCCTGCCGGTGACCAGCTGTTGCAGTTCGCTGGTCATCGATTTTGTGAATAATCCATCAAATGCCATTAAATATCCCTCTTTCAAATCGTTTTGTTCCATCTTATCATTTTCTCGGTGTATTATGATATAATAAGACAGTTAGTTAGAAAACGAAGAATAATGATCAGCTGTGAACGGTGGTGAGGAGTTTGGCGAAAAACGTAAAGTTTATTTCACTTGGCGGAGGCAATGCAGTTTCGGTCAGCCGGATTGTGGCAGTCATTACACCAGATTCTGCACCGGCAAAGCGGCTGATTCAGGAATCGCGCAGCAGAGGATTGCTGGTTGATGCGACCAGCGGGAAAAAAACCAGGTCGATTTTTATTATGGACAGTGACCATGTGGTGATTTCTGCGGTATCTGCAGAGACAGCGCTCCTGCGTTTAGAAGAAAATGATGATGAGGCAAATGAGGGATAAAATGAGAAACCAACGTGGACTGCTGATCGTCCTATCAGGGCCTTCGGGTGTTGGCAAAGGCACGGTACGAAAAGAGCTGTTCTCACAGCCGGATACAAATTACGAATACTCCATCTCGATGACGACAAGAGCGCCACGGGAAGGGGAAGTTGATGAAGTCGATTATTTCTTCAAGACACGGAGTGAGTTTGAAGAATTGATCGAACAGGATCAGCTGCTTGAATACGCGGAATTCGTAGGGAATTATTACGGTACACCGCTTGAGTATGTGAACAAGATGCGGGATGCGGGCCGTGATGTATTTCTGGAAATCGAAGTTCAGGGCGCCGCCCAGGTCCGTTCGAAAGTTCCTGATGGCTTGTTCATCTTTTTAGCGCCGCCGAGTTTATCGGAGCTGGAAGAACGGCTGGTGGGCCGCGGCACGGAATCGGATGAAGTCATCGCTTCCAGGCTGTTGGCTGCCCGCCAGGAATTGGAAATGATGAATTTATATGATTATGTTGTTGAAAACGATGAAGTTGAAAATGCCTGTGACCGAATCAATGCCATCATCATTGCAGAACATTGCAAGCGTGAACGTGTTGAAAAACGATATTTTGATATGCTAAAGGAGAATGTCTGATGTTATACCCATCCGTTGATAAACTGAAAAGCCGAATTGATTCAAAATACTCGCTGGTGGCGCTTGCTTCTAAACGCGCACGCCAATTGCACGAACACGGTGATGAGAAATTGGACTCATATACTTCAACGAAATCGGTCGGAAAAGCACTGGAAGAAGTGGCTGCCGGCGTGTTGACGCAGGAAAAACAAGATGAATTCGCAGTATACGAAGACGAAATTTAACCATTAATTGCAACAGACGACTCCCAGAGCAAACTTGTTCTTTGGGAGTTTGTTGTTTAGAAAGGGTGTTTGGATTGTTGGAGAATCGTAAAATCCTATTGTGTGTCAGTGGAGGAATTGCTGTCTATAAGGCGGTTGCACTTGTCAGCAAACTGTCGCAAGCCGGTGCTTCCGTAAAAGTGATCATGACCCGTTCGGCGCAGCAATTTGTGCAGCCGCTGACGTTTCAGGTCATGTCCAGAAACGATGTCTACACAGATACATTTGATGAAAAGGATTCTTCTGTCATTGCGCATATCGATCTCGCGGATTGGGCAGATCTGATCATCGTAGCTCCGGGGACCGCCAATGTCATCGGCAAATTGGCAAACGGCATCGGTGATGATATGGTCACAACGACGTTACTGGCAGCAACAGCCCCTATTTGGATTGCTCCGGCGATGAATGTCCATATGTATGACCATCCTGCGGTGAAACGCAATATCCAGCAGCTTCATGAAGACGGAATCCGCTTTATCGAGCCATCCGAAGGCTTTTTGGCCTGTGGATATGTCGGCAAAGGCCGCTTGGAAGAACCGGAAAAAATTACGGAGCTGGTCAAAGGGTTTTTTTCACGTGAACATAAATTGGCAGGCAAAAAAGTGGTTGTGACGGCAGGACCGACACGCGAGCGAATCGATCCAGTCCGGTTCCTGACGAATTTCTCAAGCGGAAAAATGGGGTATGCCATGGCTGGTGCCGCAGCGGAAATGGGCGCAGAAACAATTTTGATCAGCGGTCCTGTTTCATTGCCGGTACCGAGCGGTGTCACACGGATTTTAGTGGAAAGTGCAGAAGACATGCTTCAGGCAGTCGAAGCTCAATTTGATACGGCAAATTATGTCATTAAAACTGCGGCAGTAGCCGATTACAGACCCAAGACGGTTGCCGAGCAGAAAATGAAGAAACAGGAAGGCGGTTCGACTATCGTTCTCGAACGGACAGTCGACATCCTTCAGCATCTTGGCCAGCACAAGAAAAATCAGGTGTTGATCGGTTTTGCTGCTGAAACCAACAATGTTGGACAGTACGCCCAAGATAAATTGGAACGTAAGAACGCGGATTACATCATCGCCAATGATGTAACAGAAGCACAGGCAGGATTTGAATCGGATACAAACCGGGTGACGGTCTACGGCAAAAACGGTTTTGAAAGGGCTTTTGAAATGATGTCCAAACAACAACTGGCGCGCGAATTGCTTGAAATGATCACGGATAAGGAAGAGCCGCATGATAGCTGAAGTCATTGTGGACGTCGCCGCACATCCGATTGACCGCCCTTTTGATTATGCCATTCCAAAAGAAGTGGAAGTGTTGGCAGAGCCGGGGATGCGTGTGAAAGTGCCGTTTGGCAACCGCAAAGTGCTTGGATTCATCACCAAAATCAAACCATTTTCGGAGTTTGATCCGAAACGCCTGAAACCGATCCATGAACTCATGGACGTCGTGCCTGTATTGAATGAAGAGTTATTGAAAATGGCACAATGGATGAAAGAGCAGACAGTGTGCTTTGAAATCGACGCGCTGCAGGTCATGGTGCCGGCAGCATTGCGTGCAAAATACGAAAAACGCTTTGTGCTGAACGCACCGCTTGAAGAAATCGCTGCCCCCTTGCGTCCATATTTTGAAAAACGATCCTTTATTCGGCTGCAGGATGCAGTGGATGTCTACGGCTTGTTGAAGAAGGAAATGGAAAAAGGCACGATTCTTGCTGATACTGATATCCAGCAGCAGACTGCTGTGAAAAAAGTCCGTATGATCCATATCGCTGACAGCACCGAACAGTTGGAGGCGATTGAAATTCGAGCCAACGCCAAGCAGCAGTTCAAGCTGATGGAATTTTTCCTGGAAAATTCGGGCCGTTCAATCGAATCTTCGCAGCTTCAGAAAGAAGCAGCTGTATCACTGCCGACGATTTACAGTTTAGTGGAAAAAGGAGCGGCACAGATTTCCAATATGGAATCCTACCGGGATCCGCAATTGCTGACAGCGATTGAGCAAAAGTCCTCTCTGGAACTGACAGGAGCACAACAAATCGCTTTTGATTCGATTGAAAGCGCGCTGAACACACCGAAAACGTTCCTGTTGCATGGCATCACGGGCAGCGGAAAAACGGAAATCTACCTGCAGACGATCGATCAGGTGCTGAAGCAGGGCAAAGAAGCGATCATGCTGGTGCCGGAAATTTCGTTGACACCCCAAATGACCATTCGCTTTAAAGAGCGTTTTGGAGACCAGGTCGCGGTTCTCCACAGTGGATTATCGGCTGGCGAAAAATACGATGAATGGCGAAAAATCCAACGGGCAGAAGTGAAAGTCGTTGTCGGGGCCCGTTCGGCCATTTTTGCGCCGTTTCAGAACCTGGGATTGATCATCCTCGATGAAGAGCATGAATCGAGCTACAAACAGGACGACTCTCCTCGCTATCATGCCCGTGACATGGCTATTTGGCGCAGTGAGTACCATAATTGCCCGGTTATTCTGGGCAGCGCGACACCTTCGCTGGAGTCGTATGCACGTGCACAAAAAGGCGTCTATGAATTGTTGGTGCTGGAAAAACGGGCAAAAAACCAGCCTTTGCCAGAGGTTCATATCGTCGATATGCGGGAAGAGCTGCGAACCGGCAACCGCTCCATGTTTTCGCTGCAATTGGCGGAGGCTATCCGAGACCGCTTGGAGAAAAAACAGCAAACCGTTCTGTTCCTCAATAAACGGGGCTATTCGTCGTTTGTGCTATGCCGTGATTGCGGAACCGTCATGCAATGTCCGAACTGCGATATTTCCCTAACGTATCACCGGTCGAGTGAAACGATGAAATGCCATTATTGCGGCTACGATGAACGTGTACCGAAAACCTGTCCGGAATGTGAAAGTGAGCATATCCGGTTTTTCGGAACCGGTACACAGAAGGTCGAAGAAGAGCTGGCGAAAGTGGTGCCGGAAGCACGGGTTCTGCGGATGGATGTCGACACGACCCGCAATAAAGGCGCCCATGAGAAAATCCTTTCCGCTTTCGGTGAAGGAAAGGCAGATATCCTGCTGGGCACTCAAATGATCGCCAAAGGACTGGATTTTCCGAACATCACCTTAGTCGGCGTGCTGTCGGCGGATACGACCCTGCACTTGCCCGATTTCCGCGCAGCGGAAAAAACCTATCAGCTGCTGACACAAGTCAGCGGCAGGGCTGGAAGGGATATTCTCCCCGGCACAGTTTTTGTCCAGTCGTATACACCCGAACATTACGCCATTACGTTGGCAAAAGACCAATTGTATGAACCTTTCTATGAACAGGAAATGGCCATGCGCAGAGCAAGCGGCTACCCGCCGTATTATTACGTGGTCAACATCCAGTTTACCCATGAAGATTTGATGACAGTAGCGGAATATGCGGATCAAACGGTCCGTTACCTGAAGAATCACTTGTCTCCAAACACCTTGATCATCGGGCCTTCCGCCTCGCTGATCGCCCGTGTCAACAATAGATATCGCTATCAATGTTTGATAAAATACAAAAAAGAACCGAAACTGACCGATACCATGCAGCAATTGATCAAAATCCATCGGACGGAATGGCTGAAAAAAGGAGCCACGCTGTCGATTGATATGAATCCAACTTCGGTCATGTAACAGAAAAGAGGAAATGAATATGTCAATTCGAATGGTAATAAAGCACCCGAACGAAGTATTGGAGACGAAATGTCAGCCTGTCACGACTTTTGATAAGAACTTAGCGGTTCTTTTGGACGATATGCATGAAACGATGATTGAATCGGATGGCGTCGGCATTGCCGCACCTCAAGTGGGGGTGGCAGTCCGTGCCGCTATCGTGGATTTCCGTGAAGGCCAGGAGCCGATTGAAATGATCAATCCGGAATTGGTGCTGTTTGAAGGTGCAGAAACGGATATTGAAGGCTGCTTGAGCTTCCCGGGAATATTCGGCGAAGTAGAGCGCTATGACCATATCAAAATCAAAGCGCAGGAGCGCGACGGTTCTTGGTACGAGCTGGAAGCGGAAGGCTACGAAGCCCGCGCGATCCAGCATGAAATGGATCATTTGGATGGCATCCTGTTCACCAGCAAAATCACTAAATACGTCACGCAGGAAGAATTAGATGAAATGATCCGCCGGCAGGAAGAAGAGGAGGAACAGGTTTGACCAAAATCATATTCATGGGGACACCTGCCTTTTCGGCACCGATTCTGCGCATGCTCGTCGAAGAAGGCTACGAAGTCATCTCCGTCGTGACACAGCCGGATCGGCCTGTCGGACGCAAAAAAGTGATGACGGCGACACCGGTGAAAGAAGAGGCGATGCGTCTTGGATTGCCGGTGTACCAGCCGGAAAAACTGAAAAATCCGGAAGAACTTCAGCACGTACTCGATCTGGATGCAGATTTGATTGTCACAGCAGCTTTTGGTCAGATTTTGCCGAGCGAGTTGCTTGAAGCGCCCAAACTTGGTGCCATCAATGTCCACGCATCGCTGCTTCCGGCATACCGTGGAGGCGCACCGATCCATCAGGCCATTATGGACGGCCAAAAAGAAACCGGCGTCACGATCATGTATATGGTGGACCGTCTGGATGCAGGAGACATCATAACGCAGGTGACCGTGCCGATCGAAGAGCAGGATCACACGGGCAGCATGTTCGATAAATTGAGCGTTGCGGGGCGTGATCTTCTGAAGGAAACCTTGCCATCGATTATTGCGGGTACGAATGAACGCATTCCCCAGGACGAACAGAAAGTCACCTATGCGCGCAATATTTCACGTGAGCAGGAGCGGATCGATTGGTCGAAACCATCCGCAGCCATCTACAATCAGGTTCGCGGGCTCCATCCGTGGCCGGTCGCCTATACGACTTTCAATGGCGGCAATATGAAAATCTGGTGGACGGAGAAAAATTCGTCGACTGCAAGCGGCCAAGCAGGCCAAGTGGTCGGACTGACTGATGATTCCATATTGGTACAGACTGGCGAAGGCGTTTTGGCCATCACTGAACTGCAGCCTTCCGGGAAAAAACGCATGACAGCAAAAGAGTACTTAAAAGGACCTAAAATCCAGGCAGGAGATCTATTCGAATGAAAAACAAAAAACTTCAAGGCAATGTCCGCGACGCCGCATTCTCGATTCTGTGGGCAGTTGAAAACAAACAGGCCTACAGCAACCTATTGCTTCACCAAACCATCGAAAGCTATGGCATTGCAGCAAAAAACAGAGGCTTACTGACGGAAATCACATACGGCACGCTACAGCATCAAATGACACTGGATTACTACCTGGAACCGTATTTGAAAGGGAAAATCGAGCCATGGGTCAAAACCTTGCTGAGATTGTCCCTGTATCAAATCGTTTACCTTGACCGGATCCCGGCACATGCAGTCGTCCATGAAGCGGTGGAAATCGCTAAACGCCGTGGGCATGGCGGCGTCGCTTCTGTCGTCAACGGCGTGCTGCGTTCAGTGCAGCGCAATGGCGTCCGTTCGTTCAATACGATCAGCGATCCATATGAAAAAATTTCCATTGAAACGAGCCATCCGATTTGGATGATCAAACGCTGGGCAGAACAGTTCGGCTTGGAGAAAACACGTGAAATGGCGTTGGAAAACAACAAGACACCTTCGCAGACCGTGCGGGTCAATACGGCACGTGCAACTGTCGAAGAAGTGATTGAAATGCTCGAGTCCGAAGAGTTGGAAGCGGTACCGAGTAAATTGATTCCGGAATGTCTGATCGTCACAAATGGACAGCCTGCACGAACGGCGACATTCGAAAAAGGCTTTATCACGATACAGGATGAAAGCTCGATGCTGCCAGCATATGCACTGCAGGTCGAACCTGACATGACGGTGCTCGACATGTGTGCAGCACCGGGCGGGAAAACCACTCATATCGCTGAAAAGATGAACAATAGCGGGACGCTTTATGCACTTGACCTGCATCAGCATAAAGTGAAGCTGATTGATGAAACGGCCGAGCGTTTGGGCCATACGGTCATCGAAACTGTAGTGGGCGACGGCAAACAAAGCGTTGAGCGCTTCGGTGAAGAGAAATTCGACCGCATTCTTGTGGATGCACCTTGTAGTGGATTGGGTGTCATCAAGCGGAAACCCGATATCAAATATACGAAAAAAGAAGAGGATTTTGCACGTTTGCAGGAAATCCAAATTGAATTGCTGGACCAGGCAGCCCGTTTATTGAAAGAAGATGGCATTCTTGTCTACAGTACCTGCACAGTGGATGCAGTCGAAAACAGAGGCACGGCTGAACGGTTCTTGAAAGAGCATCCTGAAATGGAAAAAATTCAGGCGGCTTTGCCGGCGGCCATGGGCATCAAACATACAGGATTTGTCCAGGTATTCCCACAGGATTACGGAAGCGATGGCTTTTTCATTGCGGCTTTCAAAAAGACCCAAAAGACAGCAACTGCTTAAAGCAGGAAAAGATTAGAATCGGGGTGTCATGAATTGTTTCAGTATGTGGTTGAAAGTGATACAGGCAAAATTCGTGAAGTGAATGAAGACAGCGTAGCCGTACTAAAACGTCCGAACGGACTCATCCTCGCTATAGTGGCGGATGGGATGGGTGGACACAAAGCTGGAGATGTCGCCAGCAGAATGACTGTCGACCAACTGAGCAGCTATTTTTTGGAAGACGGGGAAGAGGCATTTTCAACACGCGATCACAAGAAAAAATGGCTTTCCGACCGCGTACAGATGATTAACCGCTCGGTGTATGACCACTCGGTGGAGAATCTGGAATGCAAAGGTATGGGAACCACGCTGATTGCTGCATTGATTGAGGGCAATGAAGGCATTTTATGCCATATCGGCGACAGCCGTGCCTACCTAATCAATGAATCGATCGAACAGATTACTCGGGATCATTCCTATGTCAATGTGTTGGTGGACAGCGGGGAAATCAGCCAGGAAGAAGCCGAAGAACATCCGAAGAAAAACTGGATCGTCCGGGCGCTTGGCACTGAAGCTGAGATCGAAAGGGAAATGATTGATTTCTCATTCGGTGAAGCTGCGTACCTCTTGATTTGTTCAGATGGCTTAAGCAATAAGATTTCGAAAGAAGAACTTGCCTCCATCGTCCGATCTGCAGTTCCCTTGTCCCAAAAAGGGCAGGAACTGGTAACCTTGGCCAATGATCTTGGGGGAGAAGATAATATTTCATTGATTCTTCTGTCCTCTGTGGATGAGGAGGTATAAACATGCTGATCGGTAAAAGCATCAATGGCCGCTATAAAATCAAAGAGTTGATCGGCGGCGGCGGAATGTCCAATGTGTATTTGGCACATGATATGATTTTGGATCGGGACATCGCCATCAAAATCCTCCGTTATGATTTTTCAAATGAAGAAGAGCTGCGGAGGCGTTTCCAAAGAGAGGCTCTGTCCACCACCAGCTTGGCGCATCCGAACATCGTCAATATTTTTGATGTGGGCGAAGATGGTTCAGTGCATTACTTGGTGATGGAATATGTTCCAGGAAAAACCTTGAAGGATTACATAATCGACCATTCACCTGTATCCCCTGAACGGGCTGTCGAGATTATGAAGCAATTGGCATCGGCATTGGCACATGCCCACCATAACCAGATTGTCCACCGGGACATCAAGCCGCAGAATATTTTGATGGATGCGGAAGGCAATGTGAAAATTTCCGATTTCGGTATTGCAATGGCTTTAAGTGCAACATCCTATACCCAGACGAATTCCGTGCTGGGAACTGTCCATTATTTATCGCCAGAGCAGGCGCGGGGCGGTACCGCCAATAAAAAATCCGATATCTATTCACTCGGAATCGTCATGTACGAATTGATTACAGGGAAACTGCCGTTTTCCGGCGAGTCGGCGGTATCGATTGCCTTGAAGCATCTTCAGACGGAAACCCCTTCTTTGCGGGACACAGTACCCGATCTGCCGCAAAGCCTTGAAAATGTCGTCTTGAAAGCGACTGCAAAAAATATACAGCATCGCTACCAGTCCGCAGATGAAATGGAAGAAGATCTTGCTACCGTTTTATTGCCGGAACGGTTGAATGAACCGAAATTCACGGTTCCTGTTGACCAGGACGAGACGCGGGCTATGCCGGCAATTAAAGACCCCGCGGCTTATACCAGCGTGGCAGATACAAAAACGATGCCATTGCCGTTGAATGAAATGAAAAAAGAACAGCCAGCTCCTGAAAAAAAGAAGAAAAAGAAATGGCCTTGGATTTTGGGCGTGTTAGCTTTCCTGCTGATTGGCGGATTGGTTCTGGCAATCGCTTTTCCTGGCCTGTTTGAACCGAGGCAAGTCGCTGTACCGGATGTTTCAGAGATGGAGCATAACGAAGCGGTGGAAGAATTGCAGGCCGCCGGCTTTATTGCCGGTGAAGAAACCGATGAATATTCGGAAGAAGTAGAAGCAAATCACATTATCCGAACAATTCCGGAAGCCGGCAAAATGCGGGACCGTGAAACAGAAGTGCAATTGTTCGTCAGTATGGGGAAAGAAAGAGCAGAAATGGCCGATTTTGTCGGAGATACGCTCGAAGAGGCCACAGAAGCTTTGAAAGATGAGAATTTCGCATCGGTGGAACCGACAGAAGAATTTTCTGAAGAACCGGTGGGAACCATCCTAAACCAGGAACCGGCAGCTGGAGAAGAAGTGATCGTCAGTGAAACGGATGTGGAATTTATTGTGAGCAAAGGGAGAGACATGCGCAATGTGGAGGATTTAGCCGGGTTCACTGAAGAGAACCTTAATGAATATGCCCGTTCTTCCGGCTTTAATATCCGCATTGTCTCAGAACAGGCGTCGGATGAAGTCGAGGCCGGCCGAGTCATGTCACAGACCCCTGCTGCAGGCGAACAACTGGAAGCCCGCAGCACAATTGAAGTGGTCCTGTCATCAGGCGAGGCAGAACAGCCGATGAAGACCTACATCCATACAGTGGAGATTCCTTATGAACCGGCTGAACCTGCGGCAGAAGGCGAAGAGCCGGTTGAGCAAACCGTCCAGGTTTATATTCAGGACAATACCCAGACCATGGTGGAGCCGTTTGAGGAGTTTACAATAACTGAGGATCAGTCCCATCGCATTGAATTGCAGATAGCTGAAGGTGAAAGTGCCTCTTATCGGATAGTCCGTGATTCGACCGTGATACTCGAAGAGACTTTTGAATACTCGAACGTCGAATAAAAACAGCAGCGAAAGGAATGAAAAGATGCCGAAAGGTCAAATCAGAAAAGCATTGAGCGGATTTTATTATGTATTGGATGAAGATGGTGAACGTTACATTCAATGCCGTGGGCGCGGAGTTTTCCGGAATCGCCAAATTACACCTTTGGTCGGGGATTACGTCGATTATAAAGCCGATAATGACCTGGAAGGAACGATCCTGCACGTCTATGAACGGAAGAACGAATTGGTGCGTCCGCCAATTACGAATGTTGATCAGGCAATTCTGGTATTTTCAGCCAAGCAGCCTGATTTTCATCCCTTGTTATTGGATCGATTTTTAACGGCGATCGAATCTAATTCGATTCAACCGATCATCTGTCTGACAAAAATGGATCTATTGGAAGAGTCGGAGAAAGAAAAAATTCAACACTATATAGAAGATTATGAAAAAATCGGTTACGAAGTGATTCCGACTTTCATTGATGATCCAGCTTTAAAAGACCGTCTGATGCCAGTTCTTGAAGGCAAAATCAGTGTGTTGGCAGGCCAATCCGGAGTCGGCAAGTCGACTTTGCTGAATACCATCCTGCCGTCATTGGAGCTGAAGACGGACGATATCTCCAAAGCGTTGAACCGAGGCAAGCATACGACGCGGCATGTGGAACTGATTGCCGTGAACGCCGGCTTGTTGGCCGACACGCCAGGCTTCAGTTCGTTTGACTTTGAAACGATGGAGCGGGAAGAACTTTCCGCCTGTTTTCCGGAATTCGCTTCACGCTCCAATGCCTGCAAATTCCGTGAGTGCCTGCATATGAATGAACCGAAATGCGCCATCAAAGCTGCCGTCGAGGCAAAAGAAATACCGGATTACCGTTACAAGCATTACCTGAAATTTCTAGAAGAAATCATGAGCCGAAAGCCGAGGTATTCAAATGATTAAAATTGCACCGTCTATTTTAGCAGCAGATTTCGCGAAACTTGGAGAAGAAGTTTTAGAAGTGGAGAAAGCAGGAGCGGATTGGATCCATGTCGATGTCATGGACGGCCATTTCGTGCCGAATATTTCATTCGGGCCGATTGTCTTAAATGCGATCCGGCCATTAACCAAATTGCCGATGGATGTCCATCTGATGATCGAAAACCCGGATCAATACATTGAAGAGTTTGCAAAAGCCGGCGCTGACTTCATCACCGTCCATGTAGAGGCCTGCCCTCATTTGCACCGGACCATCCAATTGATCCGGTCGCTTGGTGTCAAGCCGGGTGTCGTCTTGAACCCGCATACACCGATCGAAACGATTCAGCATGTACTTGAAGATATCGATCTGGTCCTGTTCATGACCGTTAATCCAGGCTTCGGCGGACAAAAATTCATCCATTCGGTTGTACCGAAAGTGAAACAACTGTCTGACATCATCAAGGAGAAGGGCCTGTCCATCGAAATTGAAATTGATGGCGGCATCAATGAAGAAACTATCATACCGTGTGCAGAAGCGGGAGCGACCGTCTTTGTAGCAGGTTCAGCCATCTACAGTAAAAAAGACCGGACGCAAGCGCTCCAGGCAATCAGGAAAGCAGGAGAAGAGGCGATTTCGTGAACGTCATTCTAATCGCAGGAGGTCCGGCAGGTGAACTGCCGGATTTCTCTTTTTTTCCGGAAGCCCTCTATATCGGAATCGATTCCGGGACGCTCGTCCTGTTGGAAAAAGGGATTCATCCAACGGCAGCGGTCGGTGATTTCGACTCGGTGACAGCTGAAGATTATGAGAAGATACTGGCGATATTTCCTGAAATGGCACGCTCCCCCTCAGAAAAAGAACAGTCCGATACAGAGCTGGGGCTTGAGGTGGCGATGTCACATCAGCCGGATCAGGTCATATTGGCCGGAGTGACAGGTGGGCGGCTGGACCATTATATGAGCGCTTTGCATATCGTGTATCAGTACCAGCAGGAATATCCCGCCACCCGTTTTGTCCTGTTGAATAACCAGAACCGCATCCGTTTCCTGAGTCCAGGCACGCATGCCGTTAAAAAGGATCCGCATTACCGCTACGTATCCTTTTATCCTTTTGCTGAAGAGATAAAAGGGTTGACCTTGACTGGATTTAAATACCCTGTCACAAATGAAGCCATCCCTTTCGGTACGACACGCTTTGTCAGCAATGAGCTTCTGGGAAGTGGAAGTGTGGCCATTCAAAGCGGCCAGTGCCTCATGGTGGAAAGTTCAGACGCTCAAAAGCTTCCTTAGAGTAAATAAAAACAGGCAACGAGAAGATGAATCTTTTCGTTGCCTGTTTCTATTTTAGTTGAATCAACCTGTGCATGTTCTTCTTTAGGCAACGAAAAAATGCCGGGCTGATTAGATCAGCGCCGGCATTATCGATGAGCGATTATACGCGCTCAACTTTTCCTGATTTCATTGCTCTTGCAGAAACCCATACACGTTTCGGCTTGCCGTCTACAAGGATGCGAACTTTTTGAAGGTTTGCTCCCCATGTACGTTTTGTCGAATTCATTGCGTGCGAACGGGCATTTCCCGCACGAGCTTTACGTCCACTAATTGCACATACTTTAGGCATGTAAGTCCCTCCTCACAAGTGAAGCTGAAAATTATAATAGAATTCCAGTTCGTTTTTCGTTTCACATACTTTAATAATTTACCACAGACATATTGGGTTTGCAACTATATTTGGAGGTGTTTAAAGAAAAAAACCTTTACACCCCCAAACGGCGGCTTTTCTTCTATAAAGGTTTAAGGTAGAATGAAAAGAGTGAAATAGGACTCAAGGAGGAATTTCAATGTCGATTGAATTAAAGAACGAATATGGTCAAATCGATATTTCCAATGATGTAATTGCTCAAATAGCAGGCGGTGCCGCAATTGAATGCTATGGTATTGTAGGTATGGCAACGAAACATCAAATACGCGACGGCCTGACAGATATCCTTCGCAAAGAAAACTTCGCCAAAGGAGTTCTTGTGCGCCAGGAAGATGAAGATTTGGTTGTAGACATGTATGTCATCATCAGCTATGGAACGAAAATTTCCGAAGTGGCTTATCAAGTCCAGTCCAAAGTAAAATACACGATTAACAAAACGTTGGGTATGTCAGTTAAAGCGGTAAACATTTTTGTCCAGGGAGTTCGTGTAACGAACCCGTAGGAGGAGGAAGAAACGGTTATGAAGTCATTAAACGGAGTGAAGTTCGCGGAAATGGTACAGATGGGGTCCCATCATCTTTTTCAAAATGCGGATTATGTAGATGCACTAAATGTTTTCCCGGTCCCTGATGGTGATACGGGAACAAATATGAATTTATCGATGACTTCTGGAGCGAAAGAAACAACCGCTCAAGCAGAAGAGCATATCGGCAAGACGGCGAGCGCTCTTTCCAAAGGGCTGTTGATGGGGGCACGCGGAAATTCGGGCGTTATTCTTTCACAGCTATTCAGAGGCTTCGGCAAATACATCGCGTCAGAGCCGGAATTGACAGCGCTTAAGTTTGCAGAAGCTCTACAGCATGGTGTCGAAACAGCTTATAAAGCGGTCATGAAACCGGTTGAAGGGACAATCTTGACAGTCGCAAAAGATGCAGCTGCCAAAGGCATGGAAGCGTCAAAAACGGAAGAGGACATCATCGTTTGGTTCGAAGCTGTCGTCACAGAAGCAAAAGCTTCTTTGGAGCGGACGCCAGATCTTTTGCCTGTCCTAAAAGAAGTGGGTGTCGTCGACAGTGGTGGACAAGGCCTTGTTTATGTCTATGAAGGTTTTCTGGCTTCATTGAAAGGTGAAGAGCTTCCAGAGAAACACGCACACAATTCAATGACGGATCTGGTCAGTGCAGAACATCACAAGAACATCGCCAGTTTTATGGATACGGCCGATATTGAATTCGGTTATTGCACGGAGTTCATGGTGAAGTTCGAAGATGGCAAAAAAGAGTTTAACGAAGCTTTATTCCGTTCTGATTTGAGTGAGTATGGGGATTCGTTGCTGGTCATCGCGGACGACGAGATTGCGAAGATCCATATCCATTCGGAAGAGCCAGGAAAAGTGCTTACATATGGCCAGGACTACGGAAGCTTGATCAGCATGAAAATAGAAAATATGCGCCAGCAGCATATCGATATTGTCGGCGAAGACTTCCAAAAAAATGCGCCAAAACAAGAAGCCGTGCACCCTTATGCCGTCGTGACGGTTGCAATGGGCGAAGGAATCGCTGAATTGCTTCGCAGCATCGGCGCATCGTATGTCATCGAAGGCGGACAGACCATGAACCCTTCGACGGAAGATATCGTCAATGCGGTCAAGTCGATCGGTGCGGAACGTGTACTGATTTTGCCGAACAATAAAAACATCATCATGGCTGCAGAACAGGCAGCTGAACTTTTGGATATCGAAGCGGCTGTTGTGCCGACGAAAGATGTGCCCCAAGGCATGTCAGCATTGCTGGCTTTTAATCCTGGCGCATCCGTGGAGGACAATCAAAGTGCCATGGCGAGTGCTTCAAAACACGTGAAGTCAGGTTCAGTGACATTTGCGGTCCGTGATACATCAATCGATGGAGTCGGCATCAAAAAAGATGACTTCATGGGTATTTCCGAAGGCAAGATCGTTGTCTCTGACAGCAGCCTGGAACGAGTTACAGAAGAGCTGGCTAGAAAACTAGTGGACAGTGAAGCCGAAATCGTGACGATCCTGTTTGGAGAAGACGTTACAGAGGCGGATGCTGAAAAACTGGGTGAATTCATCGAATCGCTCAACAGCGAAGTTGAAGTCGAAATCCATAACGGCAAGCAGCCTTTGTATCCATTTATACTTGCTGTAGAATAGTTTTTATCCTCAAATGAACAGTCTGAAATTACAGTTGAGGCGCATACGAATGTATGCGCTTTTTTATTTTTGTTTAATATGCCGAAATCATGTAAACTATTGGTATACGTAACCGAAAGTGAGGGGTTTGAGCCATGAAGTTCAAATCTGTTTTTGATATAATCGGTCCAGTCATGATCGGACCATCTTCTTCGCATACTGCGGGAGCAGCCCGCATCGGAAGAGTAGCGAGGGATTTATTTGGTAGACAGCCGGAATGGGCAAGAGTACATCTTTATGGTTCATTCGCGGAGACTTATAAAGGGCATAGCACGGATGTCGCCATCATTGGAGGCTTATTAGATTACGATACCTTTGATGAACGCATCAAAACCTCGTTTGAGGAAGCGCAAAAAGCAGGGATGTCCTATGAATTCATTCCTGAAACGGGGCATGTCGACCATCCGAATACAGCGCGCATCGTCATTGGGGACCAAGAATCCGAGATGTCGATGATGGGCATTTCGATTGGCGGCGGAAAAATCGAAATTACAGAGCTGAATGGTTTCCCGCTTCGCCTGTCGGGTAATCACCCGGCCATTCTCGTCGTCCATGAAGACCGTTCAGGCTGCATCGCGAATGTCGCGAACTGCCTATACAAATATGATATCAATATCGGACATATGGAAGTGTCCCGCAAAGAAAAAGGACATATGGCGCTGATGGTCATCGAAGTGGACCAAAATGTGGATAAAGAAGTGATGGATGAATTGACGGAACTTCCGAATATCACGCAGGTGACAAGAATCGCCGATTAAACTGGAGGGTTATAACAATGGAAGCTTTATTCCGTAATGTTAGAGAATTGGTTGAACGGGCTGAAAAAGAGCAGAAGCTGATTTCAGAAATCATGATAGAGCAGGAAATGCTCATGACGGACCGTTCGCGTGAAGATATCATGATTCAGATGGACCGGAATTTGACGGTCATGGAAGAGGCTGTGGAAAAAGGACTGAAAGGTGTACATTCAGTTTCCGGTCTGACAGGCGGCGATGCCGTGCTGTTGCAGGCTTATCGTGAAAAAGGCAATACACTGTCCGGAGATCTGTTGATTGACGCAGTCAGCAAAGCGGTGGCGACTAATGAAGTCAACGCAGCAATGGGCACCATCTGTGCGACACCGACAGCAGGATCTGCTGGAGTTGTGCCAGGCACATTATTTGCTGTGCAGAATAAATTGAATCCGACAAGAGAGCAAATGATCCGTTATCTATTCACGGCAGGAGCTTTCGGGTTCGTTGTGGCAAATAACGCATCGATTTCAGGAGCTGCCGGCGGTTGCCAGGCAGAAGTGGGTTCAGCTGCAGGAATGGCGTCAGCAGCTATTATTGAAATGGCCGGCGGCACACCGCAGCAAAGTTCGGAAGCATTTGCAATTACGATGAAGAATATGCTTGGCCTGGTCTGCGATCCAGTGGCGGGATTAGTGGAAGTGCCATGTGTGAAGCGCAATGCGATGGGAGCAGCCAATGCAGTAGTGGCTGCGGACATGGCGTTAGCCGGTGTCACCAGCCGCATCCCGTGTGACGAAGTCATCGGTGCGATGTTTGAAATCGGCCAATCCATGCCGAGTGCGTTGAGGGAAACCGCAAAAGGCGGACTTGCCGCAACTCCTACCGGAAAATGGCTCGAGTCCAAAATTTTCGGGGGAGCAGTTGTCGGAAGTGGGCAGTAGAGATTCTGTCGCCACATTAAAAGGGGTAGGCAAGCAAGCCGCAGAAACCTTGCAGGAAATGAAAATCGAAACCATCCATGACTTGATCATGACATTTCCGTATCGCCATGAAGACTTTCAACTGAAAGATTTGGCGGACACGCCTCATAATGAACGCGTTACCGTGGAGGGAAGGGTTGAAAGCGAGCCTTCCGTCCTTTTTTTAGGCAAGAAAAAATCACGAACTCAAGTTCGTGTATTGGTAGGCCGCCATCTGGTCAAAGCGATCTTCTTCAACCAGCCTTATGTAAAAGCCAAATTGCATTTGGGTGAAATCATCACTTTAACCGGAAAATGGGACCGCGGACGTCAAGTGATTACCGTATCCAGCCATTCCATCGGTCCGCGTACCGATGGAGCGGATTTTGAACCCGTCTACAGCCTGAAAGGCAGCATCCATCAAAAAACTTTCCGTAAACTGATGCGGCAGGCACTTGATCTTGCGAAAGAAGATATAGAAGATTGCCTGCCGACAAGTTTCGTTGAAGCCTATCAACTGGCTCCGATTCAAGATGCCTTGGAATGGGTTCACTTTCCTCCGGACGGTGAAGCGGTCAAACAAGCACGCCGGCGTTTTGTCTATGAAGAATTGTTGATGTTTCAGTTGAAGATGCAGGCGCTGCGCAAAAAAAACCGTGAGGAAGAAGGCGGCTCTTTCATCGACTATGACCTGAATCGCTTGAAGGCTTTCATTGAAGATCTGCCTTTCGATTTGACAGCGGCGCAAAAACGTGTGGTCAATGAAATCTGTAAAGACATGAAAGAGCCGTTCCGCATGAACCGCCTGCTGCAAGGGGATGTAGGTTCCGGTAAAACGGTGGTGGCGGCAATTGCGTTATACGCAGCCCACACCGCGGGACTTCAGGGCGCCTTAATGGCACCGACTGAAATACTGGCTGAACAGCATGCTAATACATTGGAACAGTGGTTCCGGCCATTTTCCTTGAATATCGCGCTGTTGACAGGTTCTGTTAAAGGGAAAAGGCGGCAATTGATCCTCCAGCAGTTGGCTGCTGGAGAAATTGACCTGTTGATCGGCACCCATGCGTTGATCCAACCCGAAGTGCAGTTCCATAAACTGGGGCTCGTCATTACGGACGAGCAGCATCGTTTTGGGGTGGATCAACGGCGTGTGCTGAAAGACAAGGGCTATAATCCCGACGTGCTGTTTATGACGGCGACGCCGATTCCACGGACCTTGGCGATTTCTGCCTTCGGGGAAATGGACGTGTCCGTCATCGATGAGATGCCGGTTGGCCGGAAAGAAATTGAAACCTACTGGATGAAAAAAGATATGTTCGGAAAAATTGTCGGCCGTATGGAAAAAGAGTTGTCGGCTGGACGGCAAGCTTACGTCATCTGTCCGCTGATAGAAGAATCGGATAAACTCGATTATCAGAACGCAGTGGACCTATTTCAGCAGCTTGCAATGTATTTCAAGGATCGGTTTACGGTCGGTTTGATGCATGGCCGTCTGCATTCAGATGAAAAAGAACAGACGATGCGTGAGTTCACAGAAGGCAAGATCGATGTATTGGTGTCAACGACGGTTGTAGAGGTCGGCGTCAACGTGCCGAATGCTTCGTTTATGCTGATCTATGATGCTGAGCGTTTTGGCTTGTCCCAGTTGCACCAGTTGCGGGGACGTGTCGGACGGGGCAGCGAACAGTCCTATTGTGTGCTGCTGGCGGATCCGAAAACAGAAATTGGAAAAGAGCGGATGACCACCATGACCGAAACCAATGACGGTTTCGTGCTGGCGGAGAAGGATCTGCAGCTGAGAGGCCCGGGTGACTTTTTCGGCCGTAAGCAAAGCGGAATCCCGGAATTTAAAATGGCTGATTTGGTCCATGATTACCGGGCGCTTGAAACAGCCAGGAAAGACGCTGAGAAATTGATCGGCAGCGAAGAATTCTGGCATGCTGAAGAAATGCGTTGTCTGCGGCAGCAAATAGAGCAATCAGGTGTATTGTCCGGTGGCAGATTGGATTAAGGATGCAGGGATCATGATTTTCCTTGCATTCTTTTTTTGTTATTTATATACTGATGTTAGTACCAAGTGCTAATAGCGGGCGGTGACATAGTGAGAAGACCTAAAAAACAACGGCAACAGGCGTTGAAAGACTCTATAAAAGATAATCCATTTGTGACGGATGAAGAACTGTCGGTGGAATTTGATGTCAGTGTTCAGACGATCCGCTTAGATCGGATGGAGCTTGCCATTCCGGAATTGCGGGAACGCATCAAACACGTAGCCGTGAAGACATTTGAAGATGAAGTAAAATCTTTGCCGATCGATGAAGTGATCGGAGAGATTATCGATATTGAACTGGATAACAAAGCGATTTCAATTTTCGATGTAAAACCGGAGCATGTTTTTCAGCGCAATCAGATTGCCAGAGGCCATCATTTATTTGCACAAGCCAATTCTTTGGCAGTAGCTGTGATGAATGAGGAGTTAGCACTTACCGTGAAATCGGAGCTGCAGTTTCTGCGTCCGGTAACAGCAGGACAGCGTGTTGTTGCAAAAGCGGAAGTGATCGAGAGCCAGCCTGAAAAAAACAGGGCGTTTGTGAAAGTGGTATCTTCTGTCGAACAACAGACGGTTTTTATCGGCACATTTGAAATGTACCGAATGACAGAGCAAAGTGAAGGTGACGAAAAATGAAAATAGCTGTAGATGCAATGGGGGGAGACAACGCCCCAAAGGAAATCATCGCAGGGGTCTATAAAGCTTTGGAGGAATTTTCGGATATCGAAATCCAACTTTTTGGCCATCAGGAGAAGATGCAGGAATTCCTGAAGGAACATGAACGCCTGACAATCGTCCATTGTGAAGAAGTGATTGAATCGGAAGATGATCCTGTCCGTTCAGTGAAACGGAAAAAAGACGCTTCCATGGTTCGTATGGCACAGTCGGTAAAAGATGGCCAAGCAGATGCCTGTGTTTCTGCAGGCAACACAGGAGCGCTTATGTCAGCAGGTCTGTTCATCGTAGGCCGCATTGAAGGCGTGGACCGGCCGGCACTTGCTCCAACATTGCCGACCATCGACGGAAAAGGATTCGTCATGCTGGATATGGGCGCCAATGCAGAAGCACGGCCGGAACATCTTGTGCAATATGCCGTCATGGGAAGCATCTATGCTGAGAAAGTCCGCGGCATACAAAATCCGACAGTCGGTTTACTGAATATCGGAACAGAAGAGAAAAAAGGCAATGATTTGACGAAAGCTGCTTTTCCTTTATTGAAAGAAGCGCCGGTCAATTTTATCGGCAACGTGGAATCGCGTGATTTGCTGAACGGCGTGGCGGATGTAGTGGTCACCGACGGTTTTACCGGAAATATGGTGTTGAAGACGATTGAAGGCACGGCAATGAATGTCTTTTCGATGATCAAAGATGTCTTCATGACTTCTGCCAAGACAAAAGTGGCGGCTTTCCTGGTCAAAGACAATATCAAGGGCCTGAAAGGCATGCTGGATTACAGCGAATATGGCGGCGCAGGACTGTTCGGCTTGAAGGCGCCTGTCATCAAAGCGCATGGTTCGTCAAATGCTACGGCCTTATTCAATGCCATACGCCAAACACGCACGATGGTGGAGTTCGATGTAACGGGCACAATCTACAGTACGTTGAAAAAGGAGACATTACATGAAGACTAAAATTGCATTTATTTATCCCGGACAAGGATCGCAGACAGTCGGAATGGGCGAAAGCTTTTTGGCGGATGACACGAGCCGCAATTTTTTCGAAAGTGCAGATCAGGCGCTTGATCTTAAATTGTCCAAGCTGATGCTTGAAGGGCCACAGGAAGAATTGACACTGACATATCATGCCCAACCGGCTTTGTTGACCGTCAGTTCGATGATTACGGAACGGCTGATCCGCGCGGGCATCAGACCCGATTATACAGCTGGGCACAGCCTTGGTGAGTACAGCGCATTAGTGACTTCAAATGTGATGGAATTTCCGATGGCGGTCAATATTGTACATAAACGCGGTTTGTTCATGAATACCGCTTTTCCGGCTGGAGAAGGAACGATGGCAGCCATTTTGGGAATGGAAAGTGATGAGCTGGAGAAAGTGACGAACGAAGTCACGGACACAACAAGTGTCGTTCAGTTGGCCAATCTAAACTGTCCCGGGCAAATCGTCATTTCCGGAACAAAAGCAGGAGTGGAGCAAGCCTGTCTGGTTGCTAAAGAGCGCGGTGCTAAACGGGCAATTCCGCTTGATGTCAGCGGACCATTCCATTCTGAATTGATGCGTTCAGCGTCTCAGGATTTAGCGAAAGAATTAAGTAATTCTTTTCTGTTGGATGCGAAAGTGCCGGTGGTCTCGAATGTCACCGCAAAAGCGGAAACCAACGCTACTCAAATCCAGGATCTTCTTGTTCGACAATTGTATTCACCGGTACTGTGGGAACAGTCAGTCCGCGAAATGATTGATCTTGGTGTCACGGTATTCATTGAAATCGGTCCAGGAAAAGTGTTAAGCGGCCTGGTGAAAAAAATTGATCGCTCAGTGAAAACTTTGCCGGTCTATGACTTGGAGTCATTTGAAAAAGCGGTAGAGGAGTTGGCGAAATGAGTAAACTGACAGGGAAAACAGCCATCATTACAGGAGCATCACGCGGAATCGGAGCGGAAATCGCCCGTAAATTTGCAGCTGACGGCGCCAAAGTGGTCGTCAATTACAGCGGCAGCCAGGAAAAAGCAGAGGCGGTTGTTGCCGAAATCCAGGGAAATGGCGGAGAAGCGATTGCGGTCAAAGCCAATGTTTCGGATGCTGAGTCCGTCAAAGCAATGGTCGATGAAACGATGAAAACTTTCGGATCAGTGGATATTTTGGTGAACAACGCCGGAATCACCCGTGATAATCTCATGATGCGGATGAAAGACGATGAATGGGACGATGTCATCAATACCAATTTAAAAGGCGTTTTTGTCTGTACAAAAGCAGTAACGCGCCAAATGATGAAACAACGAGCTGGACGGATCATCAATATCGCATCCATCGTAGGCGTCATGGGCAATGCAGGGCAGGCAAACTACGTCGCGTCTAAAGCTGGAGTCATCGGTTTGACTAAGACCACAGCACGCGAATTGGCGACTCGGGGCATTACGGCAAATGCTGTAGCGCCTGGATTCATTACAACGGATATGACGGACCAGTTGACTGAAGAAGTCCAAAAAGCTATGCTGGGTCAAATTCCGTTGGGACGTTTCGGAGCTCCTGAAGATGTTGCGAAAGCAGCGCTCTTCCTGGCTTCTGACGATGCGTCCTATATGACGGGCCAAACACTCCATCTGGATGGCGGCATGGTCATGTAAGAAAGTTTTTTGTATACTGATTTGAGGGGAGGTGACGACATTGTCAACAGTATTAGAGAGAGTAACTAAAGTAATCGTGGATCGTCTAGGTGTAGAAGAGAGCGAAGTGAAACTTGAAGCTTCATTTACCGGTGACCTAGGTGCAGATTCATTGGACGTAGTGGAATTGGTTATGGAACTTGAAGATGAATTCGATATGGAAATTTCTGACGAAGACGCTGAGAACATGGCTACAGTAGGCGACGCAGTAACGTATATCGAGAAGAAACAGGCATAAGCAAGAAAAGCTGAAGCGCCCATGTAGCTCTGCCGGGCATAAGACAGACCGGCGAAGCGGCGTTCTTTGCCGCACAGCCGGGTTGGCTTATGACCCAAAGAGCTGGGCGCTGAAGCTAGACACCAAGAAAAGTGGAAGTGCCTGTTCAGCTCTGACAGGTGTAAGGCGCGCTGGCGAAGCGGCGTTTCTTCAGCCGTACAGCCAGAGTGACTTACATCCCGAAGAGCTAGGCACTGCAACTGGACAGCAAGAAAAGCGGAAGCGATCGTTAAGACCCGACAGGCATAAGGCGCGTTGACGAAGCGGCGTGTTTTTGCCGCATAGTCGACGTGACTTATGACCCCGAGGGTCTGATCGGTGAAGCTGGACATCACGAAAAGCGGAAGCGATCGTTAAGACCCGACAGGCATAAGGCGCGTTGACGAAGCGGCGTGTTTTTGCCGCATAGTCG